>JASGFP010000078.1:0-19994 GCA_047605445.1 Rhodoblastus sp.
GACCTTGGCATGGAGCGGACGGCGCAGGAGGCGGCGGCCGCCGCCCGCGCCGCGAAGGCCGCCATGCACACGCCGGACTTCGCCGCCCTGCTCGCCCATTGCAACGCGCTCGTGCGCGTCGCCCGGCATTGCGAGGCGATCTGGGCGCGCGCGCAGGCGAAGGCCGAGCGGCTGGAGCGCGGCGCCCGCGCCCTCGAAGCCCAGGACAAGTCCACCCCCTCGCAGGGGAGACTGTTGTGATCGACATGTTCCGGACGTTCGTCGAGCATTGCGGCTTTGACACTGCCGAGGCCTTCATCCGCCATTTCGGCGGCCTGCGCCTCTACATTCCCGCGACATGGTCCGCCGATCACGAGCTGAACGCCATGGGCGAGGCCCACGCCCGCAAGATCATGGAACAATTCGGCGGCACCCGCATCGAGGTGCCGAAGCACGATGGCGCCAGCCGCCGCCGCCTCGTGCGCGCCTTGCATCGCGCTGGCGCGTCGCGCAATGCTGCCGCCAAGGCCGCGAACTACACCGAGCGGCACGTTCGGCGTCTCGTCGCCGACGACGAGGACGACGCGCAAGGCCGGCTTTTCTGAGCAAGGTGCGGACAATGTCCCCTCGTTCTTAGAGGGCGGTCATTGTCCTTTCGACGCTGCGATTTCTCTGTTCGCGGTGTCCCATGCGTTTCCTGTCATTTGTCCTGCTCCTGCTGGTTTCGGCGGTCCTTCTGCCGTTCGGCCTGCAACCCGCTTACGCCTTCTCCGACGCCGCGCGTCCGGAGGCGATGATCGGCTTCTTCGCGCAGCCGCGCGTCCTCGGCCGCGGCGCGGTCATTCGCGTCGTGCAATGGCCGGCCGACGAGACCGGCCGCGTCATGCGCGCCTCCTGGTATGGCGGTGGCGAGCCGCTGTCGCGCTACACCGCTTCCGGCGCGCCCTTCCGCCCCTGGGCGCTGACCGCCGCGCATCGCACGCTGCCCTTCGGCACGCGGCTCAGGGTCTCGCACGGCGGCCGATCGGCCATCGTCGTCGTCAACGACCGCGGCCCCGCCGCCTGGACGGGCCGATCGCTCGACCTGTCGCGCGGCGCTGCCCGCGCCATCGGCATCGAGCGCGCCGGCGCCGCCCCCGTCCGCGTCTCCCGCCTGCCGTAGGAGCCGCCAATGTTCTCGGTCAAGAACCACGTCCTCCTGAAGGACGGCGCGCCCGTCTCGCAAGTCCCGTCGCCGAACCAAGGCGGCGTGCTGAAGGCGTCGCTGCTGGTCATGCACTACACCGGCTCGCCGTCGTTCGATGGCGCCGTGCGGACGCTGACCGACGGCAAAGCCGCCAATCGCGTTTCAGCCCATCTCGTCATCGGCGAGGACGGGCGGATTTCGCAGCTTGTCCCGTTCAATCGCATCGCCTGGCACGCCGGCGTCAGCGAGTGGCGCGGGCGTCAGGGCTGCAACAGCTTCGCGATCGGCGTCGAAATGGTCAATTCCGGCCTGCTCGGCGAGCTGGCGGGCGGCGGCTATTACGACCGTCTGACGCACAAGGCGGTTCCGCTCGATCGCGTCGCGATCGCCGCGCACAAGAACGGCGGCGGCCGCCAGCCGTGGGAGACCTATCCGGCGGCGCAGATCGAGGCCGCGATCGGCGTGGCGACTGCCATCTGCGCGGCCTACGGCATTGCCGACATCGCCGGCCACGACGACATCGCGCCGCATCGCAAGATCGATCCCGGCCCGGCCTGGCCGATGGCGTCCTTCACGTCGCGGGTTCTCGGCCGCAAGGACACAGCGTGATGCTGACGGCAATCCCAGCGGTCTGCCTCGTTCTGCTCGGCGGCGGGCTGTTGTTCGCCGCCATCGCGGCGGCCGCGCATGAAATCCTCAAAAGCATGTGGAGATCGTGATGGGCGAACTCGAACGGGAGCGCCGCGATGCAGGTCGATAGCGCGTCGGACGATCGCACCGTCAACAACACGATGCGCCATCAATATCGCGTCCTCACCGACGAGGAAAAGGCCGCGATGCAGGCGATCAAGGACGCCGGCGCGGATTTCCTGCGCCTCATCCAGTCGCGCGGCGCAAGCCGCGAGCTGTCGATCGCCGCCACGAAAATCGAAGAGGCCGTCATGTGGGCGGTCAAGCATGTGACGAAGTGAGCACCATGAATTTCTCGACCATCATCGGCAAGGGCAAGACGTTTTCCGGCGCTATCCTCCTGATCGCGGCGGCCGGCGCGAATGCGCTCGGCATCCTGCCGTCCTCCATGCATGTCGACATTTCCTTCACCCAGGCGGTGGCGGAAGGCCTGATCGCCGTGGGCCTCGGCTCCAAGCTGCAGTTGCTCATCGGCCTGCTGAACAAAACGAACGGCTGATGCAGACGTTCGAGCAGCTGATCGCCGAAGCTGCGCATAAGCGCGCCTCGGTGCGGATCGAGCCGGAGCGCGACGGGCACACGGGCAACCTCGTCTTCGTCGCGCATCTCCACGGCCAGCCCGGCAAGGCGACGCGTTATCTGCTGACTGGAACCGTGGTCACTCCGCTGGAGAGGGCGCAGCACAATGGCCCTACGGAATGAGCGGCGTCGTCTCGGCGCTGGCCGCGCTCGGCCCGGTGGCGAAGGTCATCCAGACAATCGTCGACTTCGGGAAAGCGGTCCTCGCCGAAAAGGCGGAGGAGAACATGCGTGCGGCCGGCGCGACGGCGGCGGCCGCCGAAACCACGCAGGACACGGCGGAGATCGCAGATGCGCAGTCGCGTAACGCCGCCGATCGTTCTGACGCTCGCTCTATCGCTCACGAGCTGCGAGCTGAGGCAGACGCCGCCGATCGCGGCGGCGCCGGCCAGGGCGGCGGAGCCGGCGGCGCGAAAGGCTGAAATCCGCCAGGCGCTCGCGCCCCGCTGCGGAACGCCGACCGACTGGACCGCGACGCAGAAACGCGCCGTCGCCGATTTTATCGACGCCCATGCCGATGAATGGGCGCTGGAACTGCTCGCGGGCGAATGGCGCCGCGAGACGAACGCGATCCGGATTTGCAGAGGGGCGCAGGGCTGATGGAGTGGGGAACGGTCGCACAATGGGCGAGCGTCGTGATCGCCGGCGGGTCGCTCATCACGGCCGGCGTATCGCTCCTGATCGCCGTGCGATCGTCGCGCTCGAAGCGGCACGAAGAGGCCCTGAAGGCCATGCGCGACGAGGAAGAGAAAGCCCGCCTCGCCCTGAAGCAGGAACTGCTGAACGCGATCGGCAATGCCAGCCTGGACGTCCGCTCGCTCAAATCGGACGTCGGCCGGGCGTTCGAGCGGGTCGACACAGTCGAAAGCGCCGTTGCGCGGATCGAGAACGAATTCCGCCACCTGCCCGATAAGGACAGCGTCCACAAGCTCGAACTCCAGACGACGCGGATCGAGGGCAAGCTCGACAAGCTGTTCGAGCGCGTGGAGCCCGTCCGCAATATCGCGTGGCGTCTGCAGGAAGACGCGCTCGAACAGGCCCGCGCCAAGGCCGAAGAAACCCGTCCGCGCGCCGGAGCGACAGCATGAGCCTCGTCGAAACCTACATCCGTGACGCCCGGCAGGTCATCGTCAAAGCGCTCGCGACCAAGGATAGCCTGACGCTCTCGACCACGCATCTCGATGTCGAGTTGCAGCGGTTCGGCATCATCGAGCCGGACGAATGGCTGTTCGATCAGCTCGACTGGCTCGCGCGCATGGGCGTGATCACGGTGCGGGCGGAAGGCTCGGTGCGTGTCGCGACGCTCACGAAGAAGGGCGTCGACCACGTCTCCGGCCGCCGCAAGCTCGAAGGCATCGGTCGGCCGACGCTCGCGTCGCTCGGCGTCGATCTCATTGCCGAAAGCCTCAAGAACCGCGGAGAATGACATGGCGCGGGACGCAACCAAGCTCCGCGCCTTGCGCAAGGCCTATGTCGTCGACGGGCTGACGCTGCCGGCCGCAGCCATCGCGGCTGGCGTGCCCGAGGGATCGGCGCGGCGTTGGAAGCGCGAGGCGGCCGAGCGCGACGACGACTGGGACCGCGTCAGAACCGCGATGACGCTCAGCGGCAACGGCCGCGACGCGGTTCTGACGCAGACGGTCGAAGACTTCGTGGTGCAATTCAAGATGGCGATCGACGGCGTGACCGACGACGTCAATCTGCCGCCGATCAAGCGCGTCGAAATGCTGGCCTCGCTCGCCGACGCCTTCAACAAAGTGATCGCAGCGGCCGGCCGCGTCTCCCCGAAGATTTCGGAATTGGGCGTCGCGCTCGATGTCCTCAAGCGGTTCGGCGACTACGTCGCGCGCCATCACCCCGAAGCCGGGCCGGCGCTGATCGAGGCGCTCGAAGGCTTCGGCGACCAGCTGGCGGAGATCTACAAATGAACCGAAAGACCGCGCGCGACACGCAACGCTGCTACGGCTGCCTCTTCTGGGAGGAGAACCGTGGCTCCTACCACGGCTTTGGCTGGTGCCGCCGTTCGCCCCCGGCAAGGCGCATGAACGAGGTCGAGACCGAGCGCGACTATTGGTGCGCGGAATGGGCTGACCGAAACATTCAACGCCCTGCCGGCGTCGCGTCGTGAAGCGCCTCACCGCCTCATCCTTCCGCGACCAGGTCGCCGATTTCGCGGAGGGCCTGCGCCGGCGCATCGACGCGGAAGTCTCGGGCTTCCCGACCGATCCGAAGGCGCGCGCTGCGCGCATCGCCAGGGTCAGAGATCCCGCGACCGGCTTCCGGTTCTTCTGCGAGACCTATTTCCCGCACTACCTGACCAAGGCTCCGAACCGGCTGCATCTCGCGCTGTTCGAGCAGCTGCCTGTCATCGTCGAGAAGAAACCCGGCGGTCGCGGCGCCCGCGACATCTGGATCGCGCCGCGCGGCTCGGCGAAGTCGACCCTGGTGTCGCAGCTCTACGTCATGTGGACGCAGCTGCTGAAGCTGCGGCGCTACATCCTGATCGGCATGGACGTCGAAGGTCAGGCGGCCCTCATGCTCGCCGCCATCAAGGTCGAGCTGGAGGAAAACCCGCGCCTCGCCCAGGACTTCCCCGACGCCGCCGGCAAGGGCCGGCTGTGGCGCGAGGTCGAGATCGTCACGCGCAACGGCGTGAAAATCGACGCCGTCGGTTCGCGCCAGAAGGTGCGCGGCCGCCGCCATGGCCCCTATCGGCCGGACCTTTTCATTCTCGACGACATCGAGAACGACGAGAACGTGAAGAGCCCGGAATACCGGGACAAGTTGGAAAGCTGGGTGCTGAAAGCGGTGCTCAAGTGCGGTCCGGCCGACGGCTCGATGGATCTGATCGTCGTCGGCACGCTGCTGATGCACGACGCGGTCCTGGCGCGCCTGGCGAAGAAGCCCGGCTGGACCTCGCGCAAGTTCGCCTCGATCGTGCGCTTCCCGGATCGCATGGACCTGTGGGACGCCTGGGAAGAGGTCTATCGCAATGGCAGCGAGGAAGAGGCCGACGCCTTCTATGCGGCGCGCAAGGCCGACATGGACGAAGGCTGCGTCCTCAACTGGCCGGAAGAGCAGCCCCTGCTGATGCTCATGAAGGAGCGCGCCGAAAGCCCGGCGGCGTTCAAGAGCGAGCGTCAGAACGATCCCGTGTCGGAAACCTCGCCGTTCCAGAAATTCGTCTATTGGGCGCAGCAGCCCGCGCGGCGCATCGTGTTCGGCGCGCTCGATCCCTCGCTCGGCAAGAAGTCGAAGCGCAACGACCCGTCCGCCATCCTGATCGCCGGCTTCGACCCCGACACGGGCGTGCTCGACGTGATCGAGGCCTCGATCCGCCGCCGCCTGCCGGACGTGATCTGCGAGGATGTGATCGCGCTTCAGCGCATCCATCAGGCCGTGCTGTGGTTCGTGGAGGCGGTCCAGTTCCAGGAGTTTCTGCGCACCGAGATCATGAAGCGGGCGCTCCGCCAGGGCGTGCCGCTGTCGGCCCTGCCGATCACGCCGATCGTCGACAAGGCGCTGCGCATCGAGCGGCTGCAGCCGCCGATCGCCGCCGGCCTCATCCGCTTCCAGCCGGAGCAGCGCACGCTGATCGAGCAGCTGGAGCAATGGCCCGACGGCGAACATGACGACGGGCCGGACGCGCTGGAAATGTTGTGGAGCGGCGCGGCCGTCTACGCCGGCCAGCCGCTCGACCCGTCGACCATCCTGCGCCAAGGCGGCGATCGGCGTGACGACCCGGCGCGCGCCGGCGCCGGCGGCGGACTATTCGGAGGCTACAGGCTGTGAGCAAGAAGCGGCGCCGCCAGCCGGCGGCCGAGGCGGCCTTCGCCGCGCAGGCCGTGGCGATCTCGAACACGGGCGGGCCACCCCCGGCGTCCCCGATCATACAGATGATCGCCAATCCGCAGAACGACATCACGATCCCGCATTATTCGCGGGTGCTGCGGCCGACCGACGAAACGCTGCTCCATCGCGGCGGCGGCAAGGGCATCGCGCTCTATCGCGAGGTGCTGAAAGACGGCCGGTCCTACACCGTGCTGCAGAAGCGCAAGCGAAAGCTGGTCGCACGCGAGTGGGCGATCGAGCCCGCCTCCGATGCGCGGGTCGATCGCAAGGCGGCCAAGATCGTCGAAGAGCAATTCAAGGCGCTGTCGCCGGACCGGGTGGCGCTCGGCCTGCTCGACGCAACGTTGATGGGCTTCGCGATCTCGGAGGTCGAATGGGCGCGCGACGGCGCCCGGATCGTCGCGCGCAGCGTGAAGAACCACGACCAGCGGCGCTTCGTCTTCGGCCCCGACGGCGAGCCGCGGCTTCTGACGTGGGACCAGATGGCCGAGGGCATCGAACTGCCGCCGGGCAAATTCATCGTCCATCGCTTCGAGGAACTGTCGAGCGATCCCTACGGCTGGGGGCTCGGGCGCATCCTGTTCTGGCACGTCCTGTTCAAACGGGAGGGCGTCGCCTTCTGGATGAAGGCGCTGGAGCGCTTCGCCACACCCATGCCGGTCGCAAAATATCCGATCGGCTCGCTGCCGCAGCAGCAACAGGCTCTGATCGACGCGCTCGAAGGCGCGATCGTCAACGGCGCGCTCGTGGTGCCGGCCGGCACGGACATCAACTTCGCCCAGGCGGCGGTATCGGGCACGCTGACGCACGAGAGCTGGTGCCGCTATTGGGACGAGCAGACGGCCGAGACGGTGCTCGGCCAGACGCTGTCGACCAACATCGGATCGGTCGGATCGAAGGCGGCGGCCGACAGCCACAAGGAAACCGAAGACGCCCTGATCGACGGCGACAGCGATCTTCTGGGCTCGACGCTGCGTGAGACCCTGTTCGACTGGATCACGGCCTACAATTGCGCCGACGGCGAGCCGCCGATCGTCAAGTGGAAGCGCGCAGTCAACGTCAAGGACGAAGCGGACGCCGAAGCCTCCCGCGCCGATGCGCAAGCCAAGCAGCTCGCCAACATGCGCTCCGTCAAGGGGCAGGGCTGGAAGCCTGTCGACGAACAGGGCGAAGTCGCACGGATCATGGGCTTCGACGTCGAAACCGCGCCGCCGCCCGCGCCCGCCATCCTCCCCGGACTTCCGGGCGGACCGTCGCTGCAGCCGGGCGCCAAGGCGCCCGCGCCCTTTGCGGATCAGGAAGGCGATCTGGCCGACGACGTCGATCTGCTCGACGATGCGGCGCAGCCTGAAATCGACAAATGGCTGGACGCGATCCGCGCCGTCATCGCCGACCTGGTCGATGAAGGCGGGACGCTGGCCGACCTGCCGCATCGACTTCTGACGCTCTATCCGGATCTCGACACGAAGCGGATGACGCGGCTGATCGGCGCCGCGCTGACCAACGCCGACCTGCGCGGCCGCGCCGACGCGCTCGATGAGGCTGGCGAATGAAAGCCGCCGCCGTTCGCGCTTTCTTCGCGGCGGCTGCGCCCGCGGACTTCGAGGAAGCGTTCAACACGCCCTTCGAGGACGCGATCCGCTTTCATCGGCAGAAGATCAACCTGCCGACGCGCACATGGCGCGACATCGAGGGTCGCGCCCATGACCGCGCCTTCGTCGTCGCCGGCGTCACGAAGGAGGACATGCTCGCCGATCTCAACAAGGAGGTCGACAACGCCATCGCCAAGGGCGAGACGCTCAAGGACTTCCAGAAGCGGTTCGACGAGATCGCCCTGAAGAACGGCTGGCTGGCCGACAAGAACGCCAAGGTGCGGGCATGGCGGGCGCGGATCGTCTACGAAACCAATCTGCGCACGGCGAACCAGGCGGGGCGGCTGAAGCAGCTGCGCGACCCTGCGATGATGAAGCAGCGGCCCTATTGGCAGTATGTCCATGCCGAGACGCGCGAGCCGATGAAGCCGCGGCCGATGCATCTGGCCTGGGACGGGCTGATCCTGCGCGGCGACGATCCCTGGTGGGACGCGCACTATCCGCCGAACGGCTGGCTTTGCACATGCGGCGTGCGCGCCCTGACGGCCGGCGATCTGAAGCGCGCGGGCAAGACTGTCGACCAGGCGCCCGACGATGGCAGCCGCTTCGTGCTGAATTCGGCGACCGGCGAGTTCGAGGACGTGCCCAACGGCATCGATCCCGGCTGGGACCACGCGCCGGGCGCGGACTGGCTGGCGGGCCTCGCGCCTGCGCCGGCCAAGCCCGAAGCGCCGGCGGTCGAAACGAAGCCAGCGCAGACGGATGCGCCGATTGCTCCGGAGCCCAACCAGCCGCTGGCGCCGGAAGACCGGCCGGGTTTTCTCGATGCAGTATCCGCCTTCTTCAAGGCGATCATCGGCAAATTCCGGCCGGCCGACCATGCCGAGGGCGCCGCGATCGAGGGCGGGGTGTTCACCGATGTCCTCGGCCAGGCCGTGCCGCTGTCGATCGAGATGTTCCAGCGCGGATCTGCGCTCGTCGGATCGCAGGCGCTCGCCGACGCCCTGCCCGACATCGCCGACGCGATCCGCAATCCCAGAGAAATCCGGCTAGCCTGGACGGGCCGCGACCGGGCGCGTGTCACCCGCATCTACGTTGGCGACGCTGCGATTGTGTGCTGGAACGCGCGCGCCTGGCGCGTCTCGCAAGACCTGCCAGCCGGCGCGGTCGTCGCATGGTCTCGCGGCGACGCGGCCGATCATGCGGGGTTCAACCCCGACGAGCCGCGCGTGCCCAGCGGCGAGGCGGACGGCGGGCAGTGGACCGACGGCGACTACCATGACATGTCCGGATCGAGCGAAAACGAAATCGCCCGGAAGGAAGACGAAATTTACAAGAAGGGCGCCGTCGACCCGGACTACCGGGAAGATCGCGCCGTGCTCGGCGAATACGCCGACGACGACCACGACGAAATCAACAAAGGCCTCAACTCGGGCGCGATCGACCACCGCGACCGGAGAGTGCAGGCGATCGACGAGGCGATCGGCAACTGGAGGACGACATCCAGTCTGACGGTGCATCGCGGGCTCAAGCCCGACGTCGTCGCCAAGCTGCGCGAGCTGTCGCCCGGCGACGAGTATCACGAAAAGAACTTTGCCTCGACATCGCTCGTGCGCAAGCGCGCCGAAGGCTTCGGCGGCGTCGTCACCATTCGATTGCCGAAGGGATCGCACGCCTATCCAATGAACGGCGCCGGCGTCGCCCGCCATTCCTACGAGCGGGAACTGCTCCTGCCGCGCAACACCAAATTCGTGGTGGTGCAAAATAACGCCGATGGACTTATCGTGCGGGCCGAAACCCCGAAGGGAACGCCTAAATGACACGCACGCCGAGCGAGCGATTTTGTGCCGACCTGGACGGCGTCGTGATCACGCGCCGCCAGGGCCTGCCCGTCTCCGATGCGGAGAAGGCGGCCCCACGGGCGCCGACATCGACTGATCGGGCAGGCGAGCCGCCCGAACGCCCGAAAGTCGCCGAGGCGAAATGAGCGCATCCGCATGAGCATCCCGGTTGTCGTCAGGATAACCGTCAAGGATCTCGCGTCGGCCGACGCCAAGATCGCGGAAGTCCTCGGCAAGGTGAAGGATACGGCGGGCCTGCTCGGTTCGATCGGCGAGGCGGAGCGCACGGTCGTTCTCAGCCGGTTCGCCGAAAAGGTCGCGCCCGACGGTTCGGCGTGGCCGGCGAACAAGCCGCTGACCCTGATGCTGGCCGGCGGTAAGGGCTCGATGATGAACCGCTCGGGCGCGCTCAAGGGCTCGATCCAGTTTCAGGTCGCCGGCGCGTCGCTCTCGCTCGGCCCGAATACGAAATACGCCGCCGTCCAGCAGTTCGGCGCCACGATCAAGGCCAAGGGCGCGGCTCTGGCCATTCCCATCCCGGCGGGCACGTTCATGTCGAACAAGCAGGCGTCCGGCCTCGGCGTCGGCATGAAGCGCAGCCGCGGCAAGAATGACGGCGACGGCGGCCGCTCGAACAAGGACGCCGTGCTGTTCCTGCAGAAGGTCACGATCTCGCCCCGGCCCTATATCGGCATCGGCCCGAAGGACGAGGAAGCGATCCGCAACGCCATCGTCGACTGGCTGTCGATCGAGGGGTGATCTCGCCCGAAAATCGACCTTCGCAGAAACCCCGTCAGAATTTTCCAGACCGCGTTTTGGCTACCGTCGTAGCGGCGGCGCCGGCCACCCCCCGTCAGAGGGCCGTCAGAAACGCCGCAATCGGCCTTCCGGCGCCAGAGCGACCCTCCGGGTTGCCATCGCCGGCCGATTGGGGTCGAATTCGCGCGCGACCCTGACGAGGGATGACGGGACAATGTCCCGTCGTTTCACCCGCTGCCCGGCCCCATGGTCCCCGAACTGTCGAAACGACGGCTCGGGGAGCCATGCCGAAGAACGTCCGCTACATCGAGGTCTTCCGGCCCGGCACCTTTCAGCCGATGATCGGCCCGGCCGTCACGCTGACGGCCGACGATCTGCGGGCGATCGCCAAGACCTTCGATCCCGCGGTCGGCAAGACGCCGGCCGTGGTCGGCCATCCCAAGACCGACGATCCGGCCTACGGCTGGGCGTCCGAGTTCGTCTACGACGACAAGACCGATCGCCTGCTCGCCGGCGTCGGCGATCTGGAGCCGGCCTTCGAGCAGGCCGTGAAGGACAAGCGGTATCATCGCATCTCGCTGTCGCTCTTCCGGCCCGACAGCGCCAACAACCCCAAGCCTGGCAGCTGGTATCCCAAGCACATCGGCTTCCTGGGCGCGGCCGCGCCGGCCGTGCCTGGCCTCGCCCCGGTCGCCCTGGCGGCCGACGACGACCAGGTCGCGACCTTCGAGTTCGGCGAGCCGGCGCTGAAAGACGTCTCGAACCTGTTCCGCAAGCTGCGCGAATGGTTCATCGCCGAGCGCGGCCAGGAGACGGCCGACAACCTGCTGCCCGACTGGACGATCCAGTGGATTTCCGACGCGGCCGATCGCGACCGCGCCCTGCCTTTCGCCGCGCCCGCGGCCATCCCTCCCAAGGACGACAAGGAGAAGCCTGTGTCGAAAACCGACGACGCCGCCTTCGCGGCGCGTGAAGCCGATCTCGCCAAGCGCGAGGCGGAAATCAAGAAACGCGAGGACGAGACCCGGCGCGCCGGCGACGTCGCCTTCGCCGAAGGCCTGATCGCCGAAGGACGGCTCATGCCGGCCGCCAAGGCCAAGACAGTCGAGCTGCTCGGCGTGCTCGCCGGGCTCGAAGGCGAGGTCTCCTTCGCCGACGACGACGGCAAGACCGTCAAGCAGCCGGCGATCGACGCATTTCGCGACTTCCTCAAGGCGCAGCCGAAAGTCGTCACCTTCGGCCGCGTCGACACGAAGGCCGGCGACCCGCCGGCGGCGTCCTTCGCCGCGCCCGAGGGCATGGAGGTCGATCGCGACGGGCTCGATCTGCTCGCCAAGACGGAGGCCCTGCGCCGCGCCAATCCGAAACTCTCGTTCGCCGACGCCTACAAGCAGGCCGGCGGCCAGTAGGAGCTGACATGAGCTACACCAACGAGCCGATCCTCGCCGACACCGTGATCGCCACGGCGGCCGTCGCCCGCAACCGCTTCGTCACGCTGGCCGGCGCCATGGCCGGCGCGGGCGCCCTGGTCTACGGCGTCTCGTCCTACGACGCGGCGATCGGCGACGCCTTCGCGGCGAACATCGCCGGCCATTTGTCGGTCGAGGCCGGCGCCGCCGTCGCCGTCGGCCAGCGCGTCAAGTCCGACGCGACCGGCCGCGCAATCCCCGCCGCCGACAACGAGGCCGCCGCCGCGATGGCCGTGCGCGCGGCCGCCGGCGCTGGCCAGCCGCTGCGCATCCTGCGCCTCTCGCTCACCTGCTGATCCAACTGGAGATCGCCGTATGGCCCCCAACAACATGAACCTCGCCCAGGCGCGCGTCGTCGATCCCATTCTGACGACGCAGGCCCGCGGCTACACCAATGCGCAGTTCATCTTCCCGCGCCTGTTCCCCTACGCCGACATTCCCGTGCGCGGCATGAAGATCATCCGGTTCGACCAGCGCGCCTTCCGCCGCGAAGACACGCGCCGCGCGCCGGGCGCGCCGACGCGAGCGGTCACCTTCGGCTACGAGAGCGATCCTGTCGCGCTGCAGCAGGACGCGCTCGACGCCGTCGTGCCGCGCGAGCACCAGGAAGAGGCCGGCGCGGTCCCCGGCATCGACCTCGCCTCGCGCTCGATCGAGATGGTGCTCGACAAGGTCGACCTCGGCCACGAGATCGACTGCGCGGCGTTCGCCTTCAATGCGGCGCTCTATTCGGTCGCGGCAAAAACCGCCCTGGCCGGCACGGACAAGTGGTCTGATCCGTCGAGCGACCCGGCTGCGCAGGTTAAGGACTACAAGCTGACCGTCGCCAAGAGGATCGGCCGCCAGCCGAACACGATGACGATGGGGCTCGACGTCTTCACCAAGCTGACCTCGCACGCGAAGATCAAGGAGCAGTTCAAGTATACGAGCGCCGACAGCATCACGAGCGACATGCTGGCCCGTTACTTCCAGATCGAAAATCTCGTCGTCGGCGAGGCTGTCTATCTGCCTGACGGCGCGGCCGATGGCGAGGCGCTGTTTATCTGGGGCGGCGGGTTCGTCCAGCTCGCCTACGTCGGCAAGGGCGGCTCCTATCTGGAGCCGAGCTACGGCTATTCCTATCGCCTTAGCGGCTATCCGATCGTCGAGCAGCCCTATTGGGACCGCTCGCGGAAGTCCTGGATTTACGGCGTGACGCAGGAGCGCAAGCCGGTCGCGGCCATGCAGGACGCGGCCTTCCTCATCACCGGCGCGATCTGAGGTTCGATGATGGCGAAGAAGCGCTCCGGCCCCGCGGCCACCTTCACCGTCCTCGGCCAGCTCCGGTTCGACGGCGATCTCTACCAGCCCGGCGACACGGTCGACCTGACGGCGGACGTCTCGGCCGAGCTGCTCGCCGCCGGCGTGATCGAACCCGCGCCTGCCGCTGCGGCCGACGACAAGAAGCCGGCCGCGCCGGCGAAGTGAATAAACCCGAGAGCGGGAGCGGGCTGTCGCCCTCACGATGCAGACAGCCAGTCCGTAAGGACGTGCTCCCCCGACATGGGATGGGCGAGGTTTCGCGCGCGGCGTGAGGGTTCGCGTTTCTTTGCCCATCCACCTTCCTGCGTCAGAGACGCGCGCGAGGACCAATGCTTCTGACGGTCGCAGATTTCGTGGAGCGCATCGGCGCGGTCGAGGCCGACAATGTCGCCGGCGTCGGTCCGCGCCAGGCGCGGCGTCTCGACGAGGCGAAGATCGGCGGCGCGCTCGCCGCGGCCGAAGAGCTGATCCTGGGCTACGTCCGCGCCCGCTATCCCGCGCCGATCGACCCGGCGCCGGAGATCCTGAAATCGATCTCCGTCGACATCGCGCTCTACAAGCTGCGCCTGAAGACCGGCGACCAGTCGGGCGTGTCGGACGAAGTCCGCCGCCGCTACGACGACGCGCTGAAGCTCCTGCGCGACATTCAGTCCGGCCGCCTGGCGATCGACGCCAACCAGCCAGGCGCCGCCAATGCGCCGGCCGAGGAACGTCCCGTCCTCTTCTCCGGCACGCCGAGCCGCGCGCACGCGATCCTCGATCAATACCCGCTCGACGCCAACGATTTCGGCGATCGGAGGCGCGGATGAGCTATCTGCCCGATCAGCTCGCCCCAGCGGTCGCCGCGTCGATCGAGGCGGCTGCGACGGCGCCGCCGCTCGAATGGCCCGGCCGTTTCGTTCAGGCGATGGTCGCGATCCTCAACGCCGAGGCGCCCGGCTCCTTCATGATCGACGAAATGCCGGACAAACCCGGCGAGGTCGATATCTCGAACCGGGACGGCGCGATCATCGTCCACTACCGCGGCTCGAAATACGCCGTGTCGCCATCAGCCGATCCCGTCCGCCAGCAGCGCACCTTCGACGTCGACGTGCATGTCGTCGCGCGCGGCCTCAAGGGCCGCACCGGCGCGCCGAACGCCATGGAGCTGGTCCGCAAGATGTTCCAGGCGCGCCGCGTCGAAGGCGCCGGCCCGCTCAGCGTCGTCGCCGACGGCTTCCATGCCGAGGACGGCGGGATCTGGGACTACGTCATCTCGTTTCGCGGGCAGCTGCCCGCCGTCGGCGGCCATTGGCCGCGCCATGGAGAGCGCCCATGAAATACGTCTATTCCGGCCCGCCGCACGCGGCCGAGATTTTTCCCATTGCATCGTCTGAAGCACCGAAAGAAGGCGAGGCGCCCAAGGCCGTCGAGCCGCTGGTCTCCGGCTGGCTGGTCGCCGGCGCTGAAGTCGCGCTGCCCGAAGATCACCCCGTCGCGGTCGCCTGGAAGGCGCGCCGCTGGCTGACGCCGGTCGAAGCGAAGGAAGAGCCCGCCGCCGACAAGCCGGCCGAGAAGCCCGCCGACAAGCCGGCGACCCCGCCGCCCTACACCCCGCCGACCGCGACGGGCGCGGGCGGCCAGACCAACAGCTGAGGAGCGCGACCGCATGGCCGGCGAGAACTATCACCACGGTCCAGAGATCATCGAGAACTTCGTTGGCGCAACCAGCGTCGCGGATGTGAAGGCGGCGACCGTCTATCTGCAGGGCACCGCGCCGATCCATCTTCTCTACGACACGCCCGCCAAGCGCGCGGCTGTCATCAACCAGCCGATCATCATCCGCCGCGACAGCGAAATCGCCGCGCTGCTCGGCGATCCCGCGACCTCGGCCGGCTATTCGATCCCTGAAGCGCTGCGGGCGATGTTCAACAAGGACGTCGATGGCAAGGGTGTCGGCACGATCGTCGTCAACAACGTCTTCGATCCCGACGTCCACAAGACCGGCGCGAACCCCGACCCGACCAAGGTCGTGGCGGCCGATATGGTGGGCTCGATCGACGGCGCGGGCCGGCCGACCGGCCTCAATGTCGCCTACAGCTGCTACAACCGTTTCGGTTTCTTCCCCGGCCGGATCATCGCGCCGCGCTTCACCGGCCTGAGCGGCGTGCGCGAGAAGATGCTGACCGTCGCCAACAACGTGCGCGGCCATGCGATCTACGATCTGCCGCCGGGCACGACGAAACAGGCGGCGATCGAGGCGCGCGGAACCACGGGCGCGTTCAACACGTCCTCGCAGCGCGCGGTGCTCTGCTATCCGCAGCTCAGCGCGCTCGATCCCGTCACCGGCGACAATTCGCTACAGCCCTATTCGCAGCACTTCGCCGGCGTCTGGAACCGGGCGGTGTCGCAGATCGGTCCGCATCGGTCCCCGTCCAATCTCGACATGCCCGATGTCGCGGGGACCGAGACCGACATTTTCTTCATGCCGGGCTCCTACGACAGCGACACCGATCTTCTGAACGAAGTCGGCATCGTCACGACGATGACCTACTACGGCGCCGGCATCAAAACGTGGGGCGCATCCTCGGCCGGCTGGCCGACGCTCAAGGACCAGATGTCGTGGCTGCACGGGCGCGCGACCGCCGACGTGCTCGAGGACGCGATCCTCTTCTACACCATGCCCTACATCGACCAGTGGGCGTCGCCCGCGATCGTCGACCTGGTGGAGGAACGGGTCCGCGCCTATCTGCACACCAAGGAGCCCGCCGGCGACGGCTGGCTCTACGGCGCCGACTTCGTGTTCGACCGCACGAAGAACACCGCCGAGCAGATCGCGAACGAAGGTCGCGTCTACTACAAGCTGTCGTTTGCGATCATGGGCATCATGCATCGCGTGACGATCAATTCCTACATCGACCTCAACTTCGTCTCGACCGCCCTCGGGCTGGTCGCGGCGGCGTGATCTAACGCGCGCCGCGCGCAACGGCGCGGGCGCAAACGGAGCCTCTCATGAGCGCAGTGAAAATCGGCCAGGCCACCAACGCCGACGTCTACCTGGACGGCGGCGCGCTGATCGGCCGCTTCAAGGACTTCCAGCTGCCCGAGGGCGAATATCAGGAGATCAAGCACGAGACGCTCGGCCAGATCGCCGTGCTCTCGCTGCCCGGCCGGACGCTGAAGGAGATGAAGGGCAAGATGACGATCGACTTCCTGGACGTCGATCTCTATCCGCGCCTGCTCAACCCGACCAAGGCGCTGCCGCTCCAGGTCCATTCCTACGTCGACGTTTTCGGCCCCGACGGCGTCGATCTCGCGGCGTCCTATCGCGTCGTCACCAGCGTCACCTGTTTCGTCCGGAAGGTCGGCGGCAAGGCGTTCAAGCTCGGCGACGCCTTCGAGGGCGAAGCCGAATATTCCGCGACGCGCCTGATCCAGACGGTGTCGGGCAAGGATACGCCGCTGCTCGAAATCGACGTGCTGTCGCAGATCAACCGCATCAACGGAGTGAACGTCTGGGCGACCTACTGATGGGCGCGGCGTCGATCGACAGCGACCATCTGAAGGCCTTCATCGAACGCATCGAGCACCTCGAAGAGGAAAAGCGCGCGCTGGCCGACGACATCAAGGATGTCTACGCCGAGGCGAAGGGCACGGGCTACGACGTCAAGATCATGCGCAAGATCGTCTCGATCCGCCGGCAGGACAGCAACACGCGCAAGGGAACAGGACGAAATCCTCGATCTCTACCTCTCCGCGCTCGGCATGGGCTGAGCGCCAACGTCAGAAGGACCGACCATGAACGACACCGTCGACCAGGGCATCGCCGCCGACATCGAGAAGAACCTGACGGACGTCGGCGCAGCGCCGCAGCCGCAGGGCGTGAAGGCGAAGCTCGCCGCCGCGAAGGCCGCAAAGACCGGCGAGGAAACCTTCCCATTGCCCGTGTCCGGCGTCGTCGTGAGCCTGCCGCGGTTCAAGCCCTATTTCGCATGGACGAAGGCGCAACGCCTTGGCGACGGCGACAGCGGCAAGACGCAGGTCTACTACATCCTGGAACTCGCCACGTTCGACGGCGAGAAGCTCACCTTCGGCGACTATCGCGAGCTGATCGACGCGGCGGACCATCTGCAGATCATCGGCAAGGTGTTCGGCGGCGCTTCTGACGCCAAGGACGACGACGCGGGAAACTGACGCGCTCGCCGGCGGCGTGGCCGTCGGCGAGGGATCACGTCCACATGATCCGCCGCGGCTGGCGCCATCGCGATCTCATGGCGATGGAAACCGACGAAGTCGTCTATTGGTTGCATGAGCAGATCGCCTACGACAAGGCGGTCGCTGAAGCGATCCGGGAAGCCAACAAGCGATGAGCAACATGAACTTCCAGCTGGTGCTGGAACTCATCACGAAAGGACTGGACGGCTTCAACAAGGCCGCCCAGGCCGAGAAGGACATGGCCGCCGCAGGCAAGGCGGCGAATGACAAGACGGTCGAAGCCGCCAAGAAGGCCGAAGCCGCCGTCAACGCCGAGATGAAGGCGATCGAGGGCGCGACCGCGGCGATGAAAGCCGAGGAAGCCGCGGCGAAGGCCGCCGCCGACGCCCAGGCGCAGGCCGCGAACGAAAGCCAGAAATCCGTTTCGATCCTGCAACGGCTCGCCAATGCGTCGCGCGCGGCCGGCGCGGGCATGTCGAGCGCCTTTCACAAGGCGGCCGCGGGCGCAGCCAGCGTCGGCCGCTCGCTGCGCGCGGTGGCGCGCGACGCCATGGGCGGCACGCGCGGCTTCTGGCGCACTTACGGCGCCGGCATGGCGAAGGAATTCGCCAAGGGGCTGGGCGCGGGCATCAAGGCCGAGCTGCCCAACATCCTGAAGGGCGTGCTCGGCGGCATGTTCGGCGGCGTCGGGCTGATGTCCGGACCTGGCGCGCTGCGATCGAACGTGCAGGTGATGACGCAGCGCGCGATCTCCGGCGGCGCGGCCGCGTCGCGCGCGGCCTCGGCCATGGCCTATTCCAACGTGCAGGGCGCGCTCAACGTCGAAGAACAGATCCGTCCCGATCTCGGCGTCGAGGGCGCCGCCCGCTACCGGGCCGCAGCCGACGCCTATCTGAAAGGCTCGCCGTTCCGGCGCGACGACGTGCGCGCCGCGCTGCCGGACGCGGCCAAGGCCGGCGTCATGCCCGGCACGGCCGCCTGGAAGGCGATCATGGACGCCGCGGCGTCGCAGAACGTCAGCCCACAGCAGGCGATGGCCGCCTACGCCGCGGCGAAGAAGGGCGACATGTCGGGGCTGGAGGCCTTCGGCATCAAGGGCAAGACAGACGACGCCGGCAAGGTCACCGGCCTGTCGTTCATGGCGGACGGCAAACAGCAAGACCTCGCCGTCGCCGGGAACGTGGATCAGCAGATCATCAAGGCGATCGAAGCGCGGTTCGCCGGCGCCGGCGATCGCAAGTCGATGTCCACCGAAGGCGTGATGACCCGCGTCATGAACCAATGGGATGCGTTCGTTGGCAAGGTCATGGACAGTGGCCCTTACCAGTTCATCAACGAGAAGTTCTCCGAGATCTTCAAGTCGATGGAACTCGACGGCGGGGGTGCGCAGAAACTCGGCGCGACGATCACGCAAGCGATGAAAACCGCCAGCGATGTCGTGAAGGATGTTTACCAGACCTTCAAAACGATCGAGCCGGCCGTGACGAGCGTCGTCAACGCCCTGGGCGGATGGAAGATCGCTATCGAGGGCGTGATGGTCGCCTGGCTGCTGATGAAGGGCGTCGCGCTGGCGGGCAGCGTCGCCGGCATGGTAGGGGGCATCCTGTCGCTGACTGCGGCGCTCGGGCCTGCCGCGGCCGCCGCCTGGGCGTTTGCGGCGGCGTTGATCGCCAATCCCGTCACATGGATCGTCGCCGGCATCCTTGCGCTCGCGGCCGCCGCCTATCTCGTCTACCAGAACTGGAGCACGATCGGCCCAATGCTGGCGCAGGCGTGGGCCGGCGTGAAGGCCGCTGCCTCCGCAGCATGGGAGGGGATCAAGACCGCCATCTCCAGCGCATGGGAAGGCGTCAAAGCGTCTATTTCTGACGCGTGGAACGGCATGAAGGGCATCGTGTCGGACGCGCTCGACGGCGCGACCACCGCGATCCGCGACTGGGGCGGGACGGCGCTTGCGGCGATGCAGAGCGCCTTTGGCAAGGTCAAGGGCTGGTTCGACAGCGCAGTCGGCGGGCTCGCGAGCGCCTGGGACAGCGTGAAGAACGCCGCGTCGAGCGCGCTCTCCTACGTCGGTCTCGGCAAGGATGCGACGCCGGAAGAAAAGCAGGCGGCCGAGCGCCAGCGCGCGATCGCAGACGGCGCGAAGGCTGCGGATGCGGTCGCGCTGCTGAAGGAATTGCAGGGCCTGCTGCCGTCCGTCGCATCGGCCGCCGCCTCGTTCGATCTCGCAGCGCCGATCTCGACGGCGATCAATGCGGCGCGCGGCGCGATCGCCGGGCAGTCGTTCTACGCCGAGGGCGTGGCGCTCATGTCGACGCTCGCGGCCGGCATCGAGGCCGGCGCGGCCAAGGCGGTCGCGGCCGTCAGAAACGTCGCGCAGCAGATGCGCGACCATCTTCCGCATTCGCCGGCCAAGGTCGGGCCGCTGTCCGATCTCGACCAGGTGCGCTTTTCCGAGACGCTCGCCAGCGCGATCCGGCCTGACCCGGCGGTGGCGGCCGTGCGCAACGTGGCGGCCGGCATGGCGGCGGCGATCGGCGACGGCCCGCAG
>JASGFP010000079.1:0-19906 GCA_047605445.1 Rhodoblastus sp.
GCCTCGCGCGCGGCCTGCGTGCCGGTCTGCATGGCGACGCCGACATCGGCCTGCGCCAGCGCCGGCGCATCGTTCGTGCCGTCGCCGCACATGGCGATCAGACGGCCGCCGGTCTGCTCCTTGCGGATGTAGTCGAGCTTGTCCTCCGGCGTCGCCTCGGCCAGAAAGTCGTCGACGCCCGCCTCCGATGCGATGGCGGCGGCGGTGACGGGATTGTCGCCCGTCACCATCACCGTGCGAATGCCCATGGCGCGCAGCGCGGCGAAGCGCTCCTTGATGCCGGGCTTCACCACGTCCTTGAGGTGAATGACGCCGAGCAGCCGACCGTTCTCCGCGACGCCCAGCGGCGTGCCGCCCGACACCGCAACCTTCTCCACCGCCTGCCGGAACTCGGAGGGCGCACGCTCGATCGCAACGCCGGCGAAGCGCAGGATAGAATCGATCGCGCCCTTGCGGATCGAGCGGCCGCCGGAATCAACGCCCGATATGCGCGTCTGCGCAGCAAAAGGAACGACGACTGGCGCGACCCCGCCGAAGTCGGGATCGCCGAGACCGTAGTCGCCTTTCGCCAGCGCGACGATGGAGCGGCCTTCCGGCGTTTCGTCCGCGAGGCTCGCCGCCAGCGCCGCCGCGGCGAGATACGTCTCCGCGACGCCCGTCACAGGCAGGAATTCTGTCGCCATGCGATTGCCGAAGGTGATCGTGCCCGTCTTGTCGAGCAGCAGCGTGTCGACGTCGCCCGCCGCTTCCACGGAGCGGCCCGAGGTTGCGATGACGTTGAAGCGGATGAGCCGGTCCATGCCGGCGATGCCGATCGCCGACAGAAGGCCGCCGATGGTCGTCGGAATGAGCGTCACCAGCAGCGCGACGAGCACGACGACGGACACGAGCGTGCCCGAATAACCCGCAAGCCCCCACAGCGTCACGACGGCGATCAGGAAAATCAGCGTCATGCCCGCGAGCAGGATCGACAGGGCGAGTTCGTTGGGCGTCTTCTGCCGTTCGGCGCCTTCCACCAGCGCGATCATGCGGTCGATAAACATGTCGCCGGGCGCGGCCGTCACCCGCACCTTGATCCAGTCGGAGAGGATCGTCGTGCCGCCGGTCACGGCGGAACGGTCGCCGCCGGCCTCCCGAATCACGGGCGCAGATTCGCCTGTGATCGCGGCCTCGTTGACTGAGGCGACGCCTGCGACGATCTCGCCGTCGGAGGGTATGATGTCGCCGGCTTCGACCAGTACGACGTCGCCGACTTTCAGGTCGAGCGCATTGATCCTGTCGTAGAGACCGTCGAGAGCCGTCTGGTCGAGGTATCGCTTGGCGTAGGCGTCGCTGCGCGCCGACCGCAGGCTCGCCGCCTGCGCCTTGCCGCGTCCCTCCGCCACGGCTTCCGCGAAGGTCGCAAACAGGACGGTAAACCACAGCCATGCGGCGATCTGGCCGGAGAACAGGGGATCGCCGGCGCCCGACCGCCATTCGCGCAGCCACAGGATCGTGACGAGCGCGGCCACGACTTCCGTGACGAAGATGACGGGATTGTGCATCAGCAAGCGCGGATTGAGCTTGCGGAAGGCGTCGAGCGCCGCGGCGGCGACGATCTTGCCGTCGAACAGCCGGGGCGCGGAGGCTTTGCTGGACATGGATCGGCTCCTCAGAACGTCTTGCCGGCGAGCATCAGGACGTGCTCGACGATCGGCCCGAGCGCGAGCGCGGGGAAAAATTGCAGGCCGCCAAGGATCAGGATGATCCCGACGAGCAGGCCGACGAACAGCGGTCCGTCGGTCGGAAAGGTGCCGCTGGAGGCCTGAGCGCGCGTCTTGGCGCCGAGCGAGCCCGCCATCGCCATGACGGGAACGACATAAGCGAAGCGGCCGAGCGCCATGGCGACGCCGAGCGTGGCGTTGAACCAGGGCGTGTTGGCGTTGAGCCCGGCGAATGCCGAGCCGTTGTTGCCGGCTGCCGACGAATAGGCGTAGAGCAATTCGCTCAAGCCGTGCGGCCCGGAATTGGCGAGGCTGGCGAGCGCGGCCGGCAGCATGGCTGAAACGGCCGTGAATCCGAGTATGAGCAGCGGAAGAATGAGCACGGCCAGCATTGCGAGCTTCATCTCGCGCGCCTCGATCTTCTTGCCGAGATATTCCGGCGTGCGGCCGACCATCAGACCCGCGACGAAGACCGCGAGCGTCGCGAAAACGATCATGCCATAGAGGCCGGAGCCGACGCCGCCCGGCAGAACCTCGCCGAGTTGAATGAGGAAGAGCGGGACGAGGCCGCCGAGCGGCGTCAACGCGTCGTGCATGGTGTTGACCGCGCCGCAGGACAGGCCGGTCGTCACCGCGACGAACATGGCGCTCATCGCCTGGCCGAAGCGGACTTCCTTGCCTTCCATATTGCCGAAGGAAGGATCGAGCCCGAGCTGCGTCAGCAGCGGATTGCCGGACGTCTCGGCGCCGTAGACGACCAATATGCCAGCGATCAGCAGGACGGCCATGGCGGCGAGCAGCGCATAGCCCTGCCGCTTGAGGCCGACCATATGCCCGAAAGCGATCGGCAGCGCCGTCGACACGACAAGCATCGCCCAGATCTGCAGCGCGTTGGACAGGGCGTTCGGATTCTCGAATGGATGCGCCGAATTGGCGTTGAAGAAGCCGCCGCCATTGGTGCCGAGCTGCTTGATTGCCTCCTGGCTGGCCATCGGCCCCATGGCGATCGCCTGCTTGGCGCCTTCAAGCGTCGTGACTTCGACCGAGCCCGTCAGGGTCTGCGGCGCGCCGAGCGCGACGAAGGCGACCGCCACGACAAGCGCCAGCGGCAGAAACACGAACAGGGTGGCGCGCGTCACATCCACCCAGAAATTGCCGAGCGTATCGCTTTTCGAGCGCGCGAACGCGCGCGTCACCGCGAGCGCGAGCGCCACGCCGGTGGCCGCCGACAGAAAGTTGTGAACGGCGAGCCCCGCCATCTGCGAGAAATGACTCATCGTCGTCTCGCCGGAATAGGCCTGCCAGTTGGTGTTGGTGAGAAAGCTGATCGCCGTGTTGAAGGCGAGGTCCGGCGACAGGCCGTCGAAGCCCTGCGGGTTCCACGGCAGGAACGCCTGCAGCCGCAGGATCGCATAGAGGCTGGCGAATCCGGCGGCGCTGAAAGCGAGCATGGACGCCGTGTAGGCGCGCCAGCCCTGTTCGCGCGCGGCGTCGACGCCAGCGAGTCTGTAGAGCGCGGCTTCGATACGTCCGATCACGGGCCAGGCCAGAGAGCGGTTGGAGCCGAACAGGACGGCGATGAAGCGGCCGAGCGGCACGGCCGCGACGAGAACAAGAGCGAGGACGAGCGCGATCTGCGCCCAGCCGACGAAAGTCATGACGAGCCTCGTTCAGAAGCGTTCGGGAGAGAGAAGCGCGACGACCAGATAAATCGCCAGCGCTATGGCCACGATCAGGCCAAGGATCACGTCGAAGGCGAACATGGCCGCTCTAAATCCTGTCCAACGCACGAGCGTACAGACCCATGAGCCCGATCAAGGTCAGACCGGCTGCAACAAAGACGATGTCGTACATCTGAGCCTCCGTAGGGAAGGCTCGTCAGATAGGTCAGACGTGCGTCAGGAAGCGATAGGGAAGGCGATGGGCCCGGGTAAGGATTTCATAAGGATCTGTGCGTGGCGTCGATTTCGCGGAGGCGGGCGCGCGACCTTAAAGAGCGCCAAAGCATCCGACCGTCTCACGCTGTCGTCTGGCCGGTCATGATTGCGGGTCCAGCCACGGCGACGCACGAAGAGGATCGAGGGTCGCATCGACCGAACACGCGCCGACATACGCAAGCGACGACGCTGCCGGGACAGCGTCGCGCGCCACTCTGAAGTTCGAGTCGCGTTAGCGAATGGGCCGCATCCGGAAATGACCCACGCCCCAGACGTCCCCTCCCGCGTGCCCGAACAAACCTTCGGTCGCCAGGAAGAACCAGCGCCAGCGCCGTTTCCACAGCGCGGTGTCCGCGCCGTAGACGGGGCGCAGAACGCTCTCGATCGCCGCGTCGCTGGCGTCGAAATTCTCCAGCCAGCGCCGCGCCGTCAGCGCGTAATGCGCGCCGCTCCAGCGCCATTCTTCCTCGACATCGAACAACTCGGGAAAGCGTTGCGGCAGCGTCTGGGACGGCATGACGCCGCCGGTGAAGAAATGCTGGGCGATCCAGTCCGCCTTGTCAGCACGATCGAAGCGATAGGAGGCGCGTCTGTGCGTGAAGACGTGGAGGAACAGCCGGCCGTCCTCATTCAGCCATGTTCTGCAACGCCGCAGCAATGCCGCCCAGTTGGACATATGCTCGAACATTTCGACCGAAACGATACGATCGAACCTTCCCTCGGGCGCGAATGTATTCATATCGGCGGTGATGACCGTGAGGTTGCGGAGGCCGCGTTCGGCCGCGAGCGCCTCGATCGCCGCGCGCTGCGACCGCGAGTTCGACACTGAGATGATTGTCGCCCGCGAAAAGCGTGCAGCCATGAACATCGACAGCGATCCCCAGCCGCAGCCGAGTTCCAGAATTCGCATGCCGTCGGCCAGGCCGGCATTGGCCACGGTGTGTTCGAGCGCGCGCGTTTCGGCGTCGGCAAGCGCGGCGGACGGGCCATCGAACAGGCAGCATGAATATTTCCGCTGAGGGCCGAGGACGAGACGGAAGAATTCGGCGGGAACCTCGTAATGCTGCGCGTTGGCGTCGTCGGTGTGCGCCGCGATCGGAAATCGACCCATGCCTGCGACGAATTCGGCTTCGCGGCTATCGCCATCAGCCTCCAGCCTGGCGCGCGTTCGACCGACGAGCGTACGAATGCCGAAACGAACGAAGGCGTCCGGCGTCGGCAGGCGCTCCGCCATCCCGATCAATGCAGCGAATGTCATGGTTGGCTCCGCCGTGAATTCGACAAGCGATAATTCGGCCTGGGGCCCACGTTCACGGCGCCTTTGTCCATGACACGGTCTTGCATAGAATCCCGATGATGCATCCGCGCGTGCTCATGCGCGCTGCGCCGAAATCGATGGTGAGATTGTAGGTGCGGTCGCGCTGTGGATCGAAAGCCGTGCCGGCAAGCTTGCCGGGGCCGGTGGGTTTGAGGTTCATCACCAGTTTGTGGCCGACTTGTTCGCCGTCCGACGTATCCTTGATCCAGGTGTTGACGGCGCAGATCGCCGCTCCGCAACGCTCAATGCTGACCCGCGCATTGCCATCGCCGCGGGCCCAGTTTCCAAGCGGTAGAGAATCTGCGGCCGTGGCCGGCGCGACGGATGCGATGAGCGCGCCGGCGGTCAACATCGCGTTCATGCGTCAGTCTCCGCCATTTTCGAACGCTATACGCAGCGACTTGGCGTCTGGATCACCAGTTCCGGTTCGTCAGAATTGTATCCTCGGAAAGAAAACGGGTACGCGGCTGGCATAGGCGGCGAACGCTTCCGGGCGCGTCCTGCGCATATGAGCTTCGAGATGCGGGACGCCCGAGCCGTATCGCAGCAGCACATACATCATCGCCGGCGCCGCCAGCGCCAGCGCCGCATGTGCTTGCGTCGGCGGCGTGAGCGCCAGCGCCGAAATCGACAGCCAAAACAGCCACTCGAAGAAATAATTCGGATGTCGCGAACAAGCCCAGAGACCGCGGTCGCACACGGCGTTCTCCGGCCCGTCGCGTTTGCACGCCGCAAGCTGGGCGTCCGCAACGGCTTCGCCGACGACGGTCGCGATCGCCAGCGTGGCGAACAGCAACGTTGCGGGCGTCAGGACCGCGGCCGGGCCGGATGCAGCCAGAACGGCGGCGCCGACGAGCACAAGTCCTGCGACGGCCTGCAGTTGCAGGAACAGAAACAGCCGCAGCGGCGCAGCAGCGCCCCATTCCTTCATCAGCTTCGCATAGCGCGGATCGTCGGGCGTTCGCCGCGTGCGCGAGAGGATGTGGCTGCCGAGCCGCGCCGACCAGATCGCCACAAGCGCGCCGAGCAGGACGCGGCGGCTCCCGTTTGCCGGCAGAAGAGCGAGCGTCAGCACAGTGGCGCCGCCAACTCCGAACGACCAGATCGCGTCTATCCAGCCGCTATTGCCGGTTCGCCGCTGGGCCAGCCAGGCCAGCGCCATGACCGCCGACAAGGCTATCGCCGCAACGGCCAGCGCCGCGATCATGAATGTCGCCCGTGGGGAGCGCGGCGCAGAGGATCGCCGGCCGCGCCGCTCATCGCATCAGCCATTGCGCGACCTTGCCCATCAGGCCCGGCGCAGTCATCGGCCCCGACATCACCGCAAGACAGATGCATTCGACCACGCCCGTCGCAACGGGCGTATGGTTGGTATGCTCGTCTTCCTCGATGAAGGCGCCTGTGTCGAACTCTCCGCTTTCGTCGCTATAGGACCCCTGCACGATCAGCGTCCATTCGTGATCGACATGGCTGTGCTGGAGCATATTCTTGCCCGGCGCGATCCTGAAGGCGAAGGCGCGCAGCGCGGATCCTTCCACCGCGACAGGCGCGATCGCGCGGCCGGGCCCTGCCCATCGCCAGCGCAAGGCGTCGAATTCAGGCCAGCCCGCGTCTTGCGTTTGCGCCGTTGGTTCCGTCGCCGCGATCCGAGCGAGCGCGCGGTCCAGACTGCCGCCCATCATCGGCGCGGCGCGCTCGGATTCGAGCAACAGCCCGCCATAGCCGCGGAATGCGGCGAGCCGTTCCGCTGTTTCGGGGTGCAGCGCAATATGTCTGTCGATCAGAAGGCGCAGCGCTGGATCGAGCACGCCCGAAGCGTATTTGAGGAGGATTTCGTCGGCAGGCAGCGTGATCATGCCTCGTCCTTCATGGCTTGCCGCAACTTGCTGATTGCGAGACGGATACGCGATTTTACGGTGCCGAGCGGAATATCGAGCGTTCGGGCGATTTCGGCATGCGGCAGATCGCGGAAAAACGACAGGTGCAGAATGTGACGCTGCTGTTCCGGCAGGCTCTGAACGTAGCTCGAAACGCGCGCCGCATCGAGGCTGGCGCCATCGGCGGCGTCAACGGAAAGAGCGATGCTGTCGGCGTCGAGTTCGACAGCGGAGGTCAATCGCCTGTCACGCCGAAGGCGATCCGTGCGCGCGTTTGTAGCGATGGTGAATATCCAGGCTGAAGCCGAGCCTCGCGCCGCATCGAATTGTCCGGCGCGGCGCCAGACGGCCAGCATCGCATCCTGCGCGACGTCCTCGGCCATATCGGCGCTGAGCCCGAAGCGCATCGCTTGCCCCTTGATGCGCGGCGCATAGAATTCGAACAGGGCGATGAAGGCGGAACGGTCGCCGCGCTCCGCGATGTCGGCGATCAGGTCAGCTCGTTCTGAATCGGTTTTCGGCGCGCTTGTCGACATGAGGAATCGTTGAGGCAGCGCTCTGCCGGCGTCAAGACGGGAACGGCGACCGCCTGCGCGGGGCTCCGCCCATTGCGCCGTCAGGCAGAGATCGGACAAGGCGAGCAGCATCACGCCTCCGGTTTCGAAAATGTGATGTGGCGGACATCGATGGCGCCTGCGTCAAATCCCGCCTCGCAATAGGCGAGGTAATACCGCCAGACGCGGCGGAATCGCTCGTCGAAGCCGAGCGACGCGATCTGCGGCCATCCGGATTCGAAGGCGTCGCGCCATATCTGGCAAGTGCGGGCATAGTCCTTTCCGAAGGCGCGATGGGAGGTCGTCGCAAACCCGACGCCGGCGGCCAAGGCCTCGAGATGCGTCCGCGTCGGCAGCATGCCGCCCGGGAAGATGAAGCGTCGGATGAAATCCATCTCGTTGCGGTAGCGCGGGAAAATATCCTCGCTGATTGTGATGACCTGCAGCGCGGCCCTTCCCCCGGCCTTCAGGCGCGCCGCCAGTGTCTCGAAATAGGTCCGCCAGTAAGCTTCGCCGACCGCCTCGAACATTTCGATGGAGACGATGCGGTCGTAGAACGCGCGCTCGTCGCGATAGTCGCAAAACCTGACCGCTACGCGGTCGGCAAGGCCGGCCGCCGATATCCGCGCTTTTGCGTAGTCGTACTGCTCCTGCGAAATCGTCAGCGCCGTGACGCGGCAACCGATGGCGCGCGCCGCATATTCGGCGAAACCGCCCCAGCCGCAGCCGATTTCCAGCACATGGTGATGCGGCTGGATCTCAGCGGCGGCGGCGATCGCCGCATATTTGCGGTTCTGCGCCGCTTCGAGGTCGCCATCGAGGTCGACGTCGAGGCCCGAGGAATAAGTCATCGTTGCATCGAGCCAGCGGGAATAGAAGGAATTGCCCAGATCGTAATGCGCATGGATGTTGCGGCGCGATCCGGCGCGCGAATTGCGGTTTCGCCAATGCCGCGCCATCTGCACGGCTCGCACCAGCGGATTGGCGGCGAAACGGTCGATCAACGGCCGGTTGACCGCCAGCAGCGCGAGCAGCGCAACAAGATCGCCGCATTCCCATTCCCCGGCGAGATAGCCTTCCGCAAAGCCCACATCGCCGGCGCCGAGGCGTTTGACGAAGGCGTAGGAACGGATGGACAAGCGCGCATGCGGGCCGCTTCGCGCCCCGGAAAAACGCGCCATGCGTCCATCCGGCAAGGCGACGTCGAGACTGCCATATTCGATACCGAGCAACGCGCGGAAGCAGCGCCGCAGCGACCAGGGCAGTTTCGGAGAGCGGATAAGGTCG
Source organism: Rhodoblastus sp. (assembly GCA_047605445.1). Classification (GTDB taxonomy): domain Bacteria; phylum Pseudomonadota; class Alphaproteobacteria; order Rhizobiales; family Beijerinckiaceae; genus JAJXWB01. Next base: position 8,677 of record JASGFP010000079.1, read on the forward strand.
ACGGCGGAGGCCGGCGCTATGTCATGCATGAGTCTGGTCCGTGAGTTGCGGGACAGAATGCGAATAGGCGCCGGCTTCCGCGACGCTGACGGGCGCCGGCGGCGTCGGCCGGTGGCGGATGCGATGCCCCCTCCACCAAAGACGAAGCGCCTGCGCATGGATGCGGGCGAGAATTCCGAACCCGGCCAGAGGCGATGCGATCAGTCGCTTCAGCAGATTGGCGCGGGTCGGCGCGAATACGCGAGCCTGCATCAATGCGGTCAGAACCACGCCGGCCCGGTCGCGTTCGATGATCCGCAGGCTGAACGCCCCCGCGTTCGGCGGCGACAGCAGGAATCGATAACGTAGCGGCATATCCATGAACGGCGAGACGTAGAACAGCTTGTCGCATTCATGCGGTGCGACGCCGCCGTCATCCGCCACATCGACCGGAGTCAAATAGCTGTGATGCTGGCCGAAGGTGTTGCGCACTTCGTAGACGATGCTCGAAGGGCGACCCTTCGCATCCGCGCAGACATAGATCGCAATCGGATTGAAGACATAGCCGAGGATGCGCGGGAAGCAGACGAGGGTGACGCGCGCCGGCCGCATCATACCGGCGTCGTCATGCAGTCGGTCGATATAGGCGCGCAGCGGCGATCCGTCGCGCGGTCCGTGGTCGGACGGATCGAACCCGAACAGATTGAAGCGCCCGATCGAAAACAGCGGCAGACCGGCCGGCTCGCTCAACCGGTCTATGTCGACAAACAGGGCCAGCACGCTATAGCGGAAGCGGATGCCGTTCGGCCGCAATCGCGCATGGAACACGTCGGCGTCCGCCATCCGGATCGGCGCGGTCAACGCAGCCATGGCGCGATCCCTCCGATACGGCTTGCCGCCGCCAGACCCGAGGCAAGCCCGTCCTCGTGAAATCCATATCCCGTCCATGCGCCTGCAAAGAAAACGCCGCCTCGCCCCTGGATCGCGTCGAGCCGGCCCTGCGCTTCGATCGCTGCGGCGTCGTAGACCGGATGGTCGTAATCGAAGACAGCGAACGTCAGTTCGCGCCGGATGGCGCGATCGGGATTGAGCGTCACGAACAGCGGCCGGTCTTTCGGCAGCGCCTGCAGCCGGTTCATCCAGTAAGTGACGGCCGCCTTGTCGCTGCCGGAGCGGCGCAGCATGTTCCATGAGGCCCAGGCGGCTTCTCGCTGCGGCATCAGGGCGCGGTCGCAGTGCACCACCACCCGATTGTGACTTACGCGGAATGCGCCCAGCGTATCGCGCTCGGCTTCGCTGGGCGCATCGACGAGCGACAAGGCCGTCGGCGCATGCGTGGCCAGGATCGCCGCATCGAATACCTGCTCGTCGCCAGCCGCATCGCGCACGAGGACGCCGCCTTCGACCCGGCGAACGCCTGTGACCGGGCGAGCGGCGTGCAGCGCGTCGCCGAGTTTCTCGACAAGTTTTCCGACATAGCGCCGGCTGCCGCCCTTGACCGTTCGCCAGCGCGGCCGCTCCCATTGCAGCAGCTTGTGGTTGTTGAAGAACGCCATGGAGGACCGCGCGGGGAACTCCAGCGTTTCACCCGGCGTCATCGACCAGATCGCGGCGCACATCGGCACGACGTAATCGTCGCGAACCCGCGCGCCGCAGCCGATACGGCCGAGATAGTCGGCCAGCGTGCCCTCGCCGATCGCCCCGGCGGTGTGATCCTTGATGGCGCGCTGCTGGAATCGCCTGATTCCCAGCAGAAAGCCATAGAACGACGGATCGAATGCGTTCCGCATCTGCGCGAACAGCCCGCCCAGCGGCGATACATGCCGTCCGCACCATTCGAAGGCGCCATTATCCGAGGAAAGCGCGAAGCTCATGTCGGATTCGATGGTCTCGACCCCCGCCCAATCGAACATGGCCGTCAGGTTTGGATAGTTCAACTCGTTGTAGACGATGAAGCCCGTATCGACGGCGATGCGCCGGCTCTCGTATTCGACCTCGATCGTATGGGCATGGCCGCCCGCGCGCGGCTCCCGCTCGTAGAGCGTCAGGTCGACGCCGGGTTGGCCGTGCAGCGCGAAAGCCGCGCCGAGCCCCGAAATGCCGGCGCCGATGATGGCGACGCGCATCGGTTCAACCCAACCGGATCGCGGCGAATGCGCCGATCGACGCCGCCAGCGCGGTGAGAAATGCGCCCCAGGCAAGGTCGACGAAGGTCAAGCCCGCCGGCCAGTCGCGCATGACCGCCCAGTTGGTGAAATCGTAGGTTCCGTACGCGAGAAAGCCGAGGGCGGCGCCGGGCAGCAAAGCGTCCTGCCAGCGCCCGCTCGACAGCGCGGGCGAAACCGCGAAGAAAACGACGCCGGCGATATACGTGAGATAGAAGATCGCGGCGGGAGCTACGCGGAAATCCGGCGCGAGCAGATGGCCGATCTGCGCGCGATACAGATCCTTGGCGATCACGCCTAGCCACAATGCATCCGCGCTCAGAAACACGGCGGCGGCGGCTCCGTAGGCGATTAGATGTCGTGACATACGCCCCTCTTCCTCAACTGTTACGCAGAGAGAGGCCCGTCAGATCACTTGCCTGTTGGACTTCGGCTGGCGCCTGCCAGGCTTCGATGGCGCGAGCGGCAGTCCGGCAGCGGATACGTCATTGAGTACATTACGGAGCAGTTCAGCGAGCCGAATCCGGGATTTGAGAATGACCCGGCATATCTCGCCGAGCGGGAGGCTCATCGGGCTTTGGCCGGTCGCCTAATCGCCGTCCACAAGCTGCGCACCACGGCTCGCTCCCTTGAAACGATCCTCGGCGCAGAGGAATTCAAGCGGCTCCAGCGCATGTGGGCGCAGGGCGGTAAACGGTATCGGTGGTCAGGCGCCTTTCCGATTGTGGAAAGCTACGAGATCGTCGGTCGCCCAAAGGCGAAGGACGTCTTGGGCGAAGCTGCCTATCGGCGACTTTTCCAACGGTCATCGGCCGCGCTTCGCACCCTCACCGATGAAGAAAGGCGCCGAACAGCTAACCCATTGAAAACATTGGCGCACCCGAAGGGATTCGAACCCCTGGCCTCTGCCTTCGGAGGGCAGCGCTCTATCCAGCTGAGCTACGGGTGCATCCGCTGACGCGGCGCGATTCTGTTTAGCGGATCGGTAGGCTTGGGGCAATCGCGCCGCGAATGGCTCGCGCCTTGCTCCGGTTCGCGAATTTCCCGTGGCGCGCCGGGTTCGTCGCTGGACCGCCCCGCTTTGGAGCAGGCATGATGCAGATTGGCCCAGTTGCTTCGCGCCTGGACGGCGTCGCGATCATGGCGCGCGGCCTCCTGCTCGTGCTGGCCGCGCCGTCGGTTGCGGCGCTTGCTTTCGGCGGCGTAGGGCAGGCCGTTCAGGCGTTGTCGCTGCTCGCCGAGGTCGCGACCATCCCCGCCTTTTTCACTGTCTCTGGCTGGCTCGCATCGGCGACAATCGCGACGCCGCGCTTCGCTACATTCGTGCGTACGCTTGCGCCCGGCGCCTGTTGCGGCCTGGCCGGCGTTTTCGCGGCCGCGGCGTTGGCGCCTCTCGCAGGGCTGGAAGCGCAACAGGCCGTCGCGCGGGCGGCGCCGGTCTGGAGCCTCGCTCTGGGGCCGATGGTCTATGCAATCGTAGCGCGCGCGCTCTATCGTTCGCCGGCCGGTCTCGGCGCGGTCGCATTGGCGGCCCATGTATTTGGCGTCGTCCTGGCCAAGCCGATCCTGATCTATTTCGTCTTCTATCTGGTGGGAATGGCGCTGGCCGCACGGCGGGACCGTGTTGCGAATCTCGTCGACGACGAACCGGAATTCGCTTTCGCCAGCGGCCCCTTCGTCGCCGTGCTGGCCGCAGCGGTCGCCATTCGGTTCAGCCAGACCGGACAGGCGCCTTCGGTCGCCGCCATAGGTCCCATCGCCCTGGCGCTCGGCCTCGCGGCGGGGCCGACAATGCTCGCCAGCGCGGCGGCACTGGCCTCATCGTCCGTGGGCGAGGCCTGTGCGCGATTGGGGCGCGCCGCGCCCGCGCTTGCGGTATTCTGGGTCCCGATTTTCTCCGCGCTGCTCGTGGCGGCCAATCGCGGTCCGGCGCCTTCCGCCGCAGGCGCGCTCCTGATGGCCGCCGCCAGCCTTTTGCTGATCGCCGTCCTGGCGGACATGTTCTTCGACATGGCGGAAAGTCGTTTCCAGCGCGAGCCGAAAGCCTCGTAAGACGATCTCCGCGCCACATCCCTTTTTGCCGATTCCGCGCTAGTTTGGCGCCATGAGCTCAATTCATCGTCCCGTCAAACCCGGCGACCACGTCTTTCTGGTCGACGGTTCGTCCTTCGTGTTCCGCGCCTATTTCCAGTCGATACGCCAGGACGCGAAATACAATTATCGGTCCGACCGCCTGCCGACCGGCGCGGTGCGCCTCTTCTGCACGAAGATGCTGCAATTCGTGCGCGAGGGCGCGGCGGGTTCGAAGCCGACACATCTCGCGATCATCTTCGACAAATCGGAAAACTCGTTCCGCAAGGAAATCTATCCGGAATACAAGGCCAATCGCAGCGAGCCGCCGGAAGATCTCATTCCTCAATTCCCTCTGATGCGCGAGGCCGTGCGCGCCTTCGGCATGATTCCGATCGAGCAGGATCGGTATGAAGCCGATGACCTGATCGCAACCTATGCGCGCCAGGCCGAGGCGAAGGGCGCGGACGTGCTGATCATTTCCGCCGACAAGGATCTGATGCAGCTCATCACGCCGAAAGTGTCGATGTACGATCCGGCCTCCGGGGTTGCGGGTTCGGCCGGCGCGCGCGAGGAGCGGCGCATCGGACTGGCGGAAGTCCATGACTATTTCGGTGTCGCGCCGGACAGGGTCGTCGACGTGCAGGCGCTCGCCGGCGATTCGACCGACAATGTGCCGGGTGCGCGCGGCATCGGCGTGAAGACGGCCGCGCAGCTCATCAACGAATACGGTTCGCTTGACGAACTGCTGGCGCGCGCTTCCGAAATCAAGCAACCCAAACGTCGTGAGACGCTGACCGATCCCGACAGCGTTGCGCTCATCAAAGTGTCGAAGGAATTGGTGTCGCTGGTCTGCGACGTTCCGGTCGAATGTCCGCTCGATGATCTCGGACTTGGAGAGCCGGACGCAAAGAACCTCGTCGGATTCCTGAAAGCGATGGAATTCACGACCATTACGCGCCGCGTGGGCGAGCTGTTCGGCGCGGACGCCAACGAGATCGAGCCACGATCGGACTTGATCGGCGCCGGCGGTTGGCGAGGTCGCGATGGGGCGACCCTGCCGGAGCGGGAGTCCGAGCCAGAAGCCGCAAAGACGACCGCTGCCATCGCACCGCCCGCGCCAACGGTGGCGAAACATGCGCCGACCGACGGTCTCGCGCCGTCTGCATTGGCCTTCGAGCGGGCGACGCAAGCCAAAAGCGGCTCGTTCGATCTGCCGAGCTACGTCACGATTTCCGATCTCGCCACGCTCGAGTCCTGGATCGCCGAAGCGCGCGGCGCCGGCTTCGTCGCCATCGACACGGAGACATCTTCGCTCGACGCCATGCAGGCCGACCTCATCGGCATCTCGATTGCGCTCTCGCCGGGACGCGCGGCCTATGTGCCGATTGGGCACGTCAAAGGCGATGGCGATCTGTTCGGCGGCAACGGCCTGATCGAGGGCCAGTTGCGCGAGCAGGATGTCATCGCGCGCCTGAAGCCGCTGCTCGAGGCGCCCGACGTGATCAAGATCGCACAGAACGCCAAATACGATTGGCTCGTGCTGGCGCAGCGCGACATCGACATGGCGCCTGTGGCCGACACGATGCTGGCCTCCTATGTGCTCGACGCTGGCCGCAACAATCACGGCATGGACGAATTGTCCGTGAAATATTTCGACCACAAGCCGCTAGCCTTCGGCGAAGTGGCGGGGCAGGGCAAGACCTTTATCGGCTTCGCCCGCGTCGCTGTCGACCGTGCGACGGAATATTCGGCCGAGGACGCCGACGTCACATTGCGTCTATGGCGCACGCTGGCGCCCCGGCTGCCGGCGGAATCCATGACGCGCGTGTACGAAACGCTGGAGCGGCCGATGGTCGGCGTGCTCGGGCGCATGGAGCGGCGCGGCATTTCCATCGACCGGCAGATGCTATCGCGGCTGTCGGGCGAATTCGCGCAGGACATGGCGCGGCTGGAAGCCGACATCTACGAACTCGCCGGTGAAAAGTTCAACATCGGTTCGCCCAAGCAGATCGGCGACATCCTGTTCGGCAAGATGGGCCTGCCCGGCGCGAAGAAAACTGCGACCGGCGCGTGGTCGACGGCGGCCGGCGTGCTCGACGATCTTGCCGAGGAAGGCCACGAACTGCCGCAACGCATTCTCGACTGGCGGCAATTGTCGAAGCTCAAGTCGACCTATACCGACGCGCTACCGACTTACGTCAATCCGCAGACGCAGCGTGTTCATACGTCCTATTCGCTGGCCGCGACCACGACAGGGCGGCTTTCGTCGTCGGAGCCGAACCTCCAGAACATTCCCGTGCGCAACGAGGCGGGGCGCAAAATCCGCAAGGCCTTCGTCGCGCCGCCAGGGGCCAAGCTCATCTCCGCCGATTATTCGCAGATCGAGCTGCGGCTACTGGCGGAGATGGCGGACATTCCGCAATTGAAGAAGGCTTTCGCTGAAGGGCTCGACATTCATGCGGCGACCGCGTCGGAAATCTTCGGCGTGCCGGTGAAAGACATGCCTTCCGAAATCCGTCGTCGCGCGAAGGCGATCAATTTCGGCATCGTCTACGGCATTTCGGCCTTCGGCCTCGCCAACCAGCTCGGCATTCCGCGCGAAGAAGCGGGCGCCTATATCAGGAAATATTTCGAACGCTTTCCCGGCATCCGCGACTACATGGATCGCACGAAGAAACTCTGCCGCGAGCAGGGTTATGTGACGACCATGTTCGGCCGCAAGTGCCACTATCCGCGCATCATGTCATCCAATCCGTCCGAGCGCGCCTTCAACGAGCGCGCCGCGATCAACGCGCCGTTGCAGGGGACGGCCGCCGACATCATCCGCCGCGCGATGATCCGCATGGACGACGCATTGCTGGAGGCGGACCTGAAGGGGCAGATGCTGCTGCAGGTTCACGACGAACTGGTCTTCGAGGTTCCAGACTCCGAAGCCGACAGGACGATAGACGTCGTCAAGCGCGTGATGGTCGAGGCGCCGCATCCCGCGGTGACGCTGTCTGCGCCGCTCGTTGTCGAAGCGCGCGCCGCGCAGAACTGGGACGAGGCGCACTAGAAGGACCGCGAGCCTTCCGGCTCGCAGTCTCTCCGCGACGGTGCGAGCCTGAAGGCTCGCGGTCCAATCACCCCCCGATATTGAACGCCGCCAACGCCGCCATGTTGACGATTTCGGTGTCCTTCGCGCCGAGCGAAATGATCTGCACGGCGCGATCGAGGCCGACGATCAGCGGACCGACGACCGTCGCGCCGCCGAGTTCCTGCAGCATCTTCGACGAGATCGACGCCGCGTGGAACGCCGGCATGACGAGCACGTTGGCCGGGCCCTTGAGCCGGCAGAACGGATAGGGGCCGCGCAGCTCCGGATTGAGCGCTATGTCGGCGGCGACTTCGCCGTCATAGGTGAAGTCGAGATGCTCGCGGTCGAGAATGCGCACGGCTTCCTTCACGCGTTCGGACCGCTCGCCAGGCGGCTGACCGAAGGTCGCGAACGACAGCAGTGCGACATTGGGCTCGAAGCCGAGACGCCGCGCGACGCCCGCCGCGCCCTTGGTTATCTCGGCGATCTCCTCGGCGTTCGGCAGTTCGGTGATGGCGGTGTCTGCCAGCAGCACCGGCTTGCCGCGCGAGAGAATGAGCGACACGCCCATCACGCGATGGCCGGGCTTGGGATCGATCACACGGCGCACTTCCTCGAGCGCGATCGAGAAATTGCGCGTCACGCCCGTCACCATCGCGTCCGCATCGCCGCGCGCCACCATGGCGGCGGCGAAGTAATTGCGGTCCTGGTTGATGAAACGCTGGCAGTCGCGCAGCAGGAAGCCCTTGCGCTGCAGGCGTTCGTAGAGGAACTGGGCATAGTCGGCGTTGCGCGCAGAAGTGCGCGCATTGTGGATTTCGATGTTCTCGTTCAGTTCGAGGCCGTTCGCCTTGGCGGTCGCCTGGATCAGGTCCTCGCGGCCGACCAGCAGCGCGCGCCCGAGGCCCTGGTTCACGAAGGAGACCGCGGCGCGGATGACCTGCTCTTCCTCACCCTCGGCGAAGACGACGCTCTTGGGATTGCGGCGAACGCGGTCGAAAATCCCCTGCAGCGCGCCGGCGATCGGGTCGCGGCGGGCGGAGAGCTGCTGCTTGTAGGCGTGGAAATCGACGATCGGCTTGCGCGCCACGCCCGATTCCATCGCCGCCTTGGCGACGGCCGCCGGCACGACGGAGATTAGCCGTGGATCGAACGGCGCGGGAATGATGTATTCGCGCCCGAATCGCGGGCGCGCGCCCTGATAGGCGGCGGCCACGTCATCGGGCACGTCCTCGCGCGCAAGCTCGGCGAGCGCATTGGCGGCCGCGATCTTCATTTCCATGTTGATCGTCTTCGCCCGCACGTCGAGCGCGCCGCGGAAAATGTAGGGGAAACCCAGAACATTGTTCACCTGGTTCGGATAGTCCGACCGGCCCGTGGCGATGATCGCGTCCGGGCGCACGGCGAGCGCGTCTTCCGGCGTGATTTCCGGATCGGGATTGGCCATGGCGAAGATGATTGGATTGGGCGCCATGGTGGCGACCATGTCCTGCGTTAGCGCGCCCTTGGCCGACAGGCCGAAGAAAATGTCGGCGTCCTTGCAGGCCTCCGCCAGCGTGCGGCGGTCGGTCTGGACCGCGTAGGCCGACTTCCACTGGTTCATGCCGTCGGTGCGGCCGCGATAGACCACGCCCTTGGTGTCCACCAGCGTGATGTTTTCCTGCGGCATGCCCATCGCGCGCAGCAGGTCGAGACAGGCGATGCCCGCCGCGCCCGCGCCGTTGCAGACGAGGCGCACGTCCTTGATGTCGCGGCCCGTCAGGCTCATGGCGTTGATCATGCCCGCGCAGGCGATGATGGCCGTGCCGTGCTGGTCGTCGTGGAAGACGGGAATGTCCATCAATTCGCGCAGGCGCTCCTCGATGATGAAGCACTCCGGCGCCTTGATGTCCTCGAGATTGATGCCGCCGAACGAGGGGCCGAGATAGCGCACCGCGTTGATGAAGGCTTCCGGGTCCTCCGTCTCGACCTCGAGGTCGATCGAATCGACGTCGGCGAAGCGCTTGAACAGGACCGACTTGCCCTCCATCACCGGCTTGGAGGCCAGCGCCCCGAGGTTGCCGAGGCCGAGAATGGCGGTGCCGTTGGTGATGACCGCGACGAGATTGCCCTTGACCGTATAATCGTAGGCGCGCGAGGCGTCCTCGGCGATGGCGAGAACAGGCACCGCCACGCCCGGCGAATAGGCGAGCGACAGGTCGCGCTGGGTCGCCATCGGCTTGGTCGGAATGATCTGCAGCTTGCCGGGGCGGCCCTGCGAGTGGAACAGCAGGGCTTCGCGGTCGGTGAAGGTCGGGCGTTTCGGCGGCTTGGTCTGGCTGGACATTTTTGGCTCGAATTGGCGGGGTTCCGCGGGAGGGCGGACCATAAACGCCACATTCCCGCCTCACAAGGCGCGCGGCGCGGTCCGATGGTCTTAAGGCTAAGCGGGCGCACCGCTCAGCGCGGGACGGAATCGCTCAGCGTGCGCTGCATGAACAGCAGATCGAGCCAGCGGCCGAACTTGGTCCCGGCTTGAGTCAGGCGGCCGACCTCCGAGAAGCCGAGGCCCGCGTGGAGGCGGATGGAGCCCGCATTTTCCGCCTCGATCCCGGCGACCATGACGTGCAGTCCCGCTCTCTGCGCCCGGTCCACCAGCGCTGTCATCAGCGCCCGGCCGATCCCGCCGCCCTGCGCCGAAGCAGCCACATAGACGGAATTCTCCACCGTGAAGCGGTAGCCGTCGTGCGGACGGAAGGGCCCGTAGGTCGCATAGCCCCTCACGACACCCTCGCTTTCCGCCACGATGACAGGAAAGCCCGCGCCCTGCCGCTCGGCCAGCCATGCGGCGCGGTTGGCGGCGTCGACTTCGACGTCGTTCCAGATCGCCGTCGTCTCCCGCACGGCGTGGTTGTAGATCGCGCAGATCGCAGCGGCGTCCGCCTGCGTCGCATCCCGGATGTTCAGGCCCATTTTTCTCTCCTGTCGCGCAGTCTAGCGCCACGCCGCAACTTCGTCGTGGATCGCGACGCGCGCGCTCTCGCGCCGGGCGCGCGCGGCTGCTAGCGTCCCGCCCGCCATGGACCGCCCCGTCGACGAGAAACCCAAAGCCGCGGCCGGCGAGAAGCCCTCGCCGATGATGGCGCAATATCTCGAAATCAAGACCGCCAATCCGGATTGCCTGCTGTTCTACCGGATGGGCGACTTCTACGAACTGTTTTTCGAGGACGCCGAAATCGCCTCGCGCGCGCTCGGCATCGTGCTGACCAAGCGCGGCAAGCACCAGGGCGACGACATTCCCATGTGCGGCGTGCCGGTCGAGCGCGCCGACGATTATCTGCAGCGCCTGATCGCGCTCCAGCATCGCGTCGCCGTCTGCGAGCAGCTCGAAGATCCCGCCGAGGCGAAGAAGCGCGGCTCGAAATCCGTCGTGCGCCGCGACGTCGTGCGACTGGTGACCCCCGGCACGATCACCGAGGAACGCCTGCTGGAGCCCGGCCGCGCGCATGTGCTGGTCGCCGTCGCGCGGGTGCGCGCGTCCGACGCCGACGACCGTTTCGGCCTCGCCGCCGTCGACATTTCGACCGGCGCTTTTTCGGTCTGCGAGACCAATCTCGCCGGCCTCGCCTCGGCGCTGGCGCGACTCGAGCCGCGCGAGATCGTCGCCGCCGATACTCTGCGCGCCGAACCGGCCATCGCGCGCGTGCTCGAAGACGCGCGCGCGCCGATCGCGCCCATCGGCCGCGACGCCGGCGACGGCGCCTCCGCCGAGCGCCGGCTCTGCGATTTCTATCGCGTGGCCACCGTCGACGGCTTCGGCGGCCTGTCGCGCGCCGAGATCGCGGCGGCCGCCGCCGCCATTCTCTACATCGAGAAAACGCAGCTTCGCGCGCGGCCCGCGCTCGCGCTGCCCCGCCGCGAGGCGCGGGGCGCGACGCTCGAGATCGACGCCGCCACC
>JASGFP010000080.1:0-19409 GCA_047605445.1 Rhodoblastus sp.
CTTTCCGGCGCTGGCCGTCGACCGGCGCTGGAACATCGTCGCCTTCAATGCGGGCGCGGGCGCGCTGCTCGGCGGCGTCGCGCCGGACCTGCTCGCCGCCCCCAACGCCATGCGCCTCGCGCTCCACCCGCGGGCGCTCGCGCAGCAGATCCTCAATTTCGGCGAATGGCGCGCGCATCTTCTGGCGCGCGTGCGCCAGCAGATCGCCGCGAGCGGCGATGCGGGGCTCGAGGATTTGCTGAATGAGTTGCTCGGCTATGCCTATCCCGAGACGATCGACCTGACGCCGCATGAGCACGACACGGGCGGCGATGCGGCCATCGTCGTGCCGCTACGTCTGCGCGCAGGCGAGGCGACTCTGTCCTTCATCTCGACCATCACCGTGTTCGGCACGCCTGTGGATGTGACGCTGTCGGAACTGGCGATAGAAACGTTTTTTCCTGCGGATGCGGCGACGACGGATTTCTTGCGCGCCAGGTAGCGGCGTCAGCGCAGCATCCGCCTGAGAATCTTGCCCGTCACTGTCTTCGGCAATTCCTCGACGATCTCGATCTGCTGCGGACGCTTGTACGCCGCCATTTTTGCGCGGCAATGCGCGTCGAGATCGGCAGCCGTCGCGCTCGCGCCCGGTTTCAAACTCACCACCGCCTTGACCGTCTCGCCGCGATAGGAATCGCTTACGCCGATGACGGCCGCCTCGCGCACGGCGGGATGCGCGTAGAGCACGTCTTCGACCTCGCGCGGCCAGACCTTGAAGCCGGAAGCGACGATCATGTCCTTCTTGCGGTCGACGATGTAGAACCAGCCCTTCTCGTCCATGAAGGCGATATCGCCCGTGCGGAAACCGTCCGCCCGCATCGCTTCGGCCGTCTCCTTCGGCTTGTTCCAATAGCCCGGCGAGACAGCGGGGCCCGAAACGACGATCTCGCCGGCTTCGCCGATCGGCGCGGGCTTGCCGGTTTCATCGACGATCCACACGCGCGCGTTGAACTTCGGCACACCGATCGCGAGCGCGCCGGTGGCGGGATCGACGGGCGCGCTCGCCCCGTGCGGCACGGCGATGACGCCGGCGTTGGTTTCGGTGAGGCCGTAGCCGCTGTGGATGTAGTGTCCGGTGCGCGCCTTGAACTCGTCCACCACCGCAGGCGGGATCGGCGCGCCGCCCGAGACGATCACTTTAAGGCTCGCGAATGCGTCGGGCTTGCAGTCGGGATGATTGAGCAACGCGATGAAGGCGGTGATGGCGCTGACGGTGAAAGCGGGCTTTTCCTCCGCGAGCGTCTCCAGAACGACCGACGGCTCGAACCGGAAGCAGAGAATGAGCGGCGCGGCGAGCGCCCAGGATTTCGCGACATGGGCGATCAGGCCGGTGACGTGAAAGAGCGGCGCGAGCCCCAGAATCGCATCGCCGTCCCCGGCGGAATACCAGCGCGCGATAGCCTGCGCGTTGAAGGCGACATTGGCGTGCGTGTTCATCGCCGCCTTGGGCAGACCGGTCGTGCCGGACGTGTAGACCAGAAAGGCGATGTCTTCGGACTTCGGCGTTACGTTCGAGGGCGGCGCGTCCTTGTTCGCTGCGACGACTTGGAGCAGATCTTCCGCGCCTTCCGGCGTCGCAATGCGCGCGGCCGGCAGCACGCGACGGTCGTTGCGCGTCTGCAAGTCGAGCGCCGATGTCGTAAGGATGATCGCGGGGCGCGCGACGGTTTCGGGCAGCGTCGAGATGACCTCGGCGCAGAGCTGGTCGAGGCAGACGAGCGCCTTGGGCGCGCAATCCTCCAGCATCAGCGTCAGTTCGCGCTCGCGGTTCATCGGATTGATGGCGACGGCGATACCGCCCGCCTTCCATGCGCCGAGAACGGCGATGGGGAATTGCGGCATGTTCTGCATGTAGATTGCGCAGCGGTCGCCCGCTGCAAATCCGCGTGCGACGAGCGCGGCGGCCAGCGCATCGCTCATGCGGTCCAGCTCCGCGTAGGTGACGACGCCGTCGAAATAGATCAGCGCGGGCTTGTCGGCCGCGCGCGCGACGGCGGCGCGGAAGAGCGACAGCGCGTCTGCATGACTGGCCTCGATCTCGTGCGACAGGCCCGGCGTGTACAGACCGAGCCACGGCTTGCTCGCATAGGCGTTCGCCTCCGACATGCGCTTCTCCCTGAGGCGCGGCTCTGGCGTCCGCGCTCGATAGGTATGAAGCATAACAAATATCGGAAGCGCCGCAAAGCGCGCGGAGCAAGTCAGTCCGCCGCCAGTTGCTCGAGGCGCGCCAGCACCGGCGCAGGCGGCTCGATTGCGCGGCCCTCGTCGGCGGTCACGAAGACGATGGCGAGTCTGGCGGCCAGGCGCGGCGACCCGTCAACCGCGCCGTCGATGAGGATGCGCAGCGAGGTGCGGCCGATCTTGAGGAGCGTCAGCGCCAGATCGAGCTTGTCGCCGATGCGGCATGGCGCGATGAAATCAGCCTCGATGTTGCGCAAGGGCGTGACGACGCCAAAGTCGCGCCGCATCGCCTGAAACGAGGCGCCGACGCAATCGTCGAAGAAGTCCTCGACCACGCCGTTGAACATGTCGAAATAATGCGGGTAGTAGACGATGCCCGCCGGATCGACATGGCCGAAGCGGATTTTCCGCGTGACGGTGAAAGTGGGCGTGCGCTTTTCGTCGGACATTCGGGCCTCGGCTATTTCAGCGCCTGACATAGCGCCGCCGCCGAAGCCCGCAATTGCGCCCGCTCAATAGCTCGCCAGTTCGTTGCTCCAGGCTTCCGGAACGGAGACCGGAATCGACAGCAGCAATTGGCCAAACGTCTTGGCCTGCGTGTCGAGCCGGACCGAGGATGTGCCGCCGCCGCCCAGCGAATTGTGCATGAGGAAATTCAGCGCATGTACGCCTGGCAGGTCGAAGCGTTCGACATCGCCCTTCACATAGTGCGCGAAATAGGCCTTCACCGCATCGCTCGTCAGGCTCGCGCGGATGACGGGCCAATATTCCGGCTTGCGCGCGATGACGCCGATATTCGAGCCATCGCCCTTGTCGCCGGAGCGCGCGACGGCCAGTGCGATCAGCGGCGCCTGGATCGTGCGGCCGGGCGGCGGCGCATCCTCGACCTTCGGATGAACCACGACGTCCCTGTGATCGGCCGGCGGCAGGAAAGGGGTGAACGACACATCCGCGCCATCGACGCGCACGTCGATCTTCACGAAGGCCTTGTCGATCAGGAACGAGAACAGCCGCACCATCGGCGAGGGCGACGCGCGCCCGGCGTCGATGCCGCAGCGGCCGGTCGAAGTCGCCAGCGCCGTGCCCACGCTTTCCTTCGCCAGCAATTCGCAGGCTTCGGGACGCGCGTGCTGCACGGCGAGGCGCAGCACGACTTCGCGCGGCGGCGTGCGGCGCGGATCGGCGCTGCCGCCGTAGAGCGCCTCGTCGCCAATGACGTCGATCGCCACGTCGCCGAAGGGCGGCAGGCCCGCGTCCTTCAACATGCGGCCGACGCGATTGAGCACGGCCTCGGCCACGCGGCGCGCCTTGGCTGGCGCGTCGTAGCCCGCGAATACCGATGACGAGACGAGGCGGAAACCGCCGGGATACGTCGCAGACACCTTGTAGGTGCGCGTCGGCATACGGCCCTTCGCGCCATTGACGCCCACGCGGTCCTTGCCGTCCTGAACCATCGTCACGGCCGTAAAATCGCAGACGACGTCGGGCAGAATGTAGGCGGCGGGATCGCCGATCTCGTAGAGCATCTGTTCGGCGACCGTGAGCGGCGTCACCGCGCCGCCCGTGCCTTCGGGTTTGGTGACAATGAAAGAGCCATCGGCCAAACATTCCGCGATCGGCCAGCCGACATCCTCCCAGCCGGCTTCCACCTCGCGCCAGTCCGTGAAATTGCCGCCCGTGACCTGCGCGCCGCATTCCAGCAGGTGGCCGCAGAGCGAGCCTTGCGCGAGCAGGTCGTAGTCGGTCGGCTTCCACTTGAATTCGTGGATGAGCGGGGCGAGCGAGACGGCGGAGTCGACGCAGCGGCCGGTGAGCACGATGTCGGCGCCGGCGTCGAGCGCGGCGGCGATCGGGAAGGCGCCGAGATAGGCGTTGACGCTCATCAGCTTCGCCGGGAACTCCGCGCCCGACTGCATCTCCTTGATGCCGAGCCCGCGCAATTCCTCCTCGCGGCCGAGAAGGTTGTCGCCCTCCACCGTGCCGATCTTCAGCGAAACGCCCGCCTCCTTGCAGACCTGCTCGAGCGCCTTGCGGCAGGCTTCGAGATTGACGCCGCCGGCGTTGGCGATGACCTTGATCTTCTTCTCCGCGATCCTCGTGATCAGCGGCTTCATCACGCCGAAGACGAAATCGTGCGCGTAGCCCTGATCTTCCTTGCGGCTCTTCAGCTTGGCGAGGATCGCCATCGTGACTTCGGCGAGATAGTCGAAGACGAGATAATCGATGTTTCCCTTGTCGACGAGCTGCGCGGGCGCCGCGTTCGAGTCGCCCCAATAGCCCGAGGCGCCGCCGATGCGGATGGATTTTCTGGGCTCGCTGGCCATGGCGTTCATCCCTTCGAATTTGTCTGATTGCCCCCATCATACCCGTTCGACAGAAAATTTGAACCGTCCTCAGAATTTCTTGCCGGACGCGGCTGCCGCGCTAGTTTCGGCGGCATGAGACCGTTCCTCGTCCTGCTTCTGGCCGCCGCCCTGCCCTGCAGCGCGCAGGCCCGCCCCGCTGCATCCGCAATGACCTGCGCCGCCGCTCAAAGCCTCGTTCAGGCCCAGGGCGCCGTGGTCATGGACCTGCAACCGGGCGTGTTCGACCGGGTGGTGCGGGACGGCGCCTCCTGCCCGGGGTCGGTGCTGCGGCCCGCCGTTGCGCCGACCCGCGGCAACCCGGCCTGCATCGTCGGCTATGTCTGCGAGCCGCGCATACCGGCAATGGGCGGCTGACCGGCAATCTGAGCCAGCCTCAAATTTCCCTCGTCCGTTCGCGCGCGCGTGCTATGGTCGGCGCCACAAGATCAGGCGCGCAAATCCGCTGCACGTGCAGTCCCACGCCAAGCGCGCAAGACATCGTGGAGGAACACATGACCGGCGCCCTGCCGCAGAACCCCGAATTCATCAAGCTCGAACGTAAGGGGCCGGTGCTTTACGTCTGGCTGAACAAGCCCGAGGCGCGCAATGCTTTGGTCGCCGGCATGGGCGCGGAATTGCGCCAGACGTTCGACGCGCTGCCCGCCATGCCGGACGTGCGCGTGGTCGTGCTGCGCGGCGCCGGCGGCACGTTCTGCGCAGGCGGCGACATCAAGGGTTTCAACGCGGCCTCGAAGCCGCTGGCGCCCGGCGAACACGATGCGCTGAAGGAAGCGAACCGCGCGGGCGGCGCGCTGTTTCAGGCGATCGACGAGGCGCGGCAGGCCGTGATTGTCGTGGTCGAGGGCTTCGCCATGGGCGGCGGCTTCGGCATGGCGTGTCTCGGCGACATCACCATCGCGAAAGCCGATGCGCAATTCGCCATGAGCGAGACGATGCTCGGCATCGTGCCGGCGCAGATTTCGCCATTCGTCGTGCGGCGTATCGGGCTGACGGCGGCGCGCCGCTTCGGCGTGTCGGGCGCCAAGCTCAACGGAACTCAGGCGCGCGACGTCGGCATCGCGCACGAGGTCGCCGAAACGCCGGAAGCGCTGGAGGCGCTGATCGAGTCCACCATTGCGCAGATTCTCAAATGCGCGCCGGAAGCGGTGGCGGTGACGAAAGCGCTGATGCATCGCGTCGCCAAGGGCGGCGAGCCGATGGACAGACTGCTCGACCGCGCGGCGGAAGATTTCGTCAACGCCGTGCGCAGTCCCGAGGGCGCGGAAGGCACGAAGGCTTTCGTGGAGAAGCGCAAGCCCGCGTGGAACGCCAAGGCAAGCGGGTAGCGAAATAGCGAGTAGCGAATAGGGGAAGGAGCGGCGTCCCGCCGTCGCCCTATTCGCTATTCGCTTTTCACTACTCGCTCACGAATACACGAACGCCGCATCGTCCAGATTCGTCTTCGGAATGTCGTCCTTCTCGGTCCAGTAATCCTGGCTGTGCTGCCATTCGGGCTTGTCGAGGCGCTTCGGCAGCAGGTCCATGCCGCGCATCATGTAGCCGGGATTGAAGTTCTCTTCGTCGATCCACGGCAGGACCTGCATGTCCTTGTCCTCTGGCCGCAGCGCGACTTCCACCTTTTTCACGCCCTTGCCCTGCATGTGCTTGAGCAGCGCGCAGACGAAATCGGCGACCAGATCGGTGCGCAGCGTCCAGCTCGCGCGGAAATAGCCGAACACCCACGCCAAGTTTGGCACGCCGGTGAACATCATGCCGCGATAGGTGACGGTTTTCGACCAGTCCAGCGGCTTGCCGTCGATTTCGAAGGCGATGTCGCCCATCATGCACAGATTGAAACCGGTCGCCGTCACGATGATGTCGGCTTCAAGCTCCTTGCCCGACTTGAGCAGCACGCCCTTCTTCGTGAATCGGTCGATCTCGTCGGTGACGACGCTCGCCTTGCCGGATGCGATGCCCTTGAAGAGATCGCCATCGGGAATGAAGGCGATGCGCTGCCGCCACGGGCGATAGGACGGCGTGAAATGCGTGGCGATGTCGTAATCGGGCCCGAGAAAGGCGCGCACGGCGCCGAGAAGCTCTTTGCTGACGGCGTCGGGTTCGTTGAGGCAGCGTTTCGTGAATTCGTCCTGATTGACGAGAATCTGCCGGCGTACGATTTCGTGAATCCAGGCCTCGTCTACCTGCAGCTTGCGAAGCTGTTCGGCGATGTCGATCGCGTTGCGTCCGGGAATGAAATAGGTGGGCGAACGCTGCAGCATCGTCACATGCGCGGCGTCCGGCGCCATCGCCGGAATGACGGTGGCCGCCGTCGCGCCGGAGCCGATGACGAGCACCTGCTTGCCCTTGTAGTCGAGACCTTCCGGCCACGTCTGCGGGTGGACGAGCACGCCCTCGTATTTGTCCATGTCTTTCCAGTGCGGCGTATAGCCTTCGGAATGGCGGTAATAGCCCTGGCACATCCAGAGGAAATTGCAGGTGAAGGTCAGCTTCTCGCCGGTGGCGAGATTTTCGGCGTCGATCGTCCAGCGATTGTCGGCGCTCGACCAGCGGGCGTCATGAATCTTGTGGCGATAGCGGATGTGCTGGCCTAGATCGTTTTCCTCGATCACCTCGCCCATGTATTTCAGAATTTCTTGCGCTGTCGCGATCGGCTTGCCGACCCAGGGCTTGAAGCTGTAGCCGAAGGTGTGCAGGTCACTATCGGAGCGGATGCCCGGATATTTGTGCGTCGTCCATGTGCCGCCGAAAGTTTCCTGCGTCTCCAGCACGACGAAGCTCGTTCCGGGATTCTGATGGACGACATGATAGGCGGAGCCGACGCCGGAAATGCCCGCGCCGACGATGAGCACATCGAAATGTTCGGACTTGGCGCCCGCCTTCGCGGAGGGACGTTCGAGGGTTGCTGTCGCGTTCATGATCCTGCCTGACGTTTCCCGGCCCGCGCGTTCTTGGCGCGCGGCTCTCATGCGTCAGAGAATGCAGGCCATGCGCGCGTTCGGCAAGCGGATCGTGATTTCACAGACCGGAACAAGCGCCGGGATCAGCGGCCAATGCTCACATAGGTAAAGCCGTGCCGCTCCATCTCGTCGGGCCGGTAGACGTTGCGCAGGTCGATGACGACGGGCGATTTCAGCAATGTCCTGATTTTCGCGAGGTCGAGCGCGCGGAAAGCGTCCCATTCGGTGACGAGCACGAGCGCATCCGCCCCCTCGATCGCCGCATAGGCGCTCTGCGCAAATTCGACATTATCCAGCACGGCTTTCGCCTGGCTCATCCCTTCCGGATCGTAGGCGCGGATCTTTGCGCCATTGTCCTGCAGCGCCGGGATGATCATCAGCGAGGGCGCATCGCGCATGTCGTCGGTGTTCGGCTTGAAGGTGAGGCCGAGCAGCGCGATGGTCTTGCCGCGCACCGAGCCGCCGCAGGCCGCGATCACCTTGCGGGCCATCGCGCGCTTGCGCTGATCGTTGATGGCGACGACGGTTTCGACGATGCGCAGCGGGGCGCCGGCGTCATGGCCGGTCTTGACGAGCGCAAGCGTGTCCTTTGGAAAGCAGCTTCCGCCGTAGCCCGGTCCCGCGTGCAGAAACTTGCGGCCGATGCGGTTATCGAGGCCGATGCCGCGCGCGACATCCTGCACATTCGCGCCCGTCGCCTCGCAGAGATCGGCGATTTCGTTGATGAAAGTGATCTTGGTCGCGAGAAAGGCGTTGGCGGCGTATTTGGTCAGTTCCGCTGTGCGCCGCGCCATGAACAGGATCGGCTGGTTGTTGAGGTAGAGAGGGCGATAGGCCTCCTGCATGATCTCGCGCGCCCGCACGTCGTCGGAACCGATGACGATGCGGTCGGGATGCTTGAAATCGGAGATGGCCGCGCCTTCGCGCAGGAATTCCGGGTTGGAGACGACCGCGATCTGCGAATTCGGCCTGACCTCGCGGACGATGCGCTCGACCTCGTCGCCGGTGCCGACCGGCACTGTCGATTTGGTCACGATCGCCGCATCGTCGTCGGCATGGGCGGCGATCTCCCTGGCCGCCGCATAGACATAGGAGAGGTCGGCGTAGCCGTCGCCACGCCGCGAGGGCGTGCCGACGGCGATGAAGATCGCTTTCGCGCCCGCGACGCCCGCCGCCAGATCGGTGGTGAAGGTCAACCGCCCCTCACGCACATTCTTGTCGACGATTTCTTTCAGGCCCGGCTCGAAGATCGGCATGACGCCCGCTTCGAGCTGCGCGATCTTGGCTTGATCCTTGTCGATGCACACGACATCGTGGCCGAAATCGGCGAAACAGACGCCGGAAACGAGCCCGACGTAACCCGAACCGATCATCGCAATGCGCATGGAAAAAGCTGCTCCGGACGCCCCTGGACGTGCGTCTGCCTAGCTCTTTCGGCCTTCCGGCGCAACGCGCGCCGGCGCGCGTCACAGGAAACCGATTGAAATCCAGGGGATTGCGGCGACGAGAATGAGGCCGACGATCAGCGCTGCGAGATAGGGCCATATCGGCGCTACGCCATCGGCCGGATCGACGCGGCCGATGGCGCAGGCCGCGTAATAGCCGACGCCGAAGGGCGGCGCGAACAGGCCGATGCCCATCGCGAGAATGACGACCATCGCGTAGTGGACCTCGTGAATGCCGAGCTGACGCGCGATCGGGAACAGAAGGGGACCGAACAGCACGATGGCCGGAATGCCCTCGAGGATCGAGCCGAGGATGACGAAGGCGACGAGCGACACCGCCATGAAGCCGATGGCGCCGCCGGGCATGGCCGCCATGGCCTGCGCGAGCTGGCGGGAGAAGCCTGATTGCGTCAGCGCCCAGGCCATCGCCGTCGCCGCGCCGATGATGATGAGGATCGCGCCCGACAGGGTGGCGGTGTCGACCAGCATCGGCCACAGGCGGCGCCATTCGATCTTCTGCTTGAAAAACAGGACGCCCAAGAGCCCGACCACCGCCGTATAGACGATGCCGATCGTGGAAACCTCGGTCGCCGTCGCCACGCCTTCCACCACGGCGGCGCGAATGAGGAAGGGCAGCGCGATGCCGGGCAGGGCGAAGACGGCGAGTTTCGCGATGGTCGCGCCGGAGGCGCGCGGCGTCGTCGGCCGCTGGTCGCGGTGCGCCTGCCAGCGCACGACCATCGCCAGCGCCAGCATCAGCACGGCGCCGGGCAGGATGCCGCCGGTGAACAGCGCGGAGATCGAGACGCCCGTGACCGAGCCGATGGTGATGAGGACGAGCGAAGGCGGGATCGTCTCGGTCATGGCGCCGGTCGCCGACAGGAGCGCGACGAGATCGCCGCCCTTCTCGCCGCGCGCCTTCATTTCAGGAAAGAGAACGGGCGCCACCGCGGCCATGTCGGCGGCCTTGGAGCCGGAAATGCCGGAGACGAGATACATGGCGCCGAGCAGCACATAGGAGAGGCCGCCGCGGAAATGGCCGATGAGCGCGGCCAGAAAGCCGACCATCGCGCGCGCGAGACCCGTGACCTCGATCAGCAGGCCGAGGAACACGAAGAGCGGCACGGAGAGAAGGATG
Source organism: Rhodoblastus sp. (assembly GCA_047605445.1). Lineage (GTDB taxonomy): Bacteria > Pseudomonadota > Alphaproteobacteria > Rhizobiales > Beijerinckiaceae > JAJXWB01. The sequence continues at coordinate 10,127 of JASGFP010000080.1, forward strand.
ATGTGGCTCATGCCCTCGTCCATGCGCGACACGACGACCGACCAGGGCGTGCGCGTGGTCAGCGCGATGAAGGCGAAGGTGCCGATGCCGAAGGCGAACACGATGGGCACGCCCGACAGCACCGCGCCGCCGACGATCAGAACGAAGAAGACAAGCAGCTTGTAGTTGCCCATCGCCATCAGCGCGGGCTTGCCGAACCAGAGCGCCAGGCCGATGGCGGCGACGACGGCCAAGGCGAGGGCCACGTCGGCGAGGCGATAGAGCCGGCCGATGCGCATGAGGCCGACGATCAGCATCAAGGAAATGCCTACAGGCAGCGCCGCGGCGCGCCAGGCGCCGGAAATTTCCAGCGCCGGCGTCGTGATCGCGACTTCGTCCATCGCATATTCGAAGGCCGGGTCGATGACGAAGGCCAGAAAGACGAGGCCGACGACGAGCGCCAGCGCCTCGAACAGCGCCCGCACGCGCGGGCCTGCCCGCGCAATCATCGCCGACATGCGCATGTGTTCTAGGCGACGGTAGGCGATGACCGCGCCGAGCATGGCGAGCCAGAGAAACAGGATGGAAGCGAGTTCGTCCGACCAGATGAAGGGCCGGCGCAGGACGTAGCGCGAATAGACGCCGGCGAAGAGAATGATCGTTTCGGCCAGAACCAGCAGGCCGGCGAGCGTCTCGACGACGAAACCGAGCATGCGTTCGACATTGGCGCAAACGCCCGCGAAACCGGCGGATTGCGCCCGGTCGGTCGGAATGGCGGCGGGCTCGGCTTGCATCGGGGCTCACATAGTGTCGGGGAGAACCGCCACGCCTTCCGCGGCGGCGGCTTTGCGCAGGTCCGCGTCGAGCGTAGCCAGAGGCAATTGCACGAATTTCGCCAGTCCGAGACAAGCCGCGTCGTGGGCGGTCAGGCCATGTTTCAGTCCCAGCCGCTGACCAACTTGAGTTTCACGCGATCTTGCCGGTGTATTTCTCCAGAACGGCCCAGGCCTCGTCGCCGTACTTGCCTTTCCATTCCGCGAAGAAGCCCGCCTTCTGCAGCTTGGCGCGGAACAGCGCGGGGTCGACCTCGTTGAAGGCGAGGCCCTTTTCCTTCAGTTCCTTCTCCAGCGTCGCGTTCAGCTTGGCGACGTCCTCGCGCTCGGCCAGCGCGGCTTCGGCGAAGCGCTTGGAGATCGAGGCCTTCACGTCGTCGGGCAGGCCCTTCCAGACCTTGCCGTTGGCGAGCTGCCAGAAGCCGTCCCACATGTGGTTGGTGCGGGCGAGATATTTCTGCACTTCGTAGAGCTTGGCGGTGGAGATGATGGCCAGCGGATTTTCCTGGCCCTCGGCGACCTTGGTCTGCAGCGCCGAATAGACTTCGGAGAAGTTGAGCGACATCGGCGCGGATTCGAACGCCTTGAACATCGACGTCCACAGCGGGCTCGCGGGCACGCGGATCTTCAGGCCGACGAGGTCTTCCGGCGTCTTGATCGGCTTGTTGGAGGTCGTGATCTGGCGGAAGCCGTTGTCCCACATCTTCTCGAAAGCGTAGAGGCCGGACTTCTCGATCTGCGCGCGCACATAGGCGCCGAGATCGCCGTCCATCGCCGGCCACACCTTGTCGTAGCCCGACCACGCAAAGCCGACGCCGTTGATGGAAGCGGCGGGAACGAGCGTCGAGAGAATGAGGCCCGACAGCGAGAAGAATTCGAGCGCGCCGGAGCGGAGCTGGCTCAGCATGTCGGTGTCGGAGCCGAGCTGGTTGTTCGGAAACACCTGCATCTCGACCTTGCCGCCGGTATCCTTGGCAATATTGGCGGCGGCCTCGCGCATGCGAATCGTCAGCGGATGGGTCTCGGGCAGATTGTTGGCGAGCTTGAGCTGAATTTCGGCGGCGTTGGCGCGCGAGACGCGCAGGATGGCGGGCGCGGAGACGGCGACGACGGCGGTAGCCGTCACGAACTTGCGGCGGTCGAACGACATGTGATCCTCGGGTTGCCCGGCCTTTGGCCGGCGAATTGTCCTCCCTCCGCGGCGCTCTGGGGCGCGGTTGCGGAAGCGGGCGCACTATGCGCAGGATCGGTGTGCGACACAATACGCCGGGAACGCGGCGCAAGGGCTCGGCCGCCGTTGAACAATATCGAGATTTCCGACCATCTCACGCCCGGCGCGCTCGCGCGGCTGATCGAGATGCACGCGCTCTACTATGCGCGCGAATGGGGGTTTGGCGCCTTCTTCGAAGCGCGGGTCGCGCGCGAGGCCGGCGAATTCGTCGCCGCCCTGCCGCGCGCGGATTCGCGCCTGTGGCTCGCCCGCGCCGGAGGCCGCGTCGTCGGTTCGATCGCCATCGATGGCCGCCATGCCGCAAGCGACGGCGCGCATCTGCGCTGGTTCATCCTCGACGATTCGTCTCGCGGCGCTGGCGCCGGCGGTAAGCTGGTCGACGCCGCGCTCGCCTTCTGCCGCGCGCGCGGCTTTTCGCGCATCCATCTTTCCACCTTCGCCGGGCTCGATGCGGCGCGGCGCCTGTATGAGTCGCGCGGGTTCCGTCTCGTCGGAGAAAGCGAGGCCGAGAGCTGGGGCGTGCGCGTGCGAGAACAGACTTTCGTTCTGGACCTGCGCGCCGCATGAGCCAGACGATCGACGATCGCGCCGCGTTCATCCGCGCCAACACGCGCCTGCTCTGCGTGCCGCATGCGCCGGAGATTTCGCTGCAGCTCGCCGACGAAGCGACCGCGCTATGGGAGAAGACCGAAGAGCAACTCGGCGAGATCGGCTTGCCGCCGCCGTTCTGGGCCTTCGCCTGGGCCGGCGGACAGGCGCTGGCGCGCTACATTCTCGATCATCCCGAAATCGTCGCCGGCAGAAGCGTGCTCGATTTCGCCTCGGGCTCCGGCCTCGTCGCCATTGCCGCCGCAAAAGCGGGCGCGCGGCGAGTGGAAGGCAGCGAGATCGACGCTTTCGCGGTCGCGGCGATCACGATCAACGCCGCGGCGAACGACGTGACGGTCGCGGGGCGGCTCGGCGACATTGTCGACAGCGATGACGGCTGGGAGGTCGTACTCGCCGGTGACGTCTCCTATGAACGCGACATGGCCCGGCGCGTCACCGACTGGCTCGAGCGGCTGGCGGCGCGCGGCGCGCTGGTTCTCGTCGGCGACCCCGGTCGCTCCTATCTCGCGCGCGAGCGGCTGGAGGCGGTCGCCGAATATCGCGTGCCGGTCACGCGCGCGCTCGAGGACAGCGAAATCAAGCGCACGCAGGTGTGGCGCTTCCAGCGCGCGCAGACTGCGCTCTGACGTCTTTCGACGATGTCGTAAACCCGTCATTGCGCCATGCTTCTGTCGGCACGCGAGGGCCTGAAACTTGCATGGCTAGTTTCGTAGGTCGATTAACGGAGCCACTCCATGAGCGCTATTGAAGACAAGGTCCGCCGCCGCCTCGCGCCCTTCATTGTCGAGGGCAAGATCGGTTCGCCGCAGTTTTCGACGGCGAATGCGGCGCATGTGACGGTCAGCGTACAATTGAAGGCGTCGCGCGAGCGCTCCCGGGATGTCGAAAACGCGCTGTTCGCCGCGGTCCGGGACCTTGGGTCCGACGCTCAACTGGTCATCACGGGCGCCTGATTCGCGCGCATTGCGCCGACGCATTCAGCTGGCGTCGGCGCTATCATCGTCCGGAACGCGACAATCCGGACGGATACGAACATGGACTACCCGATCAGGCCCGGCGAAATCGCCGGGACATTGCCCGCAGCCTTCGACGCCGGGCTCTTTTTTCTCGGGCGCATCCGGACGCCGTGGGCGAACCGCGGCGACTGTCCGCGGCGCGGGGCGCAGGATGGGCCGATCTGCCGCATAGAGGTCGATGAGCGCTGGCGGCAGGCGCTGGAGGGCCTCGAGGGCCGCAACTTCATTCAAATCCTCTATTTCATGCATCTCGCGCGGCGCGACCTGCTCTTGCAGGCGCCCAAGGGGCGCAGCGGGACGCTTGGAACTTTCGCGCTGCGCTCGCCGGTGCGCCCCAATCCCATCGCCTCATCCATCGTCAAGCTCGAGGCGGTCAGACCGGACGGACTGACGGTCCGGGGACTCGATTGCGTCGACGGCACGCCGCTCCTCGACATCAAGCCGCATTTCCCCAGCTGATCGCGCAGCGCCGACCTTCCCTGCGGCGCGCGCCGTTCCATTTTGACCCGACCATCAGCATCTTGTTAACCAATCGGCGGGACGATAGGCGAACATGCTCGGCAAACTGAAAGACCTTTTCGAGGAACTGACCGGCGCGGGCCCAAAGGAGGGTCTGGCGGACGACGATTATCGCGTCGCCGCCGCCGCGCTTCTGGTCCACATGGCCAATGCCGACGGCCATATCGCGCCGCAGGAGCAGTTGCGCCTGCGCAAGATCGTCAAGGAGCGGTTCGAGCTCGACGCCGGCGAAGCGCGGGAGCTGCTGCGGCGCGCCGAGGAAAGCGAGCGCGAGGCGATCGACCTCTACCAGTTCACCAGCGTGCTCAAGCGCGCGCTCGACGAACCGGGCCGGCTCGCGGTGGTCGAGCTCCTGTGGGACATCGCCTTCGCCGACGGCAAGGCGGACGAACTCGAGGAAAATACGGTCTGGCGCATCGCCGAACTGCTCGGCGTCTCCAGCCGCGACCGCATGCTGCTCAAGCACAAGGCCGAAAAGGCCGGCGCGGAGCCGTTGCCGAACAATCCCTGGGACAATGAGGGGAGCGGCATATGAGCGGAACGCGCGCAATCGCCCTCATCACCGGCGCCTCGGAGGGGCTCGGCGTCGAATTCGCGAAAGTCTTCGCCGAACGCGGTCACGATCTGGCGCTGGTCGCCCGCCGGGCCGACCGGCTGGAGGCGCTGGCCGACGAAATTGCGCGACAAGGCAGGCCACGGCCGATCGTGCTGGCCAGGGACCTCGCCCACGTCGAGGCGCCGGACGAGCTTGCCGCAGCGCTGAAGGACGCCGGCGCGACTGTCGAATATCTGGTCAACAACGCCGGCTACGGGCTGAACGGACCGTTCGCGGACCTGCCGGTCGCCGACCAGCTCGGCATGGTCGATCTGAACGTGCGCTCCCTGACCGCCATGGCGTGGCGATTCCTGCCCGATCTGAAGGCAATGCGTGGCGGCATGCTCAATGTCGCCTCGATCGCGGGCTTCGCCCCCGGGCCGGGCATGGCGGTCTATTACGCCTCCAAGGCCTATGTCCTGTCGCTGTCGGAAGCTTTGACCGAGGAATTGCGGTCTTCCGGCGTGCGGGTCAGCGCGCTCTGTCCCGGGCCGGTGGTCACCGGCTTTCAGGCGCGGGCGGGCATGAATGCGCAGGCCTTCACAGCGCCGCCCGGCGCAGCGAGCGCGCGCGAGACGGCGGTCGCCGGCTATGAAGGCCTGATGGCGGGGCGCCGGGTCGTGACGCCGGGGCTCGTCAATCAGGCCATGGCCGCGGGTCTGGCATGGATCCCGCATTCCATTTCCCTGCCGCAACTCGCGGCCCGCCAGGCCAAAAGGCTGGGCGGGACCGAAAAATGACCACAAAGGCCTGCTTAACGAACGCCAATCGACGGAAACCGGAGCCCATGACCGCATCTCAGCCCCCGCGTCGCGTTCTGATCGTCCTGCACCAGGAGCATTCGACGCCCGGCCGGATCGGCCGTCTGCTGGTCGAACAGGGTTGCGAACTGGACGTCCGGCGTCCGCGCTTCGGCGACCCCCTGCCCAGGACGATGGACGATCACGCCGGCGCGGTGATCTTCGGCGGGCCGATGAGCGCCAACGACACCGACGACTGGATGAAGCTCGAGACCGACTGGATCGGGACGCCGCTGAAAGAGGAAAAGCCGTTTCTCGGCGTCTGCCTCGGCGGCCAGATGCTGGCGCGCCATCTCAGCCATCGCGTCTTCAACAAGGACTGCGGCTCAGCGGAGATCGGCTATTACGACATTCGCCCAACGGCCGAAGGCGACGCCTCGTTCGGCGGGCGTATGCCGCGCACGGTCTATCAATGGCACCGCGAGGGCTTCGACCTGCCCAAGGGCGCGACCCTGCTCGCCGAAGGCGACCTCTTCCCGACGCAAGCGTTCCAGTACGGCCGCAACGCCGTGGCGCTGCAATTCCACCCGGAAGTCACCTACGCCATGATGTGCAGGTGGACGACGCGCGCCTACGAGCGGATGCAATTGCCCAACGCCCGCCAGCGCGACGAACATCTGGCCGGCTGGTTCCAGCACGACCGCACGGTCGCGGCATGGCTCGATACATTCCTGCGCAACTGGCTGGCGAGCAGCGAGACGAAGGCGCTCAGGCGCCCGTCGGCGGAAGCGTCCTGGAACACGCCGTCCATGCCGCTCGCGGCTGCGCCGGCCTAGGCTGAACGCGAGCCTTCGGGCTCGCCGTCCGGCGTCAATCCGCCAGCACCAAAGTCCAGAACACCTTGTATTTCGCGCCCGGCGCGTAGGCAGTGGCTATCCCCATGCGCTTCATGCCCTTCGCCAGCATGTTGGCGTTGTGCGGCGGGGAATCGCGCCAGCCGGAGAAGGCTTCGGCGAGCGTGTGATAGCCAGCCGACACATTTTCGACCGCGATATTCCTGCCATAGCCCGCGGCATTGAGCCGCTGCGTCAGCGAGCCATGCGCGTCGTGGCTGATCTTGCCGTCGCCGGCCATGGCCCGCGCCTGCGCCTGCGCCACCCGCTGCAGGCCGGGATCTACAACGAGCGGGCCGAGCCCCTTGTTCGAGCGATAGAGCGAGATCATGGAGCGCGCCGCCTCGGCGTCGACGACCGCGCCGCTCGCCGCCAACGAACGATACATGCTCGGCTCCTGCGTCGCGACGGGAACGGGCGTCGGCGCCTCCGCGCAGGCGGCGAGCGCCAGCGCGAGGAAGGGCGCAGTTCGTTTCATCGTGCGGACGGGCTTGCTCATGATCGCTCGATAATCGCGGGCGCCTAAGATCGGGTGAACGTCACACGCTTCCGTCTCGCAGACGCTGCGCCAACGCGTCGGCGATCTCGCCCTGCAACGCCACCTGCTGGACGACGGGCGCGCCGAAGATCGGAATGGCCGCGGCCTTGAAAGCGGCGAAGATCGCATAGTGCAATTCGCTCTTGGCGCGGCCCGACGTCTCGACATCGTCGACGAAACAGACCAGTTCGAATTTCAGCCCGCCCGGATCCATCGACACGAACAGCGTGGACGGGGCGGGAATCTTCGCGACCTTCTCGTTTTCCTTGGCCGCGCCGGTCATGATCTCGCGCACCTGCTCGGGATCGACGCCGACATTCAGCGTGACGGGAATCTTGATGCGGGCGACGCGGTCGTTGCTAACCCAGTTCTTCACCACGCCGGTGATGAGATTGGAATTTGGCACGATCATGGTGGCGCGGTCGAACGTCTCGATTTCGGTCGCGCGCACGTTGATCCGGCGCACATAGCCCTGCTCGTCGCTGGCGAGGATGACGAGATCGCCGACGCGGATCGAACGCTCCCACAGGACGATGATGCCCGACACGAAATTGTTGACGATGGATTGCAGGCCGAAACCGATACCGACCGACAGCGCGCCAGCGACAATGGCGATCTTGTCGAGCCCCAGGCCGATCTGCGCGAGCGCGAGCGATGTCGCCAGGATGAGGCCGAGATAGCCGACGGTCGTGCGGATCGAATTGCGCAGGCCCGCATCGAGATTGGTCGCGGGCATCAGCCGGTTGTCGAGCCAGTTCTGGAACGCGCGGGTGCCGACGTAGGCGAGCGCGAACAGAACCAGCGCGGCGACGACCGCCGAAGGCGAAATCGTGACGCCGCCGATGCTGAAGCCGAAAAAGGCGTCGCGCAGCCCACCGAGCAGATCGTCGGACTGCAGGCCCCAGGGCGCCACGATCGCGCCGATGCCGATAGCGAGAATGAAAAGCTTCGCCAGTCCCGACAACACGATGCCGAACTGCGCGACGCCCTCCCGCCGCAGGCCGATGCCGCCCATCAGCGTGCGGCCGAACGGCGTGGTCGGCTGGAAGGCGGCTTCGACGCCGGCCGTCGCCAGCGGCGTGAAAACACAAAGCGCGCCGACGACGCCAACGATCCAGACGAATTGCGTCATGAGAAATGCGGCCGCCGGGATGTAGCCCAACAAGGCCGCAAGGCCCATTGCGACGATGGCGATCCATGCCGTGAGCCGCGCGAGGCCGATCCAGCGCGGGCGCTGGACGACGCGCGGACCCAGACATTCCTCGTCCGCATCGTCCTCGCCCAGACCATAGATCGAGCCGGCGGTGACAGCGGCGAAAACGATTGCGCCAACGCCCTGCACCGCCGCGGTGACTGGAAGCGCGGACGCAGAAATATCGGTGAGCGCCTGAAGAATGTTCGCGCCGGCGACGATGGCGGCCTGCGCGATCGCCAGCCGCGACAACCGCTCCGCGATCCTGTCGTCGACATGGATCAGCCGCCAACTCGGCCGCGTCGGCGCCAACAGGCCACGCGCGACGCCGGCGACGAACGCGACGAACGCCACGCCTTCGATCAGTTCGCGCTTGAGCGGCGTGACGCGCGCGCTCATCAGATCGAAGGCGTCGAGCAGCACGAACAGCGCAGCCACGGTGAACACCGGCGGCGCGGCGACGACGAGCGCGGTCCAGAACGCGCCCATCGCCTTCCGCAGCGGGTCCGGCTCGGTGACCGTCGGCTCGCGCGAGAGAATGCGGCGCGCGATGCGATAGATCGCGAGGTTGAGGAAGCCGACGATGCCGAGCAGCGCAAAGAACAAAACCGCGCGCCAGCCAGCGAGCTGTTCGATCGCATTGCCGACGAAATCGCGGGAGATCGTCGTCAGCGCGCGCAGATCGGCGGGAAGATCGGCTGCCGCGCTTTTCCACAGCGTGGGCGAAACCAGACTGTAGGAACGCTGCATCAGCGTGCCGACGAACAAGGCGCGGCGGCGCGAAACGATGCGCCCGCTGGTCTGGTCGATCTGCAGAGCGAGCAATTGCGCGCGCTTGAGCAATTCCTCGGCGCGGGCGTAGCGCTTCTGCTGCTCGTCGCGGTCGCGCGTGACGTCGTCGCTTTCCGGCGGCGCCTTCGCGTCGGGCTTGGGGCCGAGCTTGTCCAGCCGATCCTTGGCGTCGGCGAGCCGCGGCCCGAGCATTCCGATCGCCTGGCGAAGATCGTCGCTGGCCGGGCCGAGCGCATCCTTGAGGCTGGCGAGCGCCGCATCGTCCAGCGAATCCCTGCGCAGCGCCGCCGTCACCTGATCGACCAGGCCAGGAGCCGTCTCGATCAGGTGACGGCGGCGCTGCGCA
>JASGFP010000081.1:0-19381 GCA_047605445.1 Rhodoblastus sp.
GGCTCGCCGGGTCGAGATTCATGCCGCGAAAGGCGTGGCCGGTCGCGATCAGCGGTAGGCCGCTCGCCATTGCCTCGACGCTCTTGATCGACAGGCCCGTGCCGCTCGTCGTCGGCAGCAGCGCCAGTTTGGCGTGCGCGTAAATGTCGCCGATATGCTCGACGCGGCCGGCGAACCAGTCATGATGTTTCTCGTGCAAGGCAGCGTCCGCCGATTTCACACCGCCTGAAACGGAACCGTAGATGCGCACGTCGACCCCGGGCGCGCGCGGCGCCACTTCACGCAGGAACCAGAGCGTGCTTTCGACATTGGCGCGGTTCCAGCTCGACACCAGCACGATCTCGTTGCCGCCCGGCCCGGTCGGCACGGGCGGCACGGCGGGATAGATGAGCTCGTGCCGTTTTTCCGGCAGCAGCTTGCGAAAAGCCTCATCCTCCTCGGCGTTGAGGTGCAGCAGCACATCGGCCTTGCGCATCTGCTCCAGCTCGCGCGCCAGCATCTGTTCGTAGCTCGCTAGCGGGCGCAACCACGGCAGACCCTCGTTCATGATGACGAACTGGCGCGCCTGCAGATCGTGCGAATCCATCAGGATCGGCGCCTTGCCCCTGGCGAGTCGCTGCGCGACGGGCATGCAGAAGAAATGATTGCAGTGGACGATGTCGAACGTCTCGGCCGTCAGGTCCGCGGGCAATTTCGCGCGCGAGATCATGCCGGCGCGAATGACGGCCTGATCGCCGTGGATGTAGGGCCAGAGCACCTCGCCGAGAAATTTCGGCGCGAGCACCGACGACAGCGGCGCGCCGACGCTGTGGCGCTCGTGCGCGTCGAGCTCCGGCGTCGCGTTCGCATAACCCTTCCAGATCCAGCCGCGTTCCGGAACAAAGCCGGGTTGGTCGGAGCAGGCGACGGCGACCACGCGCGCGCCGAGTTGTGTCCAGGCTTCGATCTGGCCGAGCACCACCTGATAAGTGCCGCAGCTATGCCACGCGGGGTGGACGATGGCGACGGAGCGCCCTTCGAAAGGCCCCCTCATCGCGTCACCAGCGGCAGCACGATTTCACTGATCTTTCGCGCATAGGCGTCGTGCGAGAAATTCGCGTCGTAGAACTTGCGCGTGTCGCTGCTTTCACGCGCGGCGCCGGCGGCCATCGGGTTGGTTGCTGGTCCGGCGATAGCGGCAGCTTCGAGCGCCGCGGCAAATTCCTCCGCGGTCTCGCACAGCGAGACATTGGCGAGCGCCTTCGAATCGGTCTTCATCCCGCGAAACGCCTGCGGCGTCGCGATCAGCGGCGCGCCGGAGGACAGGGCCTCCACCGCCTTGATCGACAGGCCGTGGCCTTCCGTCGTCGGCAGCAGCACGAGGCCAGCGTTGGCGTAGATGGCGCCGATATCGTCGACGCGCCCGAGAAACAGATGCTTCCACTTGTCGTAGAGCGCGGGATTGCGCGCTTTCAATGCGCCATCGACATTGCCAGCGATCCTGACCTGCGCATGCGGCGCGCGCGGCGCGACTTCTTCCAGAAACCATTCGACGCTGAGCGTGTTCGGGAAATTGCCGCTCGCCACGATGACGATGTCGGCGCCGCCCGGCCCCGTCGGCGCCGCTTCGACCGCGGGATAGACGAGGGCGTTGTGCATTTCCGGCAGCAGCTTTTCGAACGTCTCCCATTCCTCGGCATTGAGATGCACGAGCAGGTCCGCCTTGCGCAGCCAGTCCAGCTCCGTCTTCAACAGCGCGTCATAGGTCGCGCGCGGCGGCGCGACAAAAATCCCCTCGTTGCGCAGATCGTATTGCAGCGCCTGGACGTCCTGCGTCTCGATAACCAGAGGCGCCGTCGCCGACAGGTTGCGCGCCGCGGGAATGCAGAAGAAATGGTTGCAGTGGATGAGGTCGATCGGCCGGCCCGCGAGCGCAATAGGCAGTCGCGCGAATTTCGTCATGGCGGCGGTGGCGCGCGCATGGTCGCCGTGGATCAGCGGCCAGTAGAGATCTTTCCAGAAGGCGGACTTTGCGAAAATCGAGCCGGGCATGTTGGCGAAATAGCGCTCGTCCGCCGGCATGTCCTGCGTATGCGAGATGTAGTCGCGCCAGCGCGGGCTTGTCAGGTCCGATTGGCCGGGCGGCCACTCGCGCACGGCGAGCGAAATCACATGCGCGCCGAGCTTCCTGTAGACGGCGGCCTGCGAGACGTTCACCTGATAGGAGCCGCAGGAATGCCAGGCCGCGTGCACGATCGCCACCGTCTTGCCGGCGAGCGGAAAGGATTGATCCGTAACGTCTTTGGTGGCCGCTCGCGTCAATTCGTCATTCCGCCCGGATTTCGGGCCCTATTGTCTAGGCGGCCCCGGATATGGGACAAGGCGCCCGCGCGCCGGGTCCGGAAAGCCTTGGATCGGCGGGCCCTGATTTAAGGACTATTGCGTGTCGAATCCAGAGCAAGCGGCCGGCGCCCCGAAGCGGGGCATGGCCATCGTCGCCAACGACAAGATCGCAGAATGGCTGCTGCCCTTCCTCGAGAGCTGGAAGCGCCACGATTCCCACATTCCGCTCTACCTCATCCCCTACGACGACAACCTGGCCGTCACGCGCAAGGCGGCGAAGGCCTATGGCGTCGAGATGGTGGAGGAGGTCGACAAGCGCGTGGACCGGCTCGCCGCCGATCTCTATCCGCTTTTCCCCGGCTACCGCCGCCGCCTTCGCAAGCTGCAGTCGCTGGCCCTGCCGCTTGACGAGGTCATCTACATCGACGTCGACATCGTCCTGTTCCGCGATTTCGCGCCCATGTTCGGTCTGTTGAAGAAGGGCGAGACGGAATTCATCGTCGCCTCGCCCTCCTTCGAATATGTCTACAACAAGAAGAAGGACGACTATCCCGATCTCAAGGACGCGCTGCTGTTCAACGACGGCTATTTCGTCACGTCGAACAGATTTCTGGATCTCGACATGTTCGTGGAGACGATGACGCGCGACGCCAAGCTGTTCCACAAGGTGCGCAAGCGCGGCATGCTGTTCGCGCAGCCGGTGGTGAATTTCACCTGCCACCGTAACAATGTGAAGATCCGGCTGATGTCGGACCTCATCCCCAACGCGTCGCACGAGACCTTCTACAAGGCGAAGGGCGTGACGTTCAAAGACGGCGCGCCGCTGGATTTCCAGGGCAAGGAAATCTACTTCTGCCACTGGGCGGGCCTGCAGAGCACGCCTTCCAAGCTCGCCTTCGACGCGGCCTGGAAGGATTATTCGGACGCCGCCTGGGCGAAGGTCGGGCGGTAGTTTCGGGAAGTGAGGGGCCGTCTCCCCTCCTCTTGCAGGGAGGGGCGGGGGAGGGAACTAGAATCGACCAAGCAGCAGGTCACACCGATCGATGGACCAGACGCCGCGCATCCTCTCCTTCTATCTCGGCAAGCGCGTGCTGATCACGACGCTGGTCGTCCAGATCGCGCTGACCATTCCTGTCGTCCTCTCCGCCCTGTTCCATCAGCTCCCGCCGGCGGCGCTGCGCGGCGGGCTCCTCCTGCCGGCGCTGATCGGCACGCTGCCGACAGTTACTTACATCGCCCTGCCGATCTCGGTCGGCGTCGCCGCCGCGCTCGAATTCTCGCGCATGTCGTCGGAAGGCATGGTGGCGGTCCTCTATTCGCTGCGGCTGTCGGCCTGGTCGATTGCGCGACCGGCGATCGTATGCGCGCTGGGCGCAACCGCGCTCGGCTATTTCTGCTCCTGCTGGCTCGCGCCGCGCTATGTCGGCGCCATGCACGACGTGCTCAACGTCATCCGGCACTCGCTCAACCACCGCATGCTCGAGCCCGGCCAGTTCTATTCCTTCGACGATGGCCGGCGCATCGTCTATTTCGAGCGCTGGGAAACGCCCGATATCGCCGCCAACGTCTTCATCCGCCAGCGGTCGGAAGAGAAGAAGGTCGAGGAGACGATCACGGCTAACCGCGCCGAATTCCGGCGCAACGATTTCAATGTCGTCATGATCCTCACCCACGGCCAGATCCAGAGCCGGCCGGACGACGGCCGGCGCGTGCGCGTGTCGGATTTCGACGAATACGCCATCTCGCTGCCCATGCAGGGCGCCAAGGCGCTGCCGTCGCGCAACTGGAAGGGCGTGTTCGAACTGAACATGCGCGATTTTCTGGCCTACATGAAATACGCCATGGTCGACCGCCGCAATTTCGCGGAATGGGCGTCGGAGGCGGTCAAGCGCTTCGTCATTCCCGCGCTGGCGCTCGCCCATACGCTGCTCGGCATCGGGCTCGTGCTCAACGTGGCGAGCGCCACGGGAAGGCGATCCGCGGCGGGCGGCGCGGTCGTCGCCGTCCTGCCCGTCGTCCACATCGGCATATTGGTGGCGGCCGAAACGCTGATCCGCGCCAATCCGGCGCTGGCGCTGCTGGTGATTGGACTGGCGCTCGCGGAAATCGGCTGCGGTGTCTGGCTTATACAGCGCCAGCAGGTCGGGGATGCGCGAAAGGCGCCGGCGGGCGTTCCGGCGCTGGCCGGAGCGTGATGGACCGCGAGCCTTCAGGCTCGCATCTTCTCAGGCGAGCCTGAAGGCTCGCGGTCCATGCCTACGCCGCCTGCCCGCCTCCGATCGTCGCGTTCGCTTCGTCCTCGTCGTCCTTGCGGACGGCGGCCTTGTAGGCGGGGATAATCACGTCGGGGTCGCCGACCTCTCGCACCACGCCGGCGTCGATCCAGATCACGCGGTCGCAGAGGGTGCGCAAATAGTCGAGCCCGTGCGAAACGACCAGAATGGTTCCGCGCTTGGCGAATTCGGCGATGAAATTCTCGCATTTCTGCGCGAAGGCCTCGTCGCCGACCGACAGCGCCTCGTCGACGATGAGAATGTCGGCGTCGACATGGGCGCAGATCGCGAAGGCCAGCCGCGCCACCATGCCGCTGGAATAGAGCTTCATCGGCTGGTCGAAGAACATGCCGATTTCGGCGAAGTCGGCGATCTGGTCGAGCTTGGCGACGATGTCCTTGCGCTTGAGGCCGAGGATCGCGCCGCCGATGATCGCGTTCTCGCGGCCGGTCAGCGCGCCGTCGAAGCCCGAGCCCAGCGCGAGGATAGGCGCGATGCGCCCGTCGATCGTCACCGATCCGGTCGTCGGCCTGGTTATGCCGCACAGGATCTGCAGCAGCGTCGTCTTTCCGGCGCCGTTGCGGCCGATGATGCCGACGCATTCGCCCTTCTTGATGTCGAAGGTGACGTCTTTGAGCACCCAGTGCTTCTTGTAATAGGTCTTGGCCCAGCCGAAGAGCGCCTGCATCAGCTGGTCGTTGCGATGCAGGTAGAGCTGGAACGCCTTGCCGGCGTTGCGACAGGAGATCGCCAGATCAGAGGACATCGACGATCACCGACTTGTATTCCTTGAAGAAGGCGTAGCCGAACACGAACACCGCATAGGAGGCCGCGAAACAGCCCAGATACATCCAGGGGCTCGGAAACCGCTCGTAGATCACCAGGTCGCGCAGCATCGCGATATAGTCGCCGACGAGATTGAGCTTGATCCACGGCTGGAGGCCGGCGGGCAATTGCTCGACCTGGAAGAAGACCGGCGTCGCGAACATCAGGAGCGGCACGATCGACACCATGAGGTGCGCGACGTCGCGCGTGAAGGCGCCGAGCGCCATCAGGAACCACACCGTGCCGAGCATCAGCAGCATGAAGGGGACGATGATGAAGGGCACGAATATCACCGTCCAGGAAATGGAATGGACCGTGACAAGCCGCACCGCCAGCAGCGTGACGAAGCTGATTCCGCCGTAGACGATGGCGCGGATCGTCGAGGTCCAGGCGATGGTCTCGGACGGGAAGATCGACTTCTTGATGAAATGGACGTGCTCGTGCAGCAGCGTCGGCGAGCGGGCGGCCAGTTCCGCGAACACGTTGAACAGGATCAGGCCGCAGAAGCTCGCCGCGGCGTAATCGTAGATCGGCACGCCGTTGGCGACCGTCGGCGTGGCGATGGTGAAGATGGCGGTATAGGCCAGCAGCATGGCCAGCGGCGCGAAGATCGCCCAGATCCAGCCCAGAAATGAGTCGCGGAAACGCGACTTCAGTTCCCGGCGCACGACGGCGCGGATCAGTTCGCGGTGGTGCCAGGCCCGCTCGAACGGCTCGGTCAGGATCGTGGACAAGGCTCGGATTTCCAACTCTCGGACTGGTCGGGACGCCCGTCGGAGTCGACGGGCGCTGGCAGGATCAATCGCTCGAGATCAACGCTCAACTGCATCGGATCGGCGGTTTCCATTTTGATTAGATGGGACCTTCGGACGAATCCAACGCCCCCGGCCGCCGCTTTGCCGCGCCGCCGCCTCCCGAGCCCGGGCTGTAGACCAGTTCCAGCCGGCTTCGTCAACGTCCCTGCCCGCCAGCACGCCAGTTTGGACCGCAGGGGGTTTATTTCCGGGCCCGGGCGCCTTATCGAAGGCCGGCGCGATCCGCCCCTTGCTGCGGTCGCCGAACGCCCGGGCGCCGCCTGGGCGCTCGTCTTTCACGTCCCGCGGCGGCTGGACGGTCCGAAACCCATAACCGGGGGCGCCTGTGGAACCTGTTGCTCAAGGCTCCGAGCTCTACGAACAGATCGTCGAAGTCATCTCGAAAGAGGGGATGGTCGAGGCCGACAAGATCAAGCCCGACGCCACCATCGAGAGCCTCGACCTCAAGTCGATCGACATTGTGATGATCCTGACCGCGATCGAGGAGAAGTTCGACGTCTACATCCCCATGGATGGAGCGTTTCAGGAGGCCAAGACCGTTCAGGATCTGGTCGATGCGCTGGCCGCGCACATCAAAAAAGAGAAGAGCTGAATGGCTCAGGGCCGTCGGGTCGTCATTACCGGCATGGGCGCCGTTTCCGGCGCCGGCCTGGGATGGAAGCCGCTCTGGGAGGCCGCACGGGACGGCGCCAGCGTCGTCCGTCCGCTCGAATTCGCGCGCGACTATCCCGGCCGCATCCGCATCGGCGCGCAGGTGCCCGGTTTCGAGGCGGCGAGCCTGATCGACCGGCCGACGCTGATGTATTGCGATCCCTTCACGCAATACGCCATCGTCGCCGCCGATCAAGCGGTGGCGGATTCCGGCCTCGAGCGCAGCAATGTCGGCGGCGCCGATTGCGCCGTGATCCTGGGTTCGGGCATCGGCGGCATCCGCACGGTCGACGACGGCCTGTTCAATCTCTACGCCAAGGGCGTGAAGCCTGAGCCGCTGAGCATTCCCAAGCTCATCGCCAGCGCCGGCCCCTCCATGCTGTCGATCCGCTATGACGCTCACGGACCGGTCTTCGCCGTCGCCAGCGCCTGTTCCTCGGCGAGCCAGGCGATTGGCATGGGCATGCAGATGGTGCGCTCCGGCATGGCCGAGCGCGCCATTGTCGGCGGCGCGGAGGCGAGCCTGTCGGTCGGCACGCAGATGACCTGGGAAATGCTGCGCGTTCTCACGCCGGACAAATGCCGCCCCTTCTCAAAGGGCCGTAACGGCATGAGCATCGGCGACGGCGCGGCCATGTTCATTCTCGAGACGGAAGAAGCCGCGAAGGCCCGTGGCGCGAACATCCTGTGCCGCCTGATCGGCTACGGCACTTCCGCCGACGCCCGCGACCCGATCCGGCCCGACGCCGACGGCGCTTCGCTCGCCATGCGCCGGGCGGTGGAGGATTCCGGCGTCTCGCCGGACGAGATCGCCTATGTCAACGCCCACGGCACGGCGACCGCGCTCAACGATCCGACCGAATCCGAGGCGATGGGCCGGATTTTCGGCGACCGCCTGCGGGATGTGGCTGTCTCCTCCACCAAGCCGGTTCACGGTCACGCCTTGGGCGCAGCCGGCGCGCTGGAACTGGTCTGCGCCATCATGGCCATGCGCGAGAGCGTCGCGCCGCCGACCATCAATTTCCTGGAAGCCGATCCCAAATGCCCGGTCGATTGCGTGCCCAATGCCGCGCGGCCGATGAAAATCCGCACCGCCATGTCGAATTCCTTCGCCTTCGGCGGGGTAAACGCCTCGCTCGTCATTCAAACGGCGGACTGAGATTCCGATGCGCGCCGAGCGGTCGCACAGGCCTGAGGAAACCGTCCTCGGCCCCTTCGACGTCGCCGCCGGCGCCGATGAGATTTCCGACTTCGCGACGGCGACGGGCGCGCCAGCCGGCGAGATTCCGGCGACTTTCCCTATCGTCTGGCTGTCGCGGCCCGAGCTGAAATCGGCGCTGCGGGAGGCCGCCGGCGCGGACTTCCTGCCCGTTCACGAATCCCAGTCCTTCGACTATGCGCAGCCGCTCTCCGTCGGGGCGGCCTACCGGCTGACCGCCGTCGCGCGTCGCGAAAACGCGCCCGAACGGCTCGTGGTCGAGGCGTCGGCCGCCGACCCGGCCGGCGCCCCGGTCGTGGCGATGCGCGCCGTCCTTCGGCTCGTGCCGCTGACCGCAGGACAAGGCGCATGACCGGCCCCCTCGCCCGTGGCGACCGGATGCCGGAAGCCCCCGTCGGTCCGTTCGACGCCGCAGCCGTCGCCGCCTATGCGGCGGCCTCCGGCGACGACAATCCGCTGCACCTCGATCCCGCGCTCGCCGCCCGCGCCGGCTTCGCCGCCCCGCCGGTCCACGGCATGCGCCTGATGGCCGAGATCGCGCCGTCGCTCGCCCGCTGGCGTCCGGACATGGCGCTCAAGCGGCTCTCGGGAACGTTCGTCGAGCCGCTGCTGGTCGGCGAGACGGCGACGCTCTCCGGTCGGGTCATGCGCGCGGACGCCGAGATACTCGTGCGGGTCACGATCCAGGGCCCGCGCCGCGGCCCGAGCTTGCTCGCCGAAGCCATTCTCGTCCCGAGGGAGGCTGCATGAGCTTTGCGCCGCGCTCCATCCTCATTACCGGCGCGTCCAGCGGCATCGGCCGGGCGCTCGCCCGCGAATATGCCGCGCCCGGCGTCCGTCTCACGCTGGTCGGCCGCGACGCCGCGCGGCTGGACGCG
This sequence comes from Rhodoblastus sp., assembly GCA_047605445.1. Classification (GTDB taxonomy): domain Bacteria; phylum Pseudomonadota; class Alphaproteobacteria; order Rhizobiales; family Beijerinckiaceae; genus JAJXWB01. Next base: position 8,984 of record JASGFP010000081.1, read on the forward strand.
GTGGCCGCCGATTGTCGCGCCAAAGGCGCCGAGGTGGAACTCGGCATGGTCGACGTGCGCGACCGGCAGGGCATGCAGGATTTTCTGCGCGCGACGGATGCGAAGAACCCGCTCGATCTCGTCGTCGCCAATGCCGGCATCAACACCGGCCTGCCTGCCGGCGCGCTCGCCGAGGACCCCGAGGCGGTGCGCGGCATTTTCGCCATCAACCTGCTCGGCGTGCTCAATACGGTGGAGCCTGTCATCGCGCCGATGGCGGCGCGCGGAAAAGGCGTGATCGCCATGACCGGCTCCATCGCCGCCATCCGCGGTCTGCCCTATTCGCCGGCCTATTGCGCCACCAAGGCGGCGGTGCATCTCTACGCGGAATCCCTGCGCGGCACGCTCGCCCGCAAGGGTGTGACGGTCAGCCTGATCGTGCCGGGCTTCGTCCACACCGCGCTCAACGAGAAGCTGGTTTCGCCCAAGCCGCTCGCCATGACCGACGATCGCGCCGCCCGCATCATCCGGCGCGGTCTCGACAGGCGTCGCGCGAACATCGTCTTCCCGCGCCTGCTCTACTGGGGCGCGCGGCTGACGACGGTTCTGCCGGTCAAGCTCGTCGACTTCTTCATGGTGCGCCAGAAGGTCGACGTGCCCGTCACGCGCGAGAGGATGACCTCGTGAGCGCGCTCGACGTCCTGCGCTGGATCGCCGCAATTTTCTGCGGCCTGTCGCTCGTCGGCGTCGCGCTCACGGTGACGCTCGGCCTGATCTCGCCGCTGGTCCATGCGCGCCGCGCCCGGCGGACGGACCTGCCGCCGATCAGCTTCGTCCTGCCGATCAAGGACTGGGCGCCGGGCTTCAAGGCCTCGCAATCGTCCGTTTTCGAGCTCGACTATCCCGAATTCGACGTGACCGCGACGGCGGCGGAATCGGAATCGCGGGCGGTCAGCGCCATGCGCTCGGTCATCGAGGCCTATCCCGATCACAAGGCGCAGATCGTGCGCTCGACCGCCTCGTTCGCCGTGAGCCCCAAGGTCAACAATCTCTATCAGGCGATCGAGGACGCCAAATACGATCTCATCGCCACCAAGGACAGCAATATCGAACTGCCGCCGCAGACCGCGCGCGCGGCGGTGGCCGCCATGACAGAGAATGTCGGCCTCGTCACGGCCATCACCGAGGCGAAAGGCGCCATGAACCTCCCCGCGCGGATCGAGGGCGCGCTGATGAACCATTCGCACGCCCGCATCCTGCACGCAGCGGCTGTGCTCGGTCTCGGCTTCGGCCTCGGCAAGCTGATGATCTTCAAGCGCTCCGACCTGCACCGCGCCGGCGGCTTCGACGCCATCTCCCATACGGTTGGCGAGGATTCGGCGACCGCGCATGCGCTGGCGTCGATCGGGCTGCGCACGATCATCATCGGCGCGCCGATCTATCAGATGCTCGGCGTGCGCCGGTTCAAGGACGTCTACAACCGCCAGATGCGCTGGGCGGTCATCCGCCGGCAGAACGAACTGCCCGGCTTTCTGGTCGAGCCGATGGGCCTGTCGATCTGCGTGGCGCTGGCGGCGGCTTTCGCGGCGCCTCTCTTCGGCTGGCCGCCGCTCGCCGCCTTCCTCGGCGCGCTAGTCTTCTGGTTCGTTTGCGAAACCGCGCTTGCCTTGGCGCGGGGCTGGGATGTATCGGTGAGCGCGCCCGCCGTCATGATCGCGCGAGATGCGATGATGACGTCTGTCTGGCTGCGCGCCTGGTTCACCAAGCGCGTCGTCTGGGCGGCCGAGGTCTACGACTCCCGGCAGGATCCCGGCGCGGCGCCGGCGCCCGCCGAGAAAAGGAACGATGCGTGACGGCGCAAGGATTGATCGTCGGCCTGATCGATATTGCGCTCACGCTGTGCGTCATCGGCATGGTCGCGATCGGCGCGAGCTTCCTGCTGCTCGTCGCCCGCTTCCTCTATGACGAAATGCGCGGCGCGGGCGACGGTTCGGGCGCCGTTCCGCCGCTGGCCGAAGCCGACCTGCCGCATGTCGTGCTGCAGATTCCCGTCTTCAACGAGCCGAGCGTGGTCGAAGGCGCCTTGCGCGCCGCCGCCGCAATCGACTGGCCGCGCGAAAAGCTGCACATCCAGCTCCTCGACGATTCGACGGACGAGACGACCGAACGCGCTGCGGAGATCATCGCCGAACTGCGCGCCGCCGGAAACGACGTTACGCACGTCCGGCGCGAGGACCGTTCGGGCTTCAAGGCCGGCGCCTGCGCCGCTGGCCTCGCGCTCAACGACGCGCCTTTCGTCGCCATGCTCGATGTCGATTTCCGCCCGCCGGCCGACTGGCTGCGCAGGGCGATCCCGGTCATCGTCTCCGATCCCAGGGCCGGCTTCGTGCAGGCGCGCTGCGAATTCGCCAATTACGAGAAGAACTGGCTGACGCGCGTACAGGGCCTGATCCTCGACGCGCATTTCATGATCGAGCAGCGCACCCGCGCCAATCTCGGCTGGCTGTTCCAGTTCAACGGCACCGGCGGCATCTGGCGGCGCGCGGCGATCGATTCCGTCGGCGGCTGGCTCGACTATTCGCTGACCGAAGACCTCGATCTCACCATCCGCACCGCGCTCGCCGGCTGGCGCGGACGCTTCATTTCGCAGCCCGCCATTCCCGGCCAGATGCCCGAGGGAATGCGCGACTGGCGCCGCCAGCAGCGCCGCTGGTCGAACGGTTTCATCCAGGTCGCCCAGCGCACGATAGGCCCGCTGTGGCGCGCGCCCTGGAGCCTCGGCAATCGCATCTCCTCCATCGCGCTGGTGCTGCATCAGGTGTTCTTCCCGCTCTGCGCGGGTGCGATCGTCTTCATCATCCTCGGCGTTCTCGCGCGCGGCTTTTCGGTCGCGCCCTATGTGCCGCTCTTCATCCTGATTTTCGTGATGGCGACAGCCGTCGTGGTCGGCATGACGCTGCCGCCCTATCTCGCGCTCAGGCGCGGCACGGTCTGGCGCTATCTCGCCACGATGGCGATGCTGCCGCCCTTGTTCATCTATCTCGCCGTCGCCAATGCGCCGAAGATCATCCAGACTGCGCGCGGCCGGCAGGAGCAGTTCAAGCGCACCCCGAAGAAAGAGCACTGACCAGGCGCCGGCGCCACGCCATTTTTGAGATCTGACGCAACCTGAAGGCGATCTCGCGCGTATAGGCTTCATCCAGCGTTCAGTTTCGCGTCTGTACATCTGCGTCCGTCTCGCCTCGAATCGACGAGAAGCTGCGATGGCCCGTATTCTCCCCTTCCGTCTCCGCAAGAAAGAACGCTCCCGCGCCTGCGCGGAAGCGAGCGAACACTTTCCCGATGTGATGAAGCGTCTGACCAGCCGCCTCGACTGGAGCGAGGCGACCGCCGAAGACGAATACGGCGCTGCGCTTGCCGCCTTCGACATCGTCTGCGGCAGACCTGCCTCGCGCCGATCGCGGGCCGCCTGAGCTTGGCGATCCGAACGGCCGGTTGCTAGTCTTGCCCGCAAACGGGAGGACGGCATGGACGACAAGATCGCTTTCGCATCGGCGCGGACGCTGGCTGCGCTGGTGCGCGAGAAAAAGGTCGGCGCCCTCGAACTCCTCGATTTCTATCTTGAGCGCATCGACCGGCTGAACCCGCGCATCAACGCGGTGATCGTCCGGCGCGACGAGGAAGCGCGCGCCGAAGCCGCCCGCTGCGACGAACTGACCGCGAAGGGCCAGTCGCTCGGGCCGCTGCACGGCGTGCCGATGACCGTGAAGGAATCCTTCGACGTCGCGGGCGCGGCCTCCACCTGGGGATTGCCGGCGCACCGTGACAATATCGCAAAGGACGACGCTCTCGCCGTGCAACGCTTGAAAAGCGCCGGCGCAATCGTTTTCGGCAAGACCAACGTGCCGGTCTGGCTCGCCGACTGGCAATCCTTCAACCCGATCTATGGCACGACCAGGAATCCGTGGAATCTCGAGCGCACGCCCGGCGGTTCGTCGGGCGGCAGCGCGGCGGCGCTGGCGGCGGGGCTTACCGGCCTGGAAATGGGCAGCGACATCGGCGCCTCCATCCGCAATCCCGCGCATTATTGCGGCGTCTACGGGCTGAAACCCACGTTCGACATCTGCCCGCGCGACGGCCACCTGCTGCCCGGCGCCTATGCGCACGGGGACATCTCCGCGATCGGCCCGCTCGCGCGTTCCGCCTATGACATCGAAATGGCGCTCGACATCGTCGCCGGCCCGAATGCGCTCGATGCGACGGGCATGCGTCTCGCCCTGCCGCGTCCCACGAAGACGAAGCTTTCGGAGTTTCGGGTCGCGATCATGTCCGATGCCGAGACAGCGCCGGTCGACGGCGCAGTGCGCGGGCAGATCGAAGCGCTCGCCGACTTCCTGGAAAAGCAGGGCGCGACCGTCGATCGCGTTGCCCGGCCGGTCGATCCCGCCGAGGCGCACGAGACCTACATCATGCTGCTGCGCTCGGCGACGAGCGGCGCGCCGGACGAGGCGGCCCATGAAATGCTGAAGGCGGCGCGCGCCGGCGTCGAAGGCCGCAACGATTATTACGCGTGGCATGTGCGCGCCAATACGATGAGTCATCGCGAATGGCTTGGCTGGAACAACAAGCGGATGCGCATGGTGCAGGACTGGGCGCGCTTCTTCGGGCGGTTCGACCTGCTGCTCTGCCCGACGGCCGCGACGACGGCCTTCCCGCACATGCAGACCGGGGAGCGCTGGGAGCGGATGATTTCGGTCGATGGCAAGGATCAGCCGACGACGACCCAACTCTTCTGGGCGGGCTATTCCAACATGGTCTTCCTGCCGTCCATCGTCGCGCCCGCAGGGCTGGCGGACGACGGCCTGCCGGTCGGCGTGCAGATCGTCGCGCCGGCCTATCAGGACCACAGCGCGATCAGGTTTGCTCAGATGCTGGAGGATCAGTATCGGGCGTTTACGCCGCCGCCGGGGTTTGCGTGACGAAACCCATCTGCGCCGTCAATGACGGTTCGGCCTAAACCGGCTTCTCGCCGGGCTTGTCGTCCTTCGTGTAGCCGGTGCCGAAGGCATTGTCCCAATAGGGGCAGCTCACGCCGTAGCCGCGATCGGGGTCGCGGAAGTGGTGCAGCAGATGCGCGCGGCGCAATATCTGTTCGACCTTCGTGCGCGGCGGACGGTGATGGATGTGGAAGTGGATCTCGTCGTAGAGCACATAGCCGACGAGGAAGCCCGCCGTGATCGTCCAGGAGATGGGCGCGGGAAACAGCGCGGCGATGACGACATAGGCGAGCGCCATCAGCGGCAGGCTCATCAGCGGCGGCATGACGAGGCGCAGCGGGTCGCTGGGATGCACATGATGCACGCCGTGCAGCAGGAAGTGGATGCGCTCGCCGATCTTGCCGGGAAATTCGGTGTGGAACAGCCAGCGGTGAAATACATATTCGCTCAGCGTCCAGGCGAGATAGCCGAAGGCGAGCGCGCCGATCGTCGCATACCACGGCTGCGCCATCGCGCCCTTCCAGCCGATCCAGGCGGCGAAGGGAAGGTAGAACAGCGGAAACCACCACGGCACGCGCGACAATTTGTCGAGGATAGGATTGTCGAAGATGCGCGGCGATGCCGCCAGCAGCTCCGCCTTGCTCATGCCCGCCGTCGACATGTGCGCGTAGGGGTCGCGCGCGCCCTGGCTCTGTATCGCGTCGCTCATGCGCTCACTCCGCCGGCGCCATGGGCGCCTTGCCTTCCATCGCGAGATTCTCGGTGCGCGAGAGCAGCGAGTATTTCGGGTTGAAGATGAAATCGAGGAACAGCTTCACCCACGATTTGTGGGCGTGCAGGTCGTTGTAGAATTCCGGCGCCATTTCCTTCAGCTTCGGCAGCAGCGTCCAGGGAATCTCCTGAAAGTCGTGATGCTCGTTGTGATAGCCGATGTTGAGCGCGAAGAAGTTCAGCGGGCCGTAATAGTCGAACGTGCCCTGTCCGGGCCACGCCGCATAATGCTCCTGGATCCAGCGCGCGCCCAGCGGATGCAGGCCGACCGAGAACCAGAAGGACGCCAGCAGATAGAACAGCGCATTGCCGCCGAGGAAATACCAGACAGCAAGGTCGAACACCGCGATCACGGCGAAATTGATGTAGGTCCACTGGCCCCAGATCGGCACGGTGCCCTTGAGGCGGTAGATGCGGGTGAGCTGCATCACCGGGAAGAAGAACAGCCACAAGGCCTTCCGCCACCACACATTGCCGACCATCTTCGCTTCCCAGCCGCTCGGCACGTCGGCGTCGTAATCGTAGCTCGAGAGATGCGAATGGTGCTTCACATGGTAGCAGCGGAAACCCATCGCGGTCGGGAAGGCGTTCGGCAGGTCGGCCAGGATCGCATTCCACTTGTTGAGCGTCGGGCTCTCGAAGACGGCATTGTGGATGCTGTCGTGGATGATCACGAACATCGCGTGATTGGCGAAGGCGCCGACGCCATAGGCTATCAGCAGCGTCGCCCACCAATAGCTCATGCCCAGATGGCCCATCCACGCGGCGATGGCCACCTGCAGCAGGAAGATGCCGACGGTGATGTAGAAGGTGCGGATGTCGCGCACCATCAACGTCGCCACCTCCGGATGCGCCGCGAGGATCGCCTTGCGACGCTCGACATGCGAACGGTCGACGCCGAGCGCGGTGACGGGAACTGTCATGTTCATGTCTGTCTTTCCGGGCCTCACGCGACCTGCGCCCAACTCGTTCAATTCAAGCCGGGCGCGCCATCGAGGCGTCTCTCGTAGATACGATGAATTTTGTCGATTTTAGCGCCGCTCATCTCGATCGGCTTCCGCATGCCGGCGTTATCTTCCAGAACCCAGCCGAATTCTACATGATCTAACGCAATTTTCCGGCTGCGCAGGCGCAGTTCCTCCATCATGGTCATGATCACGATGCCCCCGCGCGCGCTCCGGTGCAGCGCCTGGCTCATGCCGAACAGGGCGAGGCGGCCGGATTTGTAGGCGCCCTTGCGGATGCGGCCGATGACCTTCGGCAGGCCTGCCGGAAGCAGCCGGCCGTTCAGGTCGGCGGTCACTTCGTGCAGGTTCGGCACCACGATGCCGAAGGCGACCGGCTCGCCGTCGAGTTCGGTGACGAAGCCCCAATCCTCGGTCATCAGGAACTTGAGGCTGTCGGCCATCGACTTGAACTCGTCCCGCGTGATCGGCACGTAGCCCCAATTGCCGGCCCAGGCGTCGTTGAACAGCCGGGTCATCAGATCGACTTCCGAGCCCAGGTCCTTCATCCGCAGCGCGCGGAACTTCAGCCGCTCGCGCCATTCCGGCCGGTTGAGCAGCAAAGGCTCGGCCGCGCGGTCCTTGTCGGTCAGTTCGTAGCCGTAGGAGACGAGATCGCGCGCCTTGGAATAGCCGAGCGCCTCGACATGGCGGCTGAGATAGGGCGGGTGCCAGGGCATGAAGACCATGGGAATGGCCTCGAAGCCCTCGACCAGAAGCCCGCATTCGGCGTTGATCGAAGGCGAGAACGGCCCGTGGATCACGTCGGCGCCCTGGGCCTTCAGCCAGTCCTCGGCGGCCTTCAGGAGGGCTGCGACCACATCGCGGTCGTCGATGGCGTCGAGAGCGCCGAACTGGAAGGGCGAGGCCTTGTTGGGCCGGACCCCGGTATAGACCTGCGCCTCGATCCGGCCGACCGTTTCGCCATCTCGCTTCGCCAGAAAAGCCTGCGACCGCACCAGCTTGTAGTGCGGATTGAGCTTGCGCGCGTACATGGTCCAGCGCTCGGCGTCGAGCGAGGGCGAGAATCCGGGCTGGCCCCGATAGAGCCGGCGCGGAACGCGGCAGAATTCCATGAAGGAGCGCAGGCCGGAGACCGGAACGATCTCGACGGCGTCCTGACGTGCGGGAGCCTCTGACATTGCGCCGCAATAACACGGGGCGACGCCTGGGCCAAACGCCGGGCCCGCCGATTGGAGCGGTTCTATCGTGACGTCAGAGCGCGGGGGCGGCCTGCTCGCCGGGCAGCACGAGCCCGCGTGGCGGCTCGACCATCGGCCGGTCGACGATAAGCTGCACCACCTGCCTGATCTCGTCTTCGGTGTGGTTGGCCGAAATGAAGAAGCGCAGGCGCGGCTTGTCCTTGGGCACGCCGACCTGCACAACGGGCGGCACGTAGACGCCGTGCGCCAGCAGATGCTGCGAGACGGCCATCGTCTCCCACACCGAATTGAACAGGATCGGGATCACCGCGCGCCCGATGGCGGGCCCCGTATCGAGGCCGGCCGCCTGTGCGGTGTCGCGCAGGAATTCCGCATTGTGCGAGAGTTTGGCGATGCGCCAGCTCTCGCGCTGCATCAATTCCAGCGCCTTGTCGGCGGCCGCCGTGATGACCGGCGACAGGCCAACCGAATAGACGAAGCCGGGCAGGGTGAATTTCAGCCAGTCGATCAGCACGCGGCTGCCGCCAACGAAACCGCCGCAGGAGGCGAAGCTCTTCGACAGCGTGCCGATGATGAGATCGACCCGCTTGGGGTCGACGCCGCAATATTCGCACAGGCCAGCGCCGCGCTCGCCGAGCACGCCGATCGAATGGGCCTCGTCCACCAGCAGCCAGGCGCCGTGCTTTTCCTTGAGGTCGCAGATGCGGCCGAGATCGACCGTGTCGCCGTCCATCGAATAGAGGCTTTCGACCACGATCAGGGCGTTGCGGTATTTTTCGCGATGCTCGGTCAGAAGCTGGTCGAGATGGTCGAGATCGTTGTGGCGGAAAACGATCTTGTCGGCGTCCGAGGTGCGTGCGCCGGTCGCCACGCTGTTGTGGGACAATTCGTCGAGAAAGATCGCGTCGCGCTTGGCCATCAGGTGGGTGATGACCGTCAGGTTGGTCAGGTAGCCCGAAACGAGAGACAGCGTCGCCTCGGTCCCGAGGAACTTTGCGAGGTCGTCCTCGAATTTCTGGTGGGTCGAGCGCTCGCCGCCGACGAGGCGGGACGCCAGCGCGCCCACGCCCAGCGTATCGATGGCGTTATGCGCGGCGGCCTTGACCTCCGGGTGATCGGCGAGACCGAGATAGTCGTAATTGGCGAAGGAGACGAAATGCCCGTTGCCGCGCGCCTGGATTTCCGCCTTGAGCGTGTCCGTGGGGGCGAAGAACGGGTTGCCGTGTTCCTCGAGAATGGCGCTGCCTGCCAGGCGATAGCGCCGGTAAGCGTATTCCGAAAGGCTTTTGTGCTTCTTCGCCACGCAGAGACGTTCCGGTTGCGGGACGATCAGCCCCTGTTTGGCCGACGCGCTTCCCTCGCCGCGCAATTCGGCTGATGACACTTACCATTAACCCCCGACCTCGCGCCAGTAGCGGGCGAGCGGTGAATGGTTTTCAGCTAAACCATTGTCCGCCCGGCCGTCAAACGCAGGCAGGTCCGGCTGGTGCGAAGCCCTTGAACCGATCGGCGGATTTCCCATATCGTAGCACAAGCGGCGCGCCATAACGGGCGCTGCGGATCGAGGCGCCTGAGGGGCTTCCGAAATGTCGCGTACGCCTACCCTGAATTCGCCGTTCCTGCTGGGGTTCGAGACGATCGAACGCGCGCTCGACCGCGTGACGCGCGCTGCCAGCGACGGCTATCCGCCCTATAATATCGAGCGTCTCTCCCGCACCGAGAGCGAGCCGGACCGCCTGCGCATCACGCTGGCGGTGGCGGGTTTCACCCGCGACCAGCTCGAGATCACGGTCGAGGAGAATCAGCTCGTCATCCGCGGCCGCCAGCAGGACGACCGGGAGCGCAATTATCTGCATCGCGGCATCGCCGCCCGGCAGTTCCAGCGCGCCTTCCTGCTTGCCGAGGGCATGCAGGTTCTGAGCGCGGATCTGTCCAACGGACTTCTTTCGGTCGATCTCGTCCGGCCCGAGCCGGAGAGGATCATCCGCAAGATCGATATTTCTTCGGGCGAGTGACATCGACGAGGAAGTGAGCGGGCCCATCAGGGCCGCAAGGAGAGTAGAATGACCCAATCGCCCTTTACCCCCGAACAATTCGCCAAGCTCGGCGCGGGTCAGGTCGCCTATGTCCGCGAAATGACCTCGGACGACGTCAAGCGGCTGTTTCCGCAGGCCGACGAACTGCAGTCGGGCCTGAAGCTGTTCGCCCTGCTGTCGGCCGAAGGCGCGCCGATCGTTCTGGCCGATTCCCGCGACACAGCGATCGCCAGCGCCTGGGAAAACCAGCTGCAGACGGTGAGCGTGCATTAAACGGACCGGGAGCCTTCGGGCTCGCAATCCGGGCTGCGAGCCTGAAGGCGCGGTCCATCAGCCGCCGAACAGCTTCTCCAGAAAATTCCGCTCGCGCGGCTCGGCGTCCGCGGCGCGCGAGCCGGTCACGTCGCCGATATCGGCGGGCGGGCGCAGATCGTCCGGCCCCGGCCGC
>JASGFP010000082.1:0-19312 GCA_047605445.1 Rhodoblastus sp.
GGGGTCGAATGCTATACGAGAATCGATATGTTCACGCTTCCAGAACTCGACGCCGCACAGCTCCTCGCGCTTTTCTCCTTCGTGGCGGTGGGATTTTTCGCGCAATTGATCGACGGCGCGCTCGGAATGGCGTTCGGGCTCCTGACCAATACGCTGCTGGTCAGCGTGCTGGGATTGGCGCCCGCGCGCGCCTCGGCGAGCGTTCATCTGGTCGAGACGTTCACGACCGCTGCGTCGGCCATCAGCCACATCGTCCACCGGAACGTCGACTGGCGGCTGTTCGCGCGCCTTGCGTTTCCCGGCATGATCGGCGGAGCCGTGGGCGCCTATCTTCTCACCAGTATCGACGGCAAGATCGCAAAACCCTTCGTCATGGCCTATCTCGCGTGCATCGGCGTCTACCTGGTGTGGCGCGCGTGGAATATGGACCACGCGCAGGAGCACAAGCCCGCGAAGATCGTCGAGCCGCTGGGTCTTGTTGGCGGTTTTCTCGATGCCGCGGGCGGCGGCGGCTGGGGGCCGATCGTCACCTCGAACCTTCTGGTGCAGGGCGCCGAGCCGCGCATGACGATCGGCACGGTCAATGCGGCCGAATTTTTTCTGACGACCACGATCTCGGCGACGTTCATCCTGACGCTCGGTTTCCACGCCTTCACCATCGCGGCGGTCGGGCTCATCATCGGCGGCCTGCTGGCGGCCCCGCTCGGCGCGGTGATCGCCAAACGGATATCCGCCAAGCGGCTGCTCGCCTTGGTCGGCTGCCTGCTGCTGGCGACTTCCCTTTTCAGCTTCTATCGCGCGATGGTCTAGCGCCGCCGCCGGGCTCTCTCTAAGAAACGCGCATGAGCGCTCCTTTTTCCCTCACGCTCGCGGCGACCGACGGCGCGGCCCGCACTGGAATCATCACGACCGGGCGCGGCGACATCCGCACGCCCGCCTTCATGCCGGTCGGCACGGCGGCGACCGTCAAGGCCATGTATGCGGGGCAGGTGCGGGAGCTGGGCGCCGATATCGTGCTCGGCAATGTCTATCACCTGATGTTGCGGCCAGGCGCCGAGCGCGTCGCGGAGCTTGGCGGCCTGCACAAATTCATGAACTGGCCGCATCCGATTCTCACGGATTCCGGCGGCTTTCAGGTCATGTCGCTCGCCAAGCTGCGCAAGCTCGACGAGACCGGCGTCACCTTCCAGTCGCATATCGACGGCTCGAAACATGTGCTCAGTCCCGAGCGCTCGATGGAAATCCAGGCGCTGCTCGGCGCAGACATCCAGATGCAGTTCGACGAATGCATCCGCCTGCCGGCTTCCCGCGAGGACCAGGAGCGCGCCATGCGCCTGTCGCTGCGCTGGGCGGAGCGTTCGCGCAAGGCGTTTCAGGAGCGCGAGGGCAGGGCGGTCTTCGGCATCGTGCAGGGCGGCGACGACAGGCCGTTGCGGGTGGAGAGCGCGAAGGCGCTGGCCGGCATGGATTTCCACGGCCTCGCCATCGGCGGCCTCGCGGTCGGCGAGCCGCAGGATGTCATGCTCGCGATGATCGAGACGGTCGAGCCGCATTTGCCGGCGCGCAAGCCGCGCTACCTCATGGGCGTCGGGACGCCCGACGACATTCTGGAAAGCGTGAGGCGCGGCGTCGACATGTTCGATTGCGTCATGCCGACCCGCGCAGGCCGCCACGGCCTCGCCTACACGCGCTTCGGCCGCGTGAACCTTCGCAACGCCAAACACGCCGCCGATCCGCGCCCGCTCGACCCGGAATCGAATTGTCCGGCGGCGCGAGACTATTCCCGCGCCTATCTGCATCACCTCGTCAAATCGGGAGAGATTCTGGCGATGATGCTGCTGACCTGGAACAATCTCGCCTATTACCAGGAACTGATGGCCGGCGCGCGCGCCGCGATCACGCAAGGGCGATACGCGGACTACGTTGCCGCCTGTAAGGCGGACTGGGCGCGCGGCGAAGCTTTAGCCGACTGACTGTCCGCGCAAAATTTATCCTTGTTCGCGCCCGCCCGCGGTCGTAGGTCCGGATATCGCCACATCCAGGTCGAGGGTTCAGGTCGGATGGCCGTCAGAGCCAACAGATATGCGGCGCATCTCGCAGTCCGGTCGAAAATCGCGGCCAAACGCTGGTCGCGGCGCGCCATCTTTCTCGTCGGCGGCGTCGCCGTCGGCGCAGCGGCGGTCGTCATGGCCTTCGCCGCCGACCGCGCGCAATTGGGCTTTCTCTGGGCGTTGCAGCGCGCGCCTTGGCTCGGCTTCGTTCTGACCCCGCTTGGCTTCGGCGTCGCGACGCTGCTGGCGCGCCATGTCTTTCCGAATTCGCAGGGCAGCGGCATTCCGCAGGCCATCGCCGCGCTCCACCTCGACGATCAGGACAAGCGCGCCCCGCTCGTCTCGTTGCGGGTGGCGGCGGGCAAGATCGTCGTCATGACGCTTGGCCTCTTGTGCGGCGCCTCGACCGGCCGCGAGGGGCCGACGGTTCAGGTCGGCGCTGCGATCATGTTCGCGCTCGGCCGCCTGTCGCCCTATCGGCAGGCGGGCTTTCTGCTGGCGGGCGCGGCGGCGGGCGTCGCGGCCGCGTTCAACACGCCGCTCGCCGGCATCGTCTTCGGCATCGAGGAGATGAGCCGTTCCTTCGAGGCGCGCACCAGCGGCCTCATCATCGCCGCGGTGATCGCGGCCGGCCTGACCTCGCTCGCCATCGTCGGCGATTATTCCTATTTCGGCGCCGCGACGGCGACGATTCCGCTCGGCAAGGGCTGGATCGCGATCGGCGTCTGCGCGGTCGCGGGCGGCCTTGCCGGCGGTCTCTTCATCCGGATCGTGACGCTGTTCGCCAACGGCTTGCCGGGGGCGGCGGGCGATGCCCTGCGCCGCTATCCCGTCGGCTTCGCAATGCTCTGCGGCCTCGGCGTCGCGATCTGCGGCCTCAACGGCGATTCCTCCATTTACGGCACGGGCTACGAGCAGGCGCGTATCGTCGTGCATGGCGACGGCGCGATCGACTATTGGTTCGGTCCGCTCAAGTTCATCGCGACGACACTTTCGGCGATCAGCGGCATTCCGGGCGGCGTGTTTTCGCCGTCGCTGGCGATCGGCGCAGGCATAGCCTCGGCCTTCAGCCTCGTCTTCCACTCCGTGCCGCTCGGCGCGCTCGCACTGATCGGCATGGTCGCCTATCTCGCGGGCGTTGTGCAGGCGCCCATCACGTCCTTCGTCATCGTCTCGGAGATGACCAACGACCACGCCATGGTCATTCCGCTGATGGCGGCGGCGCTCATCGCCAATGCGGCGTCTAAACTGCTGGCGCGCGAGGGGCTCTATCATGCGCTGGCCCGCAATTTCCTGCCCCCGACGCGCCCGGAGCCGGCGACTGATAGACGAGCGGGCGCGCTCGGGTCGTAAAATTCGCGTATCCGGTCTATAAGTACGGGCGGCGAAATTGCCGTCTCCAGACAGGATCGGCGAAAATGACCCATCGCTACAAGGTCGGCGAGACCGTTCGGATGGCGTCGACTATCTCCCTGCGTGCGCCGTCCCTTCAACAATTCAAGATCGTGCGCCAGCTGCCCGAGCGCGGCGGCGAGATGCAGTACCGCATCAAGAGCGCCGCCGAACAATTCGAACGGGTGGCCGCCGAAAGCGCTCTGGAAAAGGCCTGACGGACCGGCGCTCAGCCGGGACACGCCGTTTGCCGACGGCTTGATTTGCTGCGCCGAAAGTTTTCTGATACATTAATTCAATCGAGTTTCTGACGATCAGCTCCCAGACAGTGTTTTCCGGTGAAACCGGAACCGGTCTCGGGCCCAAAGTCGTGCGCCTCTTGAAAATGCGCCGACGATTTTTCTCTCAAACGATTCGATAAGTCGCGGTCCTGCTCGACGGGACGACGGCTTTCTTTGTCCATGTCGAAGGAAATACTATGATCAATGGCACCGTGAAGTGGTTCAATGCCCAGAAGGGCTTTGGCTTTATCCAGCCCGAAGATGGCACGAAGGACGTTTTCGTTCACATTTCCGCCGTCGAACAGGCTGGCCTTGCTGGTCTTTCGGACGGGCAGAAGATCAGCTTTGAGCTGATCAGCGACCGCCGCTCCGGCAAGGTCTCCGCCGGCCAGCTCAAGCTGGCGTAATCCGGTCCCGCCCTGACGCCACGGATGTACTGGCGTCGCGGCGACCGGCCAGACGAAGCCTCGGACCGCGTGTCCGGGGCTTTTCTTTTTCAGGGCCCTTCGGCGGCAGCGCTGGCCCGCCCGCAACCGGGAAGAAACATGAACGATCAACGCGGCGTAAAACGCCTCTGCGCGACGTGCGGCACGCGCTTCTTCGACCTGATGGCCAAGCCGGTCTGTCCTAAGTGCCATACCGAGATCTACATCCCGCCGCCGGCGCCGCCCCGCCGTCCGCCCAAGCCGCTGACGCGCAGGTTCGAACCGGCGCCGGTCGCGGCCAACTCCGCCGAAGACGTGCCGGAGAACGATGACGATTCGCCGATCACGCCAGCCGAAGAGGGCGACGAGGATCAGGCGGATGAAACCGAGACCGTCGAGCAGGCCCTCTGAGGACCGACAAGGAAGGCGCAAACAAAAAGAGCGGGGCAGCCATCGCTGCTCCCGCTCCCATTCTCTGCCCGTGTCCTTGATCTGTCGCCCGCGTGGCTATGTGGCTCTTTCAACGCGCATTCGCGTCGTGCGGGTTCCAGTGTCCTCCCTCGACTTGGACTGCGGCATCCGTTGCCGGACGCGGCCCTTACGGTTAGGCAGCGGACCGTAGACGAGGGTTTTTCTCTTGTCACGGGGTTGGGAGAAAGAATCGTACAAAATTTCATCTTGCAGCGCACAATTCAATCTTGGTTTACATGTGAATTGAACATTTGTTATTCGGCATAACTTCTTCATTCGCGCCGGTTGATCGCGGTTCAAAATCCGCATCGCGCGGCATCGGCCTTGTTCGCTTGTGTTTTGACGGGCCTTGCGTTTGAACTGGCTCAGCCTCGCCGCTTGAGATTCGAGACCCCGCCCGATGCGTCTTTCCCGCTATTTCCTGCCCATTCTCCGCGAGAATCCGAAAGAGGCCGAGATCGTCTCGCACCGCCTGATGCTGCGCGCTGGCATGATCCGGCAGGAAGCGGCGGGCATCTACGCCTGGCTGCCGCTGGGGCTTCGCGTGCTCAACAAGATCAACGCCATCGTGCGCGAGGAGCAGAACCGCTCCGGCGCGATCGAACTGCTGATGCCCACGATTCAGTCCGCCGAACTCTGGAAAGAATCGGGGCGCTACGAGGCCTATGGCAAGGAGATGCTGCGGATCGAGGACCGGCACGAGCGCGAAATGCTGTTCGGGCCGACCAACGAGGAAATGATCACGGAAATTTTCCGCGCCTATGTGAAGTCCTACAAGGATCTTCCGCTGAACCTCTACCACATTCAATGGAAGTTCCGTGACGAGGTGCGCCCGCGTTTCGGCGTTATGCGCGGCCGCGAATTCCTGATGAAGGACGCCTATTCCTTCGATCTCGACGAGGCCGGCGCGCGCCATTCCTACAACCGCATGTTCACCGCCTACCTGCGCACCTTTTCTCGCCTCGGTCTGAAGGCGATCCCGATGCGCGCCGACACCGGCCCGATCGGCGGCGATCTCTCCCACGAATTCATCGTGCTGGCTTCGACAGGCGAGAGCCAGGTGTTCTGCCACAAGGACTTCCTCGACTTCGAGGTTCCGGCCGCGACGATCGACTTCGACGATGCGGCGACCATGCAGGGCGTCTTCGACAAGTGGACGAGCCGCTACGCCGCCACGGAGGAAATGCACGACGCGGCGAAATTCGAGGGTCTGTCCGAAGGCGACCGCGTTTCGGCGCGCGGCATCGAGGTCGGCCATATTTTCTACTTCGGCACGAAGTATTCCGAACCGATGCGGGCCGTGGTCAACGGCCCCGACGGCAAGGAGACGCCCGTGCAGATGGGCTCCTACGGCATCGGCCCGTCGCGGCTGGTCGCCGCGATCATCGAGGCGAGCCACGACGACAATGGCATCGTCTGGCCGGAATCGGTTGCGCCGTTCCACGTCGGCCTCGCCAATCTGAAGGTCGGCGACGCGGCGACGGATGCGGCCTGCGCCGATCTCTACGCCAAGATGCAGAAGGCCGGCGTGGACGTTCTTTACGATGACCGCGACGAACGCCCCGGCGCGAAATTCGCGACGCTCGACCTCATCGGCCTGCCCTGGCAGGTGATCGTCGGTCCCAAGGGTCTGGCCGAAGGCAAGGTCGAGGTGAAGAACCGCAGGACCGGCGAGAAGGCGCTGTTGTCGCCGGACGACGCGCTGCAGCGGGTCTGCGGATGAGGGCTGCCGCGAACGAAGGGGCCGCATGACCGACGCCGCTCTCGACACACAGGCGCCGCCGGCTCAGCCGGCCCGCGTAAGACCGTTCGCGCCATTCGAATGGACGCTGGCCCTGCGCTATCTGCGGGCGCGCCGCGCGCGGGGCTTCGTCTCGGTTATCGCCGGCTTTTCCTTCCTCGGCATCATGCTCGGCGTCGCCACGCTCATCGTCGTGATGAGCGTGATGAACGGCTTCCACAAGGAGCTGCTCGACAAGATCGTCGGCGTGAACGGCCATATCTTCGTGCAGGCCGCCGATGCGCCGATGAAGGACTACGGCGAGATGACCGAACGCATCCGCAAGGTCCCCGGCGTCGCCATGGCGCTGCCGATGATCGAAGGCGCGGCCGGCGTCTCCTCGCCCTACGGACAGAGCGGCGCGCTGGTGCGCGGCGTGCGCGAGCAAGACCTCGAAAAGCTGCCGGGCGTCGCCGGCAACATCAAGAACGGCGAAATCTTCGGCTTCGACAAGGTGGATGAAGATCATCCCGCCAGCGTCGTCATCGGCCGCCGCATGGCCGACAAGCTGTCGATCCGCGTCGGCGACACGATCAGCATTCTCACTGCGCGCGGCGCCAGCACGCCCTTCGGCATGGCGCCGCGCATAAAGGCCTATCCGGTGCGCGCCATCTTCTCGATGGGCATGGCGGAATTCGACGGCGTCTTCGTCTACATGCCGCTGTCGGAGGCGCAGGCCTACTTCAACCGCGACGGCGAAGTGTCGGTCATCGAGGTCTTTCTCGACAATCCCGAAAAGATCGACGAGATGCGCGCGAAGATTCAGGAGGCCGCCGGCCGCCCTGTGATCCTCACCGACTGGCGGCAGGCCAACGAGACCTTCTTCAACGCGCTCAAGGTCGAGCGCAACGTCATGTTCATCATCCTGACGCTGATCGTGCTGGTCGCCGCGCTCAACATCATTTCCGGCCTGATCATGTTGGTGCGCGACAAGAGCCACGACATCGCGATACTGCGCACGATGGGCGCGACCAAATATTCGGTCATGCGCGTATTCCTCATCACCGGCACGTCGATCGGCGTCGCCGGCGTCATAGCGGGCACGATTCTGGGGCTCGTGCTGGCCAATAATCTCGAGGCGATCCGCACCGTGCTGAACAAGATGCTGCACGCGGATCTGTTTCCAGCCGAGATTTATTTTCTCTCGCGTCTGCCGTCGGTGGTCGATCCGCGCGAGGTGATCGCCGTCGTCGTCATGACGCTCGTGCTTTCCATCCTTGCGAGCCTTTATCCGGCATGGCGCGCGGCGAGCCTCGATCCCGTAGAGGCGTTGAGGTACGAATGACCGACGCTCTCCGTCTCGTCGGCGTCGAACGCCACTACAAGCAGGGCGACGCCCGTCTCGACATCCTGCGCGGCGTCGATTTCACCCTGCGCGCCGGCGAGGCCGTCGCGCTGACCGCGCCTTCGGGCGCCGGAAAGTCCACGCTGCTGCATTGCGCGGGCTTGCTCGAGAAGCCTGACGGCGGCGATGTGCTGGTTGAAGGCGCCTCCACCGCCGCCATGTCCGACGACGGCCGCACGGCGCTACGTCGCAGCGCCATCGGGTTCGTCTATCAGTTCCACCACCTGCTGCCGGAGTTTTCGGCGCGCGAAAACATTATGCTGCCGCAGATGATCCGCGGCCTTGACAAGCGCGAGGCGGGCAAGCGCGCGGACGAATTGCTGTCCTATCTCGGTCTCGGCGCCCGCGGCGCGCACCGGCCGGCGGAGCTTTCCGGCGGCGAGCAGCAGCGCGTCGCCATCGCACGCGCCGTCGCCAATGCGCCCTTGGTGCTGCTGGCCGACGAGCCGACGGGCAATCTCGACCCGCGCACGGCGGAACACGTGTTCGAGACGCTGATGACTCTGGTGCGCGCTACCGGGCTTGCCGCCATGATCGCCACGCATAATTTCGAGCTGGCGGCCCGCATGGACCGCCGCATCACGTTGCGCGACGGCGTAATCGTCGAACTGGAATAGGTCGCGCTCAACTCTCGCCGGTCAGCTGCGACACCCGCTGCCTGAGCTTCAGAACCTGGGCGCGGAGCCTGGCGTTCTCCTGCAGGAGATGGTCGACCCGGTCGCCTTCGTCCTCATGCGCGATGCGTTCGGCGGGCGCGCCGGCGCCCTTCTCGAGGAATTCCACGCCGACGATCCCCTCGCCGCGCCAGGCGACGCGGCCGCGATAGATCCGGCCCTTATGGGGGATGTTCAGGTCGAATTCGTTCGGCAGCGGGGTGCGGTCCGAGATTTCCAGCCGCACGCCTGCGGGCGAGAAATTCTTCACGAGGCAGTCGATCGCGGGCGCTGCGCCATACATCACCTGGGCGCTCATGAGAGTGCGGACGCGCTCGGCTTTGCGGGGCTGTGTCATGGGGCTGATCCGGTTGTTGGCCGGCTGCGCAGGATAGGGGCTGGCGATTAAGAACCGGTGAGCGGCGCGGCTATCTGAATCCATGCGCTCTTCGTCTGGCGTAGGTCTCTCCATGCAAAAAAAGCGGGCCTCGATATTGTGAGCGACCGCCTGCTGAGCTACTGTTTGCGCGTCACAAATTTTTGGACGCGAGTTCAATGTGACAGGCCCCGGCGCTTGCCCCCCAATTTGAGCGCCGGGGCCGTTTTGTTTTCGTACATTCAATTAGTTGCGCAAGGCCATTAACCCTGTGGCCGGGCTGTCGAGCCTCCACTCTTGAACAGAACAGAAAACGAACAGATAGTGATCATAGGCAAAACGAGGAGGGCGCGATATGCTGGTTGCAGTCACGGATTTCATCGAGGTTCTGG
The DNA here is from genome assembly GCA_047605445.1 of Rhodoblastus sp. Lineage (GTDB taxonomy): Bacteria > Pseudomonadota > Alphaproteobacteria > Rhizobiales > Beijerinckiaceae > JAJXWB01. Next base: position 9,167 of record JASGFP010000082.1, read on the forward strand.
CGATCGGGCTATTCGTCGCCGGCATTGGCGCCGCCGGAGCCGCCTTCCACGCAATAGCGTGAACGCAACCATGTGAGCGAGACGCGATTCCGCTTCAAGAGCGGGGCGACTCTGCCTAGAGTTCGCCCTCCGCTGCGGAGGCCGTCTTGGATATTTGTCGCGACGTCGGTTTCGTGCACCTGCACGTCCATTCGTCCTATTCCCTGCGCGAGGGCGCGCTGACGATCGGCAAGCTCGCCAAACTCGCGACAGCCGACGACCAGCCGGCGCTGGCGATTACCGACACCAACAATCTCTTCGGCGCGCTGGAATTTTCTGAAAAGCTGGCGAAGGAGGGCGTGCAGCCGATCGTCGGCGTCCAGCTCGCCGTCGATTTCGGCGATGCGCCTGCGCCCACGAACGGCCTTGAATCGCCCGCCGCCGCCGCCGGCGGGCTGGTGCTCATCGCCCGCAACGAGGCTGGCTACGAAACCCTGATGCGGCTCGTCAGCCGCGCTTGGCTACAGACCGAGGCGAGCGGCGAGCCCCGCGCGCATTTCGACGCGCTCGCCGAGGATGCGGGCGGCCTGATCGCGCTCACCGGCGGGCCATCCGGGCCGATCGACGCGCTGATCCGCGAAGGCAAGGTCGATCTCGCCCGCGCGCGTCTCGATCGCCTGCGCGACGCCTTCGGCGACCGGCTCTATGTCGAGCTGCAGCGCCACAACGACGAGGCCGAGCGCGAGACCGAACGCTATCTGCGCGACATGGCCTATCGCGGCGCGCTGCCGCTGGTGGCGGCCAACGAACCCTATTTTGCGGCGCGTTCCGATTTCGAGGCGCATGACGCGCTGCTCTGCATTTCCGGCGGCTCCTCGCTCGAGGAGGACGCGCGCCGCCGCCTGACGCCGGAGCACCGTTTCAAGACCCGCGCCGAAATGCGCGCGATTTTCGCCGATCTTCCTGAGGCGACGGACAATTCCGTCGCCATCGCGCTGCGCTGCTCCTACCGCCCGACGACGCGCAAGCCGATCCTGCCGCGCTTCACGACGGGCGGCGCGGCCGGCGCCGATGCGGAAGCGGCCGAGGCGAAGGAATTGCGGCGGCAGGCGGAGGAGGGGCTGAAGGCCCGTCTCGCGTCCCATCCGCCCGCGCATGATTTCACGGTCGCCGACTACGAGGCGCGTCTCGCCTTCGAGCTCGACGTCATCGAGAAGATGAAATTTCCCGGCTACTTCCTGATCGTCGCCGATTTCATCAAATGGGCGAAAGAGCAGGGCATTCCGGTCGGCCCCGGCCGCGGCTCCGGCGCGGGCTCTCTCGTCGCCTATGCGCTCACCGTCACCGATCTCGACCCCATGCGCTTCGCGTTGCTGTTCGAGCGCTTCCTCAATCCCGAACGCGTGTCGATGCCGGATTTCGACATCGACTTCTGCCAGAGCCGCCGCGATGAGGTCATCGCCTATGTGCAGCGCCGCTACGGCGCCGACCGCGTGGCGCAGATCATCACTTTCGGCTCGTTTCTCGCGCGCGGCGTGTTGCGCAACGTCGGACGCGTGCTGTCCATGCCTCTGGGTCAGGTCGACCGGCTGGCGAAACTCGTGCCGCAGAACCCCGCCAAACCCGTCACGCTGAAAGAGGCGATTGCGGGCGAGCCGAAACTGAAGGAGGCCGCAGACGGCGACTCGCAGGTCAGACGCCTGCTGGAGATCGCGGAAAAGCTCGAAGGCCTTTATTCCAACGCCTCGACCCATGCGGCGGGCGTGGTCATCGGCGACCGTCCCTTGCACGAGCTCGTGCCGCTCTACCGCGATCCGAAGTCGGACATGCCGGCCACCCAGTTCAACATGAAATGGGTCGAGCCCGCCGGCCTCGTGAAGTTCGACTTTCTCGGCCTGAAGACGCTCACCACCCTCTCGACCACCGTCGCGCTGTTGCAGAAGCGCGGCATCGAGATCGACCTGTCGAAAATTCCGCTCGACGACAACAAGACATACGAAATGCTCGGGCGCGGCGAGACTATCGGCGTGTTCCAGCTGGAAAGCGCGGGCATGCGCAAGGCGCTTGTCGAAATGCGCGCCGACCGTTTCGAGGACATCATCGCGCTGGTCGCGCTCTACCGCCCCGGCCCGATGGCGAACATCCCGACCTATTGCGCGGTCAAGCTCGGCGAGGAGGACGCCGATTACATCCATCCCAAGATCGAGCACATCCTGAAGGAGACGTTCGGCGTCATCATCTATCAGGAACAGGTGATGCAGATCGCGCAGGTGCTTTCCGGCTATTCGCTCGGCGAAGCCGACATGCTGCGCCGCGCGATGGGCAAGAAGATCAAGTCCGAAATGGATGCGCAGCGCGCGCGCTTCGTGTCCGGCGCGGTGGAAGGCGGGCTGGAAAAGGCCAAGGCCGACGAAATCTTCGATCTGCTCGCAAAATTCGCCGACTACGGCTTCAACAAGAGTCACGCGGCGGCTTACGCGCTGATCGCTTATCAGACGGCCTGGTTCAAGGCGAACCATCCCGTCGAGTTTCTTGCGGCGTCGATGACGCTCGACAAGGGCAACACCGACAAGCTCGCCGAATTCCGCAACGAGGCGCGGCGGCTCAAAATCCGGGTCGATCCGCCCTCCATCATCCATTCCGGCGTGGATTTCGACGTGCACGAGAAAGAAGGCGCGCTGTCGATCCGCTACGCTTTGTCGGCGGTGAAGGGCGTGGGCGAAGGACAGGCCGAAGCCATCGTGAAGGCGCGTGCGGCGCATCGCTTCCGCACGCTCGGCGACATCGCCTCGGCCATCTCGCCGCGCGAGGTCAACAAGAAGGTGCTCGAAAGTCTGGCCGCCGCCGGCGCCTTCGACGAACTCGAACCCGATCGCGCGCGCGCTTTCGCGGCGGTCGAATCCATCCTCGCAACGGCCAACCGCATGGAGGACGAGCGCGAGCGCGGCCAGAGCGCGCTGTTCGGCGCAGGCGGCGCCGAGCCATTCGTCACGCCGAAGGCGCAGGCCTGGGCGGCCGCCGAAAAGCTCAAGCGCGAATTCGACGCCGTCGGCTTTTTCCTCTCCGGCCATCCGCTCGACGCCTACGAAAGCGTACTCACGAAATTGCGCGTGCAGCCCTACACGGAATTCGCGCGCGCCGTGAAGAAGGGCGCCTCGGCCGGCCGCCTCGCCGCCGCCGTGCTCGACCGCGCGGAGCGTCGCACCAAGACGGGCTCCAAGATGGGCATCGTGCAATTGTCCGACGCGTCCGGCCAATACGAGGCGATCCTGTTTCAGGAGGGCCTGAACCAGTACCGCGACCTGCTGGAGAAAGGCGCGTGCCTGCTGGTCAACATGCAGGCGCATGTCGAGGGCGAGGACATTCGCGCGCGAATCGTGTCGGTCGAACCGCTCGACCAGGCCGCCGCGCGCATCCAGAAGGGCCTGCGCATCTTCCTTCGCGACGTGTCGCCGCTGGGTTCCATCGAACAGCGGCTGAAGGGCAGGGGCGAGGGCGACGTCTCGCTGGTTCTTCTGCGTGGCCCCGGCGAAGAGGTGGAAGTGAAACTGCCGGGCAAGTTCCCGGTCAATGCGGCGATCGCCGGGGCGCTGAAGGCGATCCCCGGGATTGTCGCCGTGGAGCATGTGTAGAAATCCGGAGCGCGAGCCTTCAGGCCCGCTTCGGCAAATGCGAGCCTGAAGGCGCGCGTCACCTGTCCAGCATCCGCGCGCCAGCCTCGCCCAACCGCCCGAACAGCGCCTTCATCAGCGTCGTCTTCTCCGGCGCGTCGATCACGAACAGCCGCGCCTTGCCGCGCTGGCTCATCAGATATTCGTCCGATGTCGTGATCGCGTCGATCAGCCCGAGCTTCAGCGCATCCGTCGCATACCAGTAGTCGCCGTCGCCGACGGCTTCCACATTCAGCGCGGGCCGGTTCTCGCGCACGAAATCCTTGAAGGCGACATGCGTCTCCTCCAGCTTTTCGCGGAAATGTTCGCGACCTTCGTCGGTAATCGGCCCGAGAACGGAAATCGGCCGCTTGAATTCGCCGGCGGTCATTTCCTCGTAATCGACGTCCAGCTTTTTCAGCAGCCGGTTGACGTTGGGAACCTGCGCGACGACGCCGATCGAGCCGACGACCGCGAACGGCGCGGCGACGATGCGGTTGGCCACCACCGCCATCATGTAGCCGCCGCTGGCCGCGACCTGGTCGACGCAGGCCGTCAGCTCGACGCCCGCGCGCCGCACGCGCTGCATCTGCGCCGCCATGAGGCCATAGGCCGATACGAGGCCGCCCGGCGACTGGATGGTGACGACGATCTCGTCCTTGCCGGGCCGCGCCGCCATCAGCGCCGCTGTGATTTTTCGCGCGAAGGCGGCGTGACCGCTCGCCATCGGATCGCCCTTGAAGACGACGAGATAGACGCGTTTCATCGCATTGTCATGCGTCTTGGCGGCTTTCCGGCGCTCCTTCAGGAAAGCCTTCGCGTCCTTGGCCCCGTCGGTGGCGACCCGGATCTGCGCGTCCATCAGGTCGAAGCGCTCGTCCAGGCTCGTCACTTTCATATCGTCCTCGCGCCGCCGCCGCGAACGGGCGCCGACGATGACGGGAATGACCAGAACGAGCGCGATCATGGCCGCGATCCAGAACGATCTGAGCGCGAAACCTCCGAAATCGATCCAGAAATTCATGGGGGACTCGAGTGGGGGGAGTGAGACGGGTGCAGGGTAGATAGGGGTTCTCGTCGGTCATTGCGAGCGTAGCGAGCAATCCGGGGCGAAGCCGCGGCTCCGAATTGCTTCGTCGCTTCGGTCCGCGCAATGACGGCGCATGCGTTTTGCGCGTGTTGCAGACGGCGGCAGGCGTCGTATCATCCTCCCAAAAATCCCCCGGGAGGAAAAATGAACAAGCCGCTCCGCGTCAATTCGGACGCCATCGCGCCGGATACGACGGGCCTCAATTTCTACACGCTGGACCGCTCGCTGCAGGACCTGCTCGATATCCATCTCGAGCCGAAGCTGCGCGCGCATGTCGAACCGCATCTCGTCGAACTGGGCGCGCTCGCCGGTGGACGGCTCGACGAATGCGCGCGGCTCGCCGACCGGCATACGCCGATTCTGCACCAGCGCGACAAATTCGGCCGCGACGTGCAAACCATCGAATATCATCCCGCCTATCGCGAACTGGAAGCCGCCGCCTTCGGACGATTCGGCATTCATGCGCTGTCGCATCGCGCCGGAATCATGGGTTGGGAGGGCGTCTATCCAGCGGCCGCCAAACACGCGTTCACCTATCTCTTCAACCAGGCCGAATTCGGCATGGGCTGCCCGATCAACGTCACCGACGGATCGGCCATGCTGCTGTCGCGCTACGGCAGCGACGAACTCAAGGCCAAATATCTCGACGGCCTCACCACGACCGACATGGGTCGCCTGACGCAGGGCGCGCAATTCATGACCGAGAAGGAGGGCGGCTCGGACGTCGGCTCGCTGACGACGGTCGCGCGGCAGGTCGATGGCCAATGGCGCCTCTACGGCGAGAAATGGTTCTGTTCCAACGCCGACGGCAAGGTGGCGACGCTGCTCGCACGGCCCGAAGGCGCGGGGCCGGGCACGCGCGGCGTCGCGCTTTTCCTCATGCCGCGTTTTCTCGACGACGGTTCTCAGAACGCCTATCGCATCGTGCGTCTCAAGGAAAAACTCGGCACGCGCTCGATGGCCTCGGGCGAGATCAAGTTCGACGGCGCGCTCTGCTATCCGCTCGGCCGGCTCGATCGCGGCTTCGTGCAGATGGCCGAGATGGTCAACTGGTCGCGCCTGTCGAACGGCGTGAAATCGACGGCCTTGATGCGCCGCGCACTGACCGATTCCTTCCACGTCGCGCGCAACCGCTACGTCTTCGGCAAGCTGATCGTCGACATGCCGTTGGCGCGGCGGCAATTGCTGAAGCTCATGCTGCCTGTGGAGCAGGCGCTTTCGTTGAGTTTCGTAACCGCGACCGCGCTCGACCGCGCGGAGATCGGCGGCAGCCAGGAGGCCGCCGCGTTGGTGCGGATGCTCACGCCCGTCATGAAATTCCGCATCACGCGCGATGCGCGCAAGGTGGCGGGCGATGCGCTCGAGATGCGCGGCGGCATCGGCTATGTCGAGGAATTCGCCTGCGCGCGTGTGCTACGCGACTCCTATCTCGGCTCGATCTGGGAAGGCACGAGCAACATCGTCGCGCTCGATTCCATCACGCGCGCGGTGGGCCGACATCATGCGGAAAGCGCGCTGGCCGCGGACCTGCACGCGCGCGTCGGCGAGACGAGCGTCGCGCCGCAGGCGCATCGCGATCGCCTGAAGACCGCCATCGATCGCGCCATCGCGCTGGCGCTGAAAGTCGCGGGCGACGGCGATAGCGAGGCTGAAGCGCGCCGTGCGACGAGCGTGCTCTACCACGTCGCCACCGCCGTTACGCTCGCATGGGAAGCGCAGCAGACGCACGAGCGGCGCGGCGATGCGCGGCGCCTGCTGTTCTCGCGTCTCGTGCTCGATCATCGCCTGAGCGCGCCCGATCCGTTCGACCTGCAGACCGGCGCGCGCGAAGCGGCTTTTGCGGATGCGCTACTGTCGGATGCGCCGGTGTCGCAGGCGCGCGCCGCGGAGTTGCTGGCATGAGGGGTGCTGGACCGCGAGCCTTCAGGCTCGCTTTCAAACGCTGCGAGCCTGAAGGCTCGCGGTCCGGTTTGGCTCTCGCAACATGATCGCCGCGCTCGCAAAGCGCCTGCCGTTTTTCTACGGCTGGCTCATCGTCGCCATCGCCTTCGTCACCATGGCGATCGGCGTCAATGCGCGCACCTCGTTCTCGCTGCTGTTTGCGCCCATCGTCACGGAATTCGGCTGGGAACGCGCGACGGTCGCCGGCGCCTTCTCCTTCGGCTTCCTCACATCAGCGCTGCTCTCGCCGTTGCTCGGCAGGCTGATGGACACGAAGGGCCCGCGCTTTTGCATCGAGATCGGCATCTTTCTCGTCGGCGCCGGCCTGCTTCTCGCGCCGTTCGCCACCGCGCCGTGGCATCTCTATCTCACGCTCGGCATGCTGGTCGGCGGCGGCAGCGTCTGCCTCACCTTCACCGGCCAGTCGCTCTACCTGCCCAACTGGTTCGTGCGCCGGCGCGGACTTGCGATCAGCGTCGCTTTTTCGGGCGTCGGCGTCGGCTCCATCCTTCTGCTGCCGGCGTTTCAACGCTGGATCGAAAGCTACGGCTGGCGCACCGCCTGCGTCATCCTCGGCCTGGGCATGATGGCGATCCTCGCGCCGCTCAATCTGTTCGTCGCGCGCAAGCCAGCCGACCTCGGCCTCGAGCCGGATGGCGACGCCGCGCAAGCGCCGGGCGGCGCGCCGAAGCGCAGCAATGTGGTCGATCCCGCCTGGACCGCGATCGACTGGACGCTCGCGCGGGCGCTCAGGACGTTCCGGTTCTGGATGCTGGCGCTCGGCTATTTCGCCGGCTTGTTCACCTGGTACGCGGTCCAGGTGCATCAGACGAAATATCTCGTGGAGATCGGCTATACGCCGACGGTCGCCGCCTGGGCGCTCGGCGCGGTCAGCCTTGCCGGCATTCCCGGCCAGATCGGGCTCGGCTGGCTGTCGGACCGCATCGGCCGCGAATGGGTGTGGAGCATCGGCTCGTTCGGCTTCACGCTCACCTATCTCGCGCTCATCGCCATGAAGGCCGCGCCGACGCCGGGCTGGCTCTATGCGATGGTGATCGCGCAAGGGTTGCTCGGCTACGGCGTCACGGCGGTTTTCGGCACGGTCGCCTTCGAGATTTTCGAGGGCCGGCATTACGGGGCGATCTTCGGCTCGCTGTCGCTGGCCTCGCTCGCCGGCGGCGCGGCCGGCCCGTTTGTCGCAGGCGCGCTTTACGACCGCTTCGGCTCCTACGATCAGGCGTTCTGGGTGTGCATCGCGCTTACCTTCGTTTCCTCGACCGCCATCTGGCTGGCGCGGCCGGGCAAGGTGCGGGCGGTGGCGGGGCGCATTCCCGCGGCGAAAGGCTGAGTTCGCCGCTCCGTGACGAAATTGTGGCGCCCGCGGCCCCGCTGTCGCCGCAACCTTTGATTATCGCCTCTGCCGGAAGCCGTTGAACGCGGCGCGGACTGGCGTATGGCTCGCAAAACGACGTCGGCGGCCCCGACTCCGAAATATCGAGACAAATCTGGCGGCGCCTCGCGCGGCTTCAGCGTCGTGCGCCTCGCCGGGGTGTTCGCGATGTTCGCCGGATTCGTCGTTGTCGCCGCGCAGATGATCGAGCGCGACGCCGAGCCCGCTGGAGCAGCGCGCGCCTCGCGCAAGCTGGCTCTCGAAGCCGCGCCGCCGACCATAGTTCCCGGCAAGCGCCGCAGGTCTGAGGCGCAGACGGACGTGGCCAGAGGTCCGCTGGATGAGGATTCCTCCGTTGATATCGCCCAGCAGGTGCGCGACCGGATGATCCCGGAAGATGAACTCGACCGCCAACTCGCACTTCTCGGCGACGGTCCCGACCAGATGAAATTCGGCCCGGTCAACGTGCGCCGCCGTCTTGTCGAGACGGTGATCCGCGCCGCTCAGCGCGCCGACTACGATCCGACGATGCTCATGGCCATCGCCGACAAGGAATCGAGCATGCGCGCCACGGCGCGGGCGAGCACGTCCTCGGCGGCGGGCCTGTTTCAGTTTATCGACAAGACGTGGTTGCAATGCGTGCGCCAATTCGGCGCCCAGCACGGCCTGGCGCGTGAAGCCGCCGAAATCGAGGGCCCCGACGACAAGCCGACGATAGCCGACGCGGACGAACTCGCGCGCGTGCTGGCCCTGCGCGAGCGGCCCTATCTCGCCGCTGTCATGGCCGCCGAGATGCTGAAACGCGATGGCGGCAAGGTGGCCGAGGAGTTGGGCCGTCCGTTGTCGGCGGGGGAAACCTATCTCATCCATTTTCTCGGCACGCGCGACGCGGGCCTGTTCATGTCGCGTCTTGCGGCGACGCCGAAAGATTCCGCCGCCGCCATGCTGCCAAAGCCCGCCAGGGCCAACAAGCCGATTTTCTTCGAGGACGGCAAGGCGAAGGCCGTCGCCGACGTGCACAAGAAGTTCGAGGACATGATGGGCATGCGGCTCGACCGCTACAATCGGGTCCGCGATATAGCCGGCGCCATGGCCTACAGCGGTGATTGATCGCAGCGCGAGGTCTCCTTTGCAGGAACCCGCCGCTCGCAACCGCGTTCTGCTGACGAACGAAGTCGCGGGAGGCGAACATGCATCTGTCGAACGAAGGCCTGCTGATCACCCTGTTTGTCGGTGTCGTGGCCGGGTGGCTTGCGGGGCTGGTGGTTCGCGGCGCTGGCTTCGGCCTCATCGGCGATCTCATCATCGGCATTCTCGGCGCCTTCATCGGCGCATGGATGCTGCCGCGGCTTGGCGTGCATCTGGGCGTCGGTCTCGTCGCCGCCATCGCCAACGCCACAATCGGCGCCGTGGTTCTTCTGCTGGTCATCAGGCTGTTGCGCGGCGGTCCGTCGCTCGGCTGGCGCAGATAACGGCATTCCTGGAGCGCGGGTTGCATCGCCATCCATCCTCCGGTATAGGGCGCGCCATCCCACAGGCGGACTTTTGCGGTTCCTGATTGAAGGAATCGCGTCCGGTGGCCGGATTTCCGGCCTCTCAGGTCCGCCGAGGCACAACCGGAGAATGATGAATCATGGCGCTTCCTGACGTTTCCATGCGTGGCCTTCTCGAGGCCGGCGCGCATTTCGGCCACCAGTCGCACCGCTGGAACCCGAAAATGGCCGAATACATTTTCGGCGTCCGCAACAACATCCACATCATCGATCTCGCCCAGACGGTGCCGCTGTTTCATCAGGCGCTGAAGACCGTGTCCGACACGGTCGCCAAGGGCGGCCGCGTGCTGTTCGTCGGCACCAAGCGCCAGGCGCAGGAGCAGATCGCCGACGCCGCCAAGCGTTCGGCCCAGTACTACATCAACTCCCGCTGGCTCGGCGGCATGCTGACCAACTGGAAGACCATTTCCGGCTCCATCAACCGCCTCCGCAAGGTCGATGAGCAGCTGACCTCGGGCGCTTCGGGCCTGACCAAGAAGGAGCGTCTCATGCTGTCGCGCGAGCGCGACAAGCTGGAGAAGGCGCTCGGCGGCATCAAGGACA
>JASGFP010000083.1:0-19246 GCA_047605445.1 Rhodoblastus sp.
GACGGCGCGCTGGTGGCGGCGGCGCGCGCCGCGCTGCCGAAGATCGTGGCCCCGGACGAGGCGGCGAAGCTCGCGCCGCGCGCAGGCGCCGACAAGCCGACATGGATCGTGACGCCGAAGACCGCCGCCATCGACCTTTTTGCGGAGACGCCGGACGGATATTTCGCGGAAACCAAGCGCGAGCCGGACGGCGGCTTTCGGCTGACGCTGGTCGAAGCGCCAAAGGATGCGCCCGCGCCCAAGACGCCGGTCCGGCTGACGCTGACCACGCCCTCCGGCGCGCTGGAATTTTCGGTCAGGCTCGACGGCGGGCGCGCTTCGCCCTAACTTGCCCGCAGCGGCTGTCGCCGTCAGACAAATCCAGTCAGGAGTGGAAATATGATCAAGGTTGGCGATCGCCTGCCGAAGGCCACGTTCACGGTCATGACGGCCGAAGGGCCGGCGGCGAAATCGACGGACGACCTGTTCAAGGGCAAGAAGGTCGTGCTGTTCGGCGTGCCCGGCGCGTTCACGCCCACCTGCCACAAGAACCATCTGCCGGGCTTCGTCGAGAACGAGAAGGCGATCAAGGCGAAGGGCGTCGACGATATCGCCGTGATCTCCACCAACGACGTGTTCGTGATGAGCGCCTGGGCAAAGGATACGGGTGCGGCCGGCAAGATCACATTCCTGGCCGACGGCAGCGCCGCCTTCGCCAAGGCGACCGGCCTCGACCTCGATCTCTCCGAGCGCGGCATGGGCATGCGCAACAAACGCTTCTCGATGATCGTCGACGACGGCGTCGTGCGCTCGCTCAACATCGAGGAAGGTCCGGGCGCGGAGAAGTCCGGCGCCAAGACCATGCTCGAGCAGCTTTGAGGCGCTCCCGTCATTGCGACAGCGCGGCGACGAAGCAATCCATCCGTGCGGATGTCAGCTGGATGGATTGCTTCGCTCCGCTCGCAATGACGGGCTCAACACCACCGGCGGCTAACGTCGTAAGCCCTTGAACGGCGCCATGCCCGCGCGCGCCAGCGCATCGGCGCGCTCGTTCATCTCGTCGCCGGCATGGCCCTTCACCCATTTCCAGTGGATGTCGTGGCGCTCGGCGGCGGCGTCCAGCCGCTGCCACAGTTCGACGTTCTTCACCGGCTTCTTGTCGGCGGTCTTCCAGCCGCGCTTTTTCCAGTTGTGAATCCAGCCGGTGACGCCGTCGCGCACGTAGATGGAATCCGTGTGCAGGTCGATCGCGCAGGGACGCGTCAGCGCCTCCAGCGCGCTGATAGCCGCCATCAACTCCATGCGATTGTTGGTCGTCAGCGCCTCGCCGCCAGAAAGTTCTTTCTCGACCCCGTTGAAGGTCAGGATCGCGCCCCAGCCGCCGGGGCCCGGATTTCCGGAGCAGGCGCCGTCCGTCCAGATTTCCACGCGCTTGGGGTCAGTCATCCGAGAAGCCGCCCGCTCAAGTCCACAGATCCGCGGAGGCTGTCTCTCTCCCCTCCCCCTTGCGGAGAGCGGCCGGGGTGGGGGTGGGCTCGGCGAAATCTTGCGACATTCGTGATGCGGCTGCCCCCACGCCAGCCCTCCCCGCAAGGGGGTGGGAGAAGTGGACGCTCTCGCCGGCGCGGGTTTTCGTCCCGCTCACGCGTCGGCGCCGTAGTCGCGGATGCTCGTCGCCTGCGCGTGGAAGCGCAGCTTGCGGAAATATTCGAGCGGGTCTTTCGGCCTCACAAGCGCGCCCGGCGGCACGTTGAGCCAGTCGACGAGGCGCGTCAGCAGGAAGCGCATGGCCGCGCCGCGCGCGAGCGCTGGAAAGGCGTCGATCTCGGCCGCGTTCAAGGGGCGGCGGCGGCGATAATTCTCGATCATCGCCCTGCCCTTGGTGATGTTGAAGGAGGCGTCCGTCTCGAAGCACCAGGCGTTGACGCAGATCGCCAGATCGTAGGCGAAGGCGTCGTTGCAGGCGAAATAGAAGTCGATCAGGCCCGACAATTTGTCTCCGAGGAAGAAGACGTTGTCGGGAAAGAGATCGGCGTGAATCACGCCCTCCGGCAGGCCGCGCGGCCAGTTGGCCTCGAGCCAGCCGAGTTCCTTTTCGACGAAGGCCGCGAGGCCCGGCTGCACGCTGTCGGCCCGCGCGGCGGCGCTGTCGTAGAGCGGGCGCCAGGCCTCGATCGAGAGCGCATTGGGGCGCCTGAGCGCAAAGCCTTCGCCATCGATGTGCAGCAGCGCGTCGACGTCGCCGAGCGCGGCGCAATGGGCGGCCGTCTGGCGGCGCGGCCACATGCCCTCGAGAAAGGTGACTATGGCGGCGGCCCGGCCCGCGAGCCTGCCGAGCGTCGCGCCGTTGCGGTTGGGCACGGGCTGCGGACAATTCAGCCCGCGCCGCGCCAGATGCTCCATCAGGCCGAGAAAGAAAGGCAGGTCGCTTTCCTTCGTGCGCTTCTCGTAGAGCGTCAGGAAGAAATAGCCCTTCTGCGTGTGCAGCATGTAATTCGTGTTCTCGACTCCCTCCGCAATGCCCTTGAGCGAGAGCAGCGCGCCGAGATCGTAATCGGCGAGGAAGGCGGCGAGCTCCTCGCCCGAGACATCGGTATAGACGGCCATGAGCACTTCTGGACCGCGAGCGCCTGCGCTCGCAAGGATTTGAACACGACCCGGCGTCGTCCATCCGAAGAAGCCTTCAGCTCCCGTTGCGGGCCTGAAGGCTCGCGGTCCAGAGCCGGGCCGGCCCGGGCTTTGCGGCGTGAATGCGAACCGTGTTAGCGAGGCCGATCCGCCCCGTCAAACGTCCGCGCTCCCGCATGACCATACCTTCCGCATGACGCCCTCCTGGCTCTGGATCGTCTTCACCGTCGCCGCCGCAGGCGCGCAGACGGCGCGCAACGCCATGCAACGCGATCTCATCGCCACGCTCGGCACGGCGGGGGCGACCTTCGTGCGCTTTCTGTACGGCCTGCCCTTCGCGCTCGCGTTTCTGGCGCTCGTCTCGACGGCCAGCGGCGCGGCGCCGCCTGCGCCCGGGGCGGCGTCCTTCGCCTGGACGGTCGTCGGCGGCGTGTCGCAGATCGCGGCGACCGGTCTGATGCTCGCGGCGATGAAGGAAAAATCCTTCGTCGTGGCCATCGCCTACACCAAGACCGAGCCGGTCATCGTCGCGCTGTTCGGCCTGCTTTTCCTTCACGACAGCGTGACGCCGAAACTGGCGGCGGCCATCGCCATCGCCGTGTTTGGCGTGCTGCTGATGTCCTGGCCGAAGCGAACCGACGGCGCGCCGGACATCGGCTGGCGCTCCACCCTCTACGGCCTTGCGTCGGCGGCCATGTTCGCTCTGTCGGCGATCGGCTACCGCGCCGGCATTCTCGCGCTCGGCGCGCCTAATTTCGCGCTCGGCGCCTCGACCATTCTGGCGCTGGCGCTCGCCATCCAGAGCGCGCTCATCGTGATCGGCCTGACGCTCGCCGACCGCGCGCTGCTGGCGGGGATTCTGCGCGCATGGCGGCCGTCGCTGCTGGCAGGCTTCATGGGCGCGCTCGCCTCGCAATTCTGGTTTCTGGCCTTCGCCATAGACACTGCCGCGCGCGTGCGCACGCTGGCGCTGATCGAGATGATCTTCGCGCAGATCGTCACGCGGCGCATCTTTCAGCAGCGGACGAGCGCGCGCGAGATCGCCGGCATGGCGATCATGCTGGCGGGCGTGCTGCTCCTGTTCTGGACGTGATCAGGAATTGTCGCGCAATTCGCGCGGCAGCGGGAAGAACGTGTTCTCGCTGCTCATCGTCACCGTCTCGATCGTCAGGTCGAAGCGCCTGCCGAAGGCCTCGATCACTTCGTTGACGAGCACTTCCGGCGCCGAGGCGCCGGCGGTGATCGCGATCGAGCGAACGTCCTCGTAGAGCGACCAGTCAAGATCGCGCGCGCCGTCCACCAGTTGCGCCTTCGGGCAGCCCGATCGCTCGGCGACTTCGCGCAGGCGCTGCGAATTCGAAGAATTCGGCGAGCCGACCACGATGACCGCATCCACGTTCGGGCTAATCGCCTTGATCGCCTCCTGCCGGTTGGTGGTGGCGTAGCAGATGTCCTGCTTGTGCGGGCTGATGATATTGGGGAACCGCGCCTTCAGGGCCGCGACGATTTCCGCAGTGTCGTCCAGCGACAAAGTCGTCTGCGTGACATAGGCGAGATTGTCGCAATCGGCGACGTCCAGCGTGGCGACCTCGGCGACGGATTGCACGAGCTGGACGGCGCCATCCGGCAATTGTCCCATCGTCCCGACGACCTCGGGGTGGCCGGCATGGCCGATCAGCAGAACCTTGCGGCCCCGCTTGTGGTGGATTTCGGCCTCGCGATGCACCTTGGTGACGAGGGGGCAGGTCGCGTCGATGGCGAAAAAATTGCGCGCGGCGGCTTCGGCCGGAATCGATTTCGGCACGCCGTGGGCGGAAAAGATGACCGGGGCCTGCGTGTCGGGAATTTCCGACAATTCCTCGACGAAGATCGCGCCTTTGGCCTTCAGGCTCTCGACGACATAGCGATTATGGACGATCTCGTGGCGCACATAGACCGGCGGCCCGTAGCGGTCGATCGCCCGTTCCACCGCCTCGATCGCCCGCACGACGCCGGCGCAGAAGCCGCGCGGCGCGCACAGGATGATCTTCAGCGCGGCCTTGTCCTCGGCAGGTCTGGCCTTGGCCTCGGTAATGGCTGTCATGCGGCGACGCGTCTCCTGTGGCCGGATAGGGCCTGTGGCCTCCTAAATGGCCGGGTTCGACGGCAGGATCAAGGCCGGGGCGGACGACGGGGCCCCAACGGCCTCCCGCCGATGTGAATTGCCGTGAGATTGCGCAGGCGCGCCCGTCCGACTATCAAAGCGGCGGACGCCGCCCTGCCGATTGCGGATTGTTCCGGCGACGCAGCCGATAGTTTGGCGCAAGGGATCCGCATGGCGCGCGATGTGACCGACACCACGCATATTTCGTCGCGCGACGAGCTTGTCGGGTGGATGGAGGCGGGCAACAAGCCGCCGGACCAGTTCCGCATGGGCGCCGAGCACGAGAAAATACCGTTCTACACATCCGACCATTCGCCCGTGCCCTACGATGGCCGCAGCGGCGGCGACGGCATTCGGGCGCTGCTCGAGGGCCTGCAGGCCAAGCTCGGCTGGGAGCCGATCATGGACGGCGCCGCGCTGATCGGCCTGTTCGACGAGGCCGGCGGCGGCGCGATTTCGCTGGAGCCCGGCGGCCAGTTCGAGCTTTCGGGCGCCCCGGTCGAGACCGTGCACGACGTCGAGAGCGAATTCGACGCGCATATAGCGGCGGCCAAGGCGATCGCCGATCCGCTCGGCATCAGCTTTCTCGACATCGGCATGAGCCCGCTGTGGACGCGCGCCGAAACGCCGGTCATGCCGAAGCAGCGCTACGGCATCATGATGCGCTACATGCCCAAGGTCGGCTCGCGCGGCCTCGACATGATGTTCCGGACCTCGACCGTGCAGGTCAATCTGGACTTCCAGAATGAACGGGACATGGTGCGCAAGCTGCGCGTGTCGCTCGCGCTGCAGCCGGTGGCGACCGCATTGTTCGCCAATTCGCCCTTTACCGACGGCAGGCCCAACGGGATGCTGTCGATGCGCTCGGAAATCTGGCGCGACACCGACAGGGCGCGCACGGGCATGATGCCCTTCGCCTTCGAGGACGGCATGGGCTTCGAGCGCTTCGTCGATTATGCGCTCGACGTGCCCATGTATTTCGTCAAGCGCGGCGACCATTACCACGATGTCGCCGGCGCGAATTTCCGCGATCTTCTCGCCGGCAGGCTCGCGCAATTGCCGGGCGAGCGCGCGACCATGGCCGACTGGGCCAACCATTTGTCGACCCTGTTTCCGGAAGTGCGGGTCAAGCGCTACATCGAGATGCGCGGCTGCGACGTCGGCCCGCGCGCGCACATATCCGCCTTGCCAGCCCTGTTCGTCGGCCTGCTCTACGACCCGGCCGCGCTCGACGAGGCCGAACAACTCGTGTCGGGCTGGAGCGCGGATGACCGTCAGGCGCTGCGCGACGCCGTTCCGCGCCTCGGCCTCTCGGCGACGATCGGCGGCCGAAGCCTGCAGGCCGTGGCCAAGGATGTGCTGGCGATCGCGCGCCGCGGTCTGTCGCGCCGCGGACGCCGGGACGCACAAGGCCACGACGAAAGCCGGCATCTTTCCGTGCTGGACGCCTATGCCGAGAGCGGGCAGCCGCTGGCGGGCGACCTGCTGCGCCGCTACGAGTCCGCCTGGGGCCGCAGCGTATTGCCGGCGTTCGAGGAATGCGTGTTCTGAAGCGGCCCTGCGCTCTCAGCGCTGGAACGGACCGCCCAGCGGCGGTCCCGCGCGCAGACGCGTGACACTCTCCGACCGCATGGCGGCGGGACGCGCGCCGTCTTGGCGCGGAGCGACGAATCCGGAGCCGAGGCTGGCCGAACCCTGCATGACCTGCGCCTCGACGCGCACATGACGGCCGACGCTCAGGCAATTGTCGGCGCCGCTGATCGTGGCGCTGTCAGGGCTGTAGGACATGCAGCCGCCGGCGATGGCGGGGCCGGCAAAAACCGCGAGGCAGAGGGCAGAGACTCCGGACGCCGAATATTTGAGGATCGGTCGGGCTGAGCCCTTGCCGTCTGGATTTTGCATCGTCGCCCTCAGAGCTTGCTCGGAACAGCATTCCGGCTGATGTCTAGCGAAGCGCCCACGGTTTGGGCGAACATCGTGGCGAGATCGTGGCCTAGGTCGTTGATCCAGCCCAATCTCCGAAAACGCTCTGGACGAGAGCCATTCCTGCAACAGCCGCCGTATCCGCCCGCAGGATGCGGGGCCCGAGCGAAATCCGCAGCGACCGCGGCGCGGCGAGCGCCAGCGCCCTCTCCTTTTCGTCGAACCCGCCTTCCGGCCCGATGAGCAGTCCAACGCCGCGCGGCGTCCCGGCGCGCGCAGCGCGCAGCGCAGCGACCGGATCAGCGATTTCCGCGTCCTCGTCGCAGAAGATCAGCAGACGGTCGGCCGGCCATTGCGCGATCATGCGCTCGAACGGGATCTCCGCCTCCACCTGCGGCACGCGGAGCACGCCGCATTGCTCGGCTGCCTCGATCACATTGGCGCGCATGCGTTCGAGGTTGAGGCGCGCGACCTGCGTGCGGCGCGTCAGCACCGGCCGCAGGCGGCCCGCGCCCATCTCGACCGCCTTTTGCACGGCATAGTCGAGGCGGGCGTGTTTGAGGGGGGCGAAGCAGAGATCGATGTCAGGGCCGCCTTCCTGCGGGCGGTTCTGACTTTCGAGCGCGAGGATAGCCTCGCGCTTCTTCGCCTCCGCGATCGAGGCGAGCCATTCGCCGTCGCGACCGTTGAACACGAGAAGCCTGTCGCCCGATTTGAGACGCAGGACGTTGAGCAGGAAATTGGCGCGGTCCGCGCCCGCCGCGATCCGCGCGCCCGCATGCAAAGCGTCATCGACGAACAGGCGCGTGGCGGCGAAATCGTAGCGGGCCATGCTACGCGCAGGTGATGCGTTCGCAGGCGCGCACGTTCTTCACCATGCGCGCGATGGCCTTAGGGCCCGGCCAGCCGCCGACGCCCATGCCGTTCATGGCGAAGGACGGCGTGGCGTCCATCGCGAGCGCGCGTCCGGTCTGCACATGGGCCATCAGCTGCTTGCGCATGTCCTCGCCGTCGGCTTTCGCTTCGAGCGCCTTGGCGTCGAGGCCCAGCTTCTTCGCGTGTCCGAGCGCGCCCATGCCGTCGAGCGGGCCGCGGTGGGCGAGCATGGCGCGGTGCAGGGTATACGCCTTCGCGTCGTCGTACATGGCGCGCGCGGCCATCGCGACCTTGGCCGCCTGCACGCTGCCGAGCGACAGGATCGCGTTCTGCACGAGGATCAGGCTGAAATTCTTGTCGCCCGTCACGAGTTTGTGCAGGTCGGGCTCCGACCTTTTGCACCACGGGCAATTATAGTCGAAGAATTCGTAGAGGATCGCGTCGGGGCTCTTGCCGCCCGCCACGATCGTCCCCGGCAGGTCCAGCGAAATGTCCGACGGCAAGCGCCAGGTGGGCGCCGGCTTGCCGTCGTCGCCACGAAACTCATCGTCGGCGCGCGCAACGCCGGCAAGCAGCGCGGTCGCCCCGCCGCTGACAAAAATCCGTCTGTCCATCATGCCGCCTCTGTAGCCGCGCCCACCAGCTTGCGGGCGTCGAGCGCGCTGATCGGGTGGCCGAAAGCATAGCCTTGCGCAAATTCGCAGCCGAGCTGGTAAAGCTCGATGGCGTCCGATTCAGTCTCGGCGCCTTCGGCGACGACTTCCATGCCGAGATCGTGCGCGAGCGCGACGATGGAGCGCAGGATCACGGGGCGCGCGCCGCTCGAATTCTGCTGCACGAAAGAGCGATCGATCTTGATCGTGTCGAAGGGGAAGCGCTGGAGATAGGCGAGCGAGGAATAGCCCGTGCCGAAATCGTCCAGCGAAAGCCCGGCGCCGAGGTTCTTGATGCGGGTCAGCATCTGCGCGGCGTATTCCGGGTTTTCCATCACCAGGCTCTCGGTGAGTTCGAGCTTGAGCGTGCCGCGGATGACGTCGGAGCGGGTCAGCGCGTTCTTCACATCCTGAAGGAGATCGTGCCGCAGCAGTTGGCGTGAGGAGACGTTGACGGAGGCGAAGATCGGCGGTTCGACGTCGAGCGCCTTCTGCCATGCCGCGAGTTCGCGCGCGGTGCGTTCGAGAACGAAGACGCCGAGCTCGACGATGACGCCGGTTTCTTCCGCAATCGGAATGAAGACATCGGGGCCAAGGCGCCCGAGGCTCGGATGATCCCAGCGCAAGAGCGCCTCGAAGCCCGCGACCGTGCGATCCTCCAGCCGGACGATCGGCTGGAAATAGACCTTGATCTCGCCGCGCGACAGCGCGCGCCGCAGGTCGGCTTCGAGCGCGAGCCGGTCGGAGCGCTGGCTGCGCATGCCCGGCCGGAAGACCTCGATGCGATTGCCGCCGGCGCGCTTGGCGTGACGCATGGCGATCTCGGCGTCCTTGAGCATGTCGTCGCGCTTGGCGTGCGTCTGCGGATCGAACAGGGCGATGCCGACGGAAGCCGAGAGCGCTATCTCGCGCTCGGCGAAGGAGACTGGCGTGGACAGCGCGCGGCGCATCGTTTCGGCGAGTTGCACGACATGCTCGGGATTGCTTTCCGACAGAACGATCACGGCGAACGTGTCGCCGGAGACTCGCGCCAGCGTGTCCTGCGGCTGCAGCAGGCGCGTCAGGCGGCGCGCGGCGGTCAGCAGGATCGAATCGCCTGCCGATATACCGATCGTCTCGTTGATCTGCTTGAAGCGGTCGATGTCGACGCACAGCACCGTCGGCCGCGCCGCTTCCGCGCGCGCGAAGGAGAGCGCGGCTTCCAGCCGGTCGAAAAACAATTCGCGGTTGGGCAGGCCCGTCAGATTGTCGTGCACGGCGTCGTGCAGCAGGCGCTCTTGCGCCGTGCGCTCGTCGGTGACGTCGACCAGCGTGCCGACGACGCGGATCACCTCGCCGTCGGGACCGACGACGGGGCGGCAGCGCAGGCGATACCAGAGATAGTGGCCGTCCGAAGCGCGCAGGCGGAATTCCTCGTTGATGCGGCCGCGGCGCTGCTCCAGCAGCGTGTCGAGGCAGGCGCGATAGCGGTCACGCTCGAAGGGATGAAGAATTTCGAGCCAGTTCGACGCCGGGCCCTCGAGATCGCCGCGCTCGAGGCCGAGATGGGATTCGACCTCCGGGCTGACGTAGATGTGGTCGGCCGGCACGTCCCAGTCGAAGATGACGTCGGCCGCGCCGGTCACGGCCAGCGCCTTGCGCTCGACGTCCGAGATGGCGCCCTGCGCGAGCCCGCCCGAAGCGAAGGCGTTCTGCATGACGGTGAAGCCGATCAGCATCACGATCAGCACGAGGCCGCCGATCAGCGTGGGGCCGACGATATCGTTCGACAGCGCGCCGGTGACGGCGAAGCCCGCCGCGCAGACCCAGGCGAGCAGCAGGAACCATGTCGGGATGAGCATGATCGCGCGCTCGTAGCCGTGCGTCGAGAGATACACGACGAGCAGGAGCCCAGCCCCCGCAACGGTGGCGAGCGAAATATGCGCGACGCCGGCCGCGACGGAGGGGTCGTACCAGGCGAGCCCCAGCAGCGCGAGCAGGAACACGACCCAGAGGCCGACGACATGCGAGGCGCGCACATGCCAGCGGTTGAGGTTGAGGTAGGCGAACAGGAACACCACGAGCGTGGCGGACAGAATCGTCTCGGCGGCGGCGCGCCAGAAGCGGTCGGCGTCCACGCCCACCCCGAAGGCGCGCGCGAAAAAACCGAAGTCGATGCAGACATAGGCGAAGACCGCCCAGGCGAGCGCGGCGGCGGCGGGGAAGATGACCGCGCTCTTGACCACGACAACGATGGTGAGGAACAGCGCCAGCAGGCCGGAAATGCCGATGACGATGCCCTTGTAGAGCGTCAGGCTGGTCGCGCGATCCTTGTAGGCGTCGGGATCCCAGAGATAGAGCTGCGGCAGGTTGGGCGTGCGCAGCTCGGCGACATAGGTCACGGTCGTGCCGGGATCGAGCGTCACGCGAAAAACGTCGGCGTCCGGATTGTCTTCCGCCTCGGGTGGAAAGCCCTGGCTCGCCGTGATGGCGTTGATGCGCACGGCGCCGAGGTCGGGCCAGATGACGCCGGAGCCGACGAGGCGGAAATGCGGCGCCACCAGCAGGCGCTCGATCTGCTCGTCGGTGTCGTTGGTCAGCGCGAACACGATCCACGAGGGCCGCGCGCCCTCCTGCTTGGCGCGCACCTCGATGCGGCGCACGATGCCGTCGGAGCCGGGCGCGGTGGAGACCTGCAGGCGATCGCCCTGCGAGGAATAGGATTCGACAGCGCGCGTGAGATTGATCGCCTGGGAATCGAGCGGCACACGCACGGATTCGATTGCGCGCGCCGGCAGGCATTCGGCGGCAAGAATGAGGACGGCCAGGAGCAATCGGACCAAACGCACGAATTCTCTCTTTCGGGGACGGCCGCCCATAGAGGCTGAAATCTGGCCCGGGGGTGCGCCCTGTTCGTGTCGGAAGTTTGACTGGTAAAGCTTCCGGCGCGAGCCGGCAAGAAGCCTCAGGCGAAGGAGGGACCGTCGTCGTTGCGCGCGCGCAGGCGCGGGGGCAGCGGCGGGTCGTTTTCCAGCACGGCGAACAGCAGATGATCCTGCCAGCGGCCGTTGATGCGCAGGTAGGATCGGGCAAGCCCCTCGCGCCGGAAACCGGCGCTTTCCAGCACGCGGATCGAGGCGGCGTTGGTGGGCAGACAGGCGGCTTCCACCCGGTGCAGGCGCAACGTCTGGAAGGAATAAGCTACCGCCGCGCGCAGGGCCCGCGACATATAGCCCTGCCCCGCGTAGTTCACGCCGACCCAATAGCCGATGGTCCCCGCCTGCGCGACGCCGCGGCGTATCTGCCCGATGGTGAGGCCGCCGACCAGCGCCTTGTCGCGCGAGCGGAAAATCAGGAAGGGAAAGGCTTCGTCGCGCGCCATTTCTTCCGCATGGCGCCGGACGCGGCGGCGGAAGGCGGCGCGGGTCAGATCGTCGGAGGGCCAGATCGGCTCCCAGGGCGTGAGGAAGTTGCGGCTGTGTTCGCGCAGCCGCGCCCAATCCTGCCAGTCGGCCATTTCGGCCGGGCGCAGAAACACGCCGTCGCCGCGCACGAAGGTATTGTTGTCGGTGCTCGGCCCCAGTCGAAACAAGGCCATGAATCAGCCCGTCCTCAGCCGCTCGGCGACGCAGTCCGCCGTCAGGCCCCGTCCGGTCGGTCCCACGGCGGCGAGCGTCGGCGCGCTGGAGAGAAGCCTGCGACCGGCGGCGCGCACGCCGGACAGGGTGAGTTGCTCTATTTCGCCGATGATCTCGCTTCGCGCAAGCACGCGGCCGAAAATCGCCGTCTGCCGGGCGAGCTGATTGACGCGGGCGGGCGAGGATTCGAGCGCGGCCAGCAGCGAGACTTTCGCCTGCGCTTTCGCGCGGCGCAGTTCCGTTTCGGTCAGATCCTCGACAGCGGCGGCGATGCAATCCATCGCGACACGAGCGAGTTCGACTGCGTCGCGTGGATCGGTCGCCGCCTGCAGGCCGAAGATTCCGGTGTCGTCGTAGGACCAGTTGAACGTGTCGATGGAATAGGCGAGCCCGCGTTTTTCGCGCACTTCCTGAAAGAGCCTGGACGACATGCCGCCGCCGACCGCGCCGGAAAAGACATGCGCCGCAGCGGCGTCATGATCGCGATGGCCGACGCCTTCGAAGGCGATAACGATATTGGCCTGCTCGGCGCCCTTGCGCGATTTCTCCTCGCCGCCGCGATAGCGGGCCGCCTCGAAGGCGGGTCGAGAGACCTGCGGCATGGCGCCAAACAGTTTTTCCGCCGCACGCACGATTTCGCCGTGGTCGACCGCGCCCGCCGCCGAGACGATCAGCGAATTGGCGCCGTAGAAGCGGTCGAGATAGGCGCGGATCATCGCGCGATCGAAGGATTTAACCGTCTTCTTCACGCCGAGGATCGGGCGGCCGAGCGGCTGATCCGGATAGGCCGCGCGATCCATCAGCTCCATCACGAGATCGTCGGGATCGTCCTCGACCGCCGCGATCTCCTGCAGGATGACGTTCTTCTCGCGTTCGAGCTCGTCTGCGTCGAATACCGAGTCGGTCAGAATATCGGCGAAGATCTCCAGCGCGCGCTCGACTTCGCCGGGCAGCAGGCGCGCGAGATAGGCTGTGTGTTCGCTCGCCGTCTCGGCGTTGAGATCGCCGCCGGCTTCCTCGATTTCGGCGGCTATCGCGCGGGCGTCGCGCGTGCGCGTGCCCTTGAAAGCCATATGCTCGATGAGATGCGACAGGCCATGCTCCTGCGCCGTCTCGTTGCGCGAGCCGACCGCGGCATAGACGCCGACCGCCGCAGTTTCCGCGCCTTCCATCCGGTCGGTGACGATCCGCAGGCCGGACGGCAGCGTGGTCGTCTCGACGCTCATGCCGCTTTCAATGCGCGCGCGCGGGCGCGGATAAATTTTTCCACGGCGCCCATGTCGTTGGCGACGACATCGAACCGCTCCTCGCGCTCCATGATGTCGGCGAGATGCGGCGGCAGCGTGGGATGGACGCCGGTCGCCGCCTCGATCGCATCCGGGAATTTCGCGGGATGCGCGGTGCCCGCGACAATCATCGGCGTATGCGGCGCTTTCGCCAGCGCGCGGAAGCCCGCTGCGACGCCGACGGCGCTGTGCGGATCGAGAATGTAGTCGCTCGCCGCGTAGACGCGCGCGATTTCCTTGCGCGTCTCGCTCTCGCTGACGCTCGCTGCATCGAAATCGGCGCGGATGCGGCCGAGCGCTCCCGGCTCGATGTCGAACGCCTTCGCCTGATCGAGCCGCGCCATGAGATTTCGGATCGCGCCGGCGTCACGGCCACAGGCGTCGAACAGCAGGCGCTCGAAGTTCGACGACACCTGAATGTCCATCGACGGCGATTGCGTCGCCTTTACGCCGCGCACCTCGTAGCGGCCGGTTTCCAGCGTGCGCGCGAGAATGTCGTTCTCGTTGGTGGCGATGACGAGACGCTCGATCGGCAGGCCCATTTTCTTGGCGACATAGCCCGCGAGAATGTCGCCGAAATTGCCCGTCGGCACCGTGAAGGACACGGGCCGATGCGGAGCGCCGAGCGCAACCGCACTCGTGAAATAATAGACGATCTGCGCGACGACGCGCGCCCAGTTGATCGAATTGACGCCAGTCAGTCCGACATCGTCGCGGAAGCGCGCGTCGCGAAACAGGTTCTTCAGGATCGCCTGCGCGTCGTCGAAATTTCCTTCGAGCGCGATGGCGTGAATGTTGGCGTCCGCAACCGTCGTCATCTGGCGGCGCTGCACGTCCGACACGCGGCCGTGCGGATAGAGGATGAAGACATCGACCTGATCGAGGCCGCGAAAGGCCTCGATCGCCGCTGCGCCCGTATCGCCCGAGGTCGCGCCGACGACGGTGGCGCGCCTGCCGCGGATTTTCAGCGCATGGTTCATGATGCGGCCGAGCAATTGCATCGCCACGTCCTTGAAGGCGAGCGTGGGGCCGTGAAAGAGCTCGAGCAGGAAGAGATTGTCGGAGAGCTGGGCGAGCGGCGTCACCGCGGGATGGCGGAACGTCTTGTAGGCGTCGGCGATCATCGCCGAGAGGCTTTCGCGCGGGATGGCGTCGCCAACGAACGGCGAGATGATGGTTTCGGCGGCTTCCGCATAGGTACGCCCGGCCAGCCCCGCGATGGTGGAGGCGTGAAGCTGCGGATAGGACTCGGGCAGGTAAAGGCCGCCGTCGGTCGCCAGCCCTGCCAGCGCGGTCTCTGTGAAATTCAGCGCGGGCGCTTCGCCGCGGGTGGAAATGTAGCGCATGATCATCCCGGTTTTGGTCGGGCGGGGTTTAACACGAATTGGGCCGTCGGGGGCCAGCGGGATTCAGCGCCGGCCCCTGCCCCACGCCCATGCTCCGAATACTCCCGCCAGCGTCGCAGCCAGCCCGAACCACGTCCAGGCGTAGGACAGGTGGTTGTTGGGGATGTTCAGTTCCGTCGCGCCGCCGTGCGGCCATCCTTTGGCCGCGGGATCGGCGTCGACGTCGAGCGCGAAGGGGGCTGAGCCCTCGAGCTTGAGCGCTGCCGCCATAGCCCCGGGATCGCGCGTGTAGAACAGCAGCTTGTCCGGCTCGTCGGCCGGGGTGAAGGCGTTGCGGTCTTCCGGTTCGCGCATCAGGCCGGAGATTTCGACGTCTCCCGCCGGCGGGGGAGTCCGCAGTTCAGGCTTGTCCTTCCAGGCGAGCGGCGCGAAGCCGCGATTGACGAGCAGCGCCCCGCCAGCCGCCGGCGCGAAGGGCGTCATCACCTGATAGCCCGGACCGACATTGCGGTCGGCGGCGGCCGGCGCGGACGAACGGAAGATCAGGATTTCGCCGGGCAGGTAATGGCCGCGCACGCGCACATGGCGATAGTCGTAGTCGTCGGGCCGCAGGCTCGACCATTCGGCAGGCGGCGGCAGCGGCGCCGGGGGCTGGTGGATGCGCGCGGCGATGCGGGCGATCAGCGTCTCCTTCCAGGCGAGGCGCTGCAATTGCCAGGCGCCGAGCGAGACGAGGATGGCGAAAGCGACCGCAGCGGCGATGGCCGGACCGACGAGGCCCCGCCGCCTGTGCGCCCGCGCAGTCATGTCAGCGCTCCAGACGGCCCTGCTCCGCCTTGTTGGCGTATTGCAGGGCGACGAGCACGCCCTTGAGCGGCCGCAGCATGCCAAGGCAGACGATCAGCGTCAGCGGCAGGAAGATAACGAGGAAGACCCACATCGGCGGCTCGTAATTGACCTCGAGCCAGAGCGCGGCGCCGACGATGATGAAGCCTGCGATCAGCATGACAAAGATCGCCGGGCCGTCGCCGGCGTCGGCGAATTTGAGATCGAGGCCGCAGACGTTGCAGCGCTCGGCGATCGTGATGAAGCCGTCGAACATCTTGCCCTCGCCGCAGCGCGGGCAGCGGCCGGCCATGCCTGTCGAATAGGGGGAAAGAGGCGGATATCGGTCATAGGCCATCGGTGGTCCCCAAAAGCAAAGGGGCGGCCGAAGCCGCCCCCGTATTTGCGCGGCCCGCGATCAGTGGCCGTGGGCGATCTGCGCGCCCCAGGAGCCCCAGACGTAGATGGCGGCGAAGAGGAACAGCCAGACCACGTCGACGAAATGCCAGTACCACGCGGCGAATTCGAAGCCGAGGTGCTGCCTCGGCGTGAACTGGCCCTTCATCGCGCGCACGAGGCAGACGGTCAGGAAGATCGTGCCGACGATGACGTGGAAGCCGTGGAAGCCCGTGGCCATGAAGAAGGTCGAGCCGTAGATCGAATTCTTGAAGGCGAAGGGCGCGTGCGCATATTCGTAGCCCTGCACGAAGCTGAAGATCAGGCCGAGCACGATGGTCGCCAGCAGGCCCTTCTTCAGGCCCTCGCGGTCATTGTTGAGCAGTGCGTGATGCGCCCACGTGACGGTCGTGCCCGAGGTCAGCAGCAGCAGCGTGTTGAGCAGCGGCAGGTGCCAGGGATCGAGCACCTCGATGCCCTTCGGCGGCCAGTGTCCGCCGGTGAATTCGACGCGCGAATATTGAATCGCCTCGTTGGTGAAGAGGCTGGCGTCGAAGAACGCCCAGAACCACGCGACGAAGAACATGACCTCCGAGGAGATGAAGAGGATCATGCCGTAGCGGTGCGAGAGCTGGACGACCCGGGTGTGATCGCCGTGCTCGGCCTCGTGAACCACATCGGTCCACCACGCGATCATCACGTAGAGGACGCCAATGAGGCCGGCGCCGAAAATGTAAGGGCCGACCGGCAGGCCGATCATCTTCAGATTTTTCATCCAGAAGATGGCGCCGACCGCCAGGACGAAGGCGGAGATGGAGCCCATGAGCGGCCATGGGCTCGGAGGCACGAGATGGTAATCGTGATTTGGCTTCGCGTGACCGTCCGCCATCTTCTTCCCCTTTCGGCCGCTTGGCCGCATGCGACTGTTTAAATCAGATTCTGGATTTCGGCGCCGTCTGCTCGGCCGAGCGGGCGGGCTTTTTCGATTCGAAGAACGTGTAGCTGAGCGTGATCTGTTCGACCTGCTTCATCGAAGCGTCTTTCTCGAGCGCAGGATCGAGGAAGAAGACGACGGGCCACTCGGCCGTCTCGTGCGGGCCCAGCGTCTGCTCGGAGAAGCAGAAGCAGCTCAGTTTGTCGAAATATCCGCCCGCCTGGTCCGGGGTGACATTATAGGCGGCCGTCGCGGAAACGGCGTGGCCCGTGAGATTGGTGACGCGGTAGAAGACGGTCTTGGTTTCGCCGGTGCGCAGCGTGATCTGCTTCGTTTCCGGCTCGAACGCCCAAGGCAGGGCGCCGCCGACATTCGAATCGAAGCGCACCGTCAGCACACGTTCGCCGGGCTTCGCCGGGGCTGCATGCGCGCGCTGGGTCGTGCCGCCATAGCCTGTCACGGCGCAGAACATGCGGTAGAGCGGCACGGCGGCGAAGGAGAGCCCGAGCATCAATGCCGCAACGCCGGCCGTAATCAACGCCGGCGTACGTCGGTTGCGCGGAGCTGGAGGGCGGGGCGCGGTCGAGTTCATCAGCCTGCGCCCTTCACTGCGAAGCCGCCGAGCTTGGCGATGGTGACCGCATAGAACAGCACGCACAGCAAGGTGACGGCGAGGCCGATGGCGATGTTGCGCTGACGGCGCGCCTTGAGTTGCGCCGGCGTCAGCACGACGCCGTCCTGAACGGGGGGATGACGATCGTGCGCGTTCATAGCGCCACGCCCAGCGGCGCGAGTATTCCGTGCTCGACCACGATGAAGCCGAACAGCAGGAACAGGTGCAGGATCGAATAGCCGAACAATTGCTTGGCCGCCCGATCCTTGTCGCGGCCTTCCGTGTCGCGCCAGACGACGAAGGCGAGCCAGAGCATGAACAGGCTGGAGGCGAGCGCGAGCACTCCGTAGGCGCGGCCCTCGAAGCCGAGCGCCCAGGGCGAGACGCACACCGGCACGAGCAGCAGCGAATAGAGGAAGATTTCCAGCCGCGTGCGCTGCGCGCCCTTCACATTGGGCATCATCGGCACGCCGGCGCGTCCGTAATCGCCGCTCTTGAACAGGGCGAGCGCCCAGAAATGCGGCGGCGTCCAGAAGAATGTGATGGCGAAGAGCGAGAGGCTCTCGATGGAGATCGAGCCCGTGGCCGCCGCCCAACCGATCATGGGCGGAAAGGCGCCGGCGGCGCCGCCGATCACGATGTTCTGCGGCGTCCAGCGCTTCAGCCACATCGTGTAGACCACGGCATAAAAGAAGATGGTGAAGGCGAGAAGCCCGGCCGCAAGCCAGTTGGTCACGACGCCGAGCGTGAAAACGGCGAAGGCCGACAACACGAGGCCAAAGGACAGCGCCTCGCGCGGCAGAATGCGGCCCGAGGGAATGGCGCGCGTGCGCGTGCGCGTCATGATCGCATCGATGTCGCGATCGTACCACATGTTGAGCGCGCCCGAGGCGCCCGCGCCAACCGAAATGGCCAGAAGCGCGGCGAAGCCGACGACGGGATGAACATGCGCGGGCGCCGCGAGCAGACCCGCGAGCGCGGTGAGGATCACCAACGACATGACGCGCGGCTTGAGCAGCGAGACATAGTCGGCAGGCGCGCCGCCGGTCAGTTCGGCCGCGCCGAGGGCAGCCTCCTGGCCATTCGCTATAGCGGTCACGTCGGTCATATTGCTCGCTTCATCAACGCATCGTGGAAGGCGGCCGGTCGCCCGGCCGCGCTCCGTTTCAGTGATCGCCGCCCGTGATGCGCGGCAGCGTCTCGAACTGGTGGAACGGCGGCGGCGAAGGCAGCGTCCATTCCAGCGTCGTCGCGCCGACGCCCCACGGATTGTCGCCGGCCACGCGCTTCTTCGAGAAGGCCTCGATCACGACGAAGAAGAAGCACAGGAGGCTGAGGCCGGCGATGTAGGCGCCGTAGGACGAGAACAGGTTCCAGTAAGCGTAGGCGTCCGGATAGTCGATATAGCGGCGCGGCATGCCCGACAGGCCGAGGAAGTGTTGCGGGAAGAAGGTCAGGTTGACGCCGATGAACAGCAACCAGAAATGAACCTTCGCCAGCGTCTCGTTGTACATGTAGCCGGAAATCTTCGGGAACCAGTAGTAGAAGCCCGCGAAGACCCCGAACACCGCGCCCAGCGACATGGTGTAGTGGAAGTGCGCGACGACGTAATAGGTCTCGTGCAGCGCGCGGTCGATGCCCGCATTCGCCAGCACAACGCCGGTAACGCCGCCGACCGTGAACACGAAGATGAAGCCGACCGCCCACACCATCGGCGCGCGCATCGAGATCGAGCCGCCCCACATGGTCGCGATCCACGAGAAGATCTTCACGCCGGTGGGCACCGCGATCACCATGGTCGCAAACACGAAATAGCGCTGCGTGTTGAGCGACAGGCCGACGGTGTACATGTGGTGCGCCCACACGATGAAGCCGACGAAGCCGATGGCGACCATCGCATAGGCCATGCCGAGATAGCCGAACACGGGCTTTTTCGAGAAGGTCGACACGATGTGGCTGATGATGCCGAAGGCCGGCAGGATCAGGATGTAGACTTCCGGGTGGCCGAAGAACCAGAACAGGTGCTG
>JASGFP010000084.1:0-19015 GCA_047605445.1 Rhodoblastus sp.
CGCCGGAAATGATCATGAAGGCCTTGCGGTCGGTGAGGAACAGATAGCCGTCCTCATCGACATGGCCGACATCGCCGAGCGTCGTCCAGCCATGCTTGTTCTTGGATTGCGCCGTCTTTTCGGGGTCGTTGTGGTATTCGAACGGCGTACCGTCGGCGAAATAGACTGTGCCGTCCGAACCCGTCGCGACTTCGTCGCTGTTCTCGTCGCAGATTTTCAAGACCCCGATCTTCGCCGTGCCGACCGAGCCGGGCTTCTTCAGCCATTCTTCGGACGAAATATAGCAGAAGCCGTTGCCCTCGCTGCCGGCGTAGTATTCCTTCAGCACCGGGCCCCACCACTCGATCATCTGCTTCTTGGTCTGCACGGGGCACGGCGCCGCCGCATGGATCGCGCAGTTCAGCGACGAGAGATCGTACTTTTTCCGCACATCCTCGGGCAGCTTCAGCATGCGCACGAAATGCGTCGGCACCCATTGCGAGGCCGTGACCTTGTATTTTTCGATCAGTTGCAGCGCGCGCTCGGGATCGAACTTCTCCATCACGATCACCGTGCCGCCGAGCCGCATCGTCGTCATGCACCACCGCAAGGGCGCGGCGTGATAGAGCGGCGCGGGCGACAGATAGATCGTGTCCTTGTTGAAGCCGAACAGGCCGGCGGCGAGTTGCACCAGCGAATTGATGGCGTCGACCGGCTCGTCCTTCAACTCCACCTTCACGCCCTTCGGACGGCCTGTCGTGCCGGAGGAATAGAGCATGTCGACGCCCGGCGCCTCATCCGAAATCGGCGTCGTCGGCATGGTCGCGCAGGCTGCTTCCCACGAGGCGAACAGCCCCCAAGCCTTGTCGAGCGAATAGAGCTTCAGATCGGCGATCTGCGGCGCGAGTTTGTCGGCCTCGCCCGCCTTCGCCGGCGAGGTGATGAACAGTTTCGCGGAGCAGTCGCGCACGATGTATTCGACCTCGCCCGCCGTCAGCGCCGAGGAAATGCAGGTGTAATAAAGCCCCGCGCGCTGGGCCGCCCAACAGATTTCGAAATAGCGCGGATGGTTCTCCAGAAACAGCGCGATCGAATCGCCGCGCTTGAATCCGAGCGAGCGGAAGAGTTGCGCGCCCTGGTTGGAGCGCTCGTCGAGCTGCTTGTAGGTGAGAACGGCGCCGGAGCCCGCCATGATGACGGCGGGCTTGTCAGGGTTCGCCTTGGCGTGATGATAGGGGTGATACATCGGGGTTTCCTCTGTGTTTTTGCGTATTGTCGCTGTCAGGCGTCATTGCGAGCGAAGCGAAGCAATCCGTCCCCGGATCATGATCCAGTTGCGAGGATGGATTGCTTCGCCGCTCCGCTCCTCGCAATGACGGTCTATCTCGTCACCGCTTCACCAATCCGTTCAGCACGAGATCGACGACGAATTCCGCATAGCGCCGCCGCTGCGCGTCGTTGATCGTCGCCACGCCCCAGATGCGGCGCGATTCCGGGTGCCAGCGGAACAGCGCGTCGCAGGCGCTGCCGACGGCGTGATAGAAGAAACCGGGATCGACGGGCTTGAACTCGCCGCTCTTCACGCCCTCTTCCAGGATCAGCCTCTGGAAACGCGCGAGCGGTTCGACGAAGAAACGCGACACCTGCTGCGCCGCCTCGTCGCCGCGCTCGTGAATCATCAGATGTACGAGGCGATTCATGTACGGCTTGCGGAAATAGGTCTCGATGATGCCGGCCATGTGCAGGCTGAGCTTCTGCGTCGCCGGCATGTCGCGCGCCAGCAATTTCTCGACCTGTTTCAGCGAGGTCTCCGCGTCGCGTTCGAGAATCGCGAGCAGCAGGCCGTCCTTGTTGCCGAAATGATATTTCACCAGCGCGGAATTGAGCCCGGATCGCGCCGCCACGTCCTGCAGCGAAAACTCCACTGCGTTGCGCTCGGTCATGATTTCGCGGGCCGCTGCGATCAGCCGCTCCTTGGTGCTCGGCGCGCGCGTCTGCACGGCTTCGGCGGTTTCCGCCATGGTTTTTTCCTCCCGCTCTCGCAGAGCGAAACAATTAATTAGTCGATTGACTAACTTCCTGCAATGGGGTTTGCTTTTGAAAAATGCGCTGGTCGCGACGCGGTCATTGCGAGCGAAGCGAAGCAATCCATCCCCGGCTGTCGATCCAGCTTGCGGGGATGGATTGCTTCGTCACTTCGTTCCTCGCAATGGCAGGCAACGGCGAAGACATCGCAAGAACCCGGGAGGCCTGAATGAATTTCGATTTTTCCGACGAGCAGAAGCAGCTACGCGATGAGGCGCGACGCTTTCTCTCCGAAAATTCCACGCCCAAGCACGTGCGCGCCATCCTCGAGGGCAAGGACACGTACGACCGCGCGCTCTGGAAGGGTCTCGCCGAACTCGGCCTGATCGGCGTTGCGATCCCGGAAGAATTCGGCGGCGCCGGCGCCGGGCGCCTCGAGCTCTGCGTGGTGGCGGAAGAACTCGGCCGCGCGCTTGCGCCCGTGCCCTATTCCTCGACTGTGTATCTGGCCGCCGAACTGCTGATGCTCGCAGGCTCGGATGCGCAGAAGAAGCAATGGCTGCCCAGGATCGCTTCGGGCGAGGCGATCGGCACGCTCGCGCTGGTCGAAGGCGTCGGAGATCCCACGCCGCGTTCCATCATGACGGCGGCCTCCGGCGGCAAGGTTTCGGGCACGAAGACGCTCGTGCCGGACGGCGGCGTCGCCGACTTCGCCATCGTCGTCGCGCGCGAGGGACTGTTCATCGTCGATCTCGCCGGCGCCGGCGTCACGCGTGAAAACGTCGAGACGGTGGACCCGACGCGCAACCATGCGCGCATCGTGTTCAACAATGCGCCCGGCGACGCGCTCGGCAATGGCGCGGACGCGTGGGACCTCGTCAACAAGGTTCTCGACCGCGCCGCGATTCTCGTCGCCTTCGAGCAGATCGGCGGTTCCGACCGCGCGTTGGAAATGGGCCGCGACTATGCGCTCGACCGCATTGCTTTCGGCCGTCCCATCGGC
This sequence comes from Rhodoblastus sp., assembly GCA_047605445.1. Taxonomy (GTDB): domain Bacteria; phylum Pseudomonadota; class Alphaproteobacteria; order Rhizobiales; family Beijerinckiaceae; genus JAJXWB01. The sequence goes on from JASGFP010000084.1 coordinate 3,008, forward strand.
TCGTTCCAGGCGGTCAAACATATGCTGGCGGACATGTATGTGGCGGCGACGCTCGCGCGCTCCAACGCCTATTACGGCGCCTGGGCGCTTTCGACCGACGCCGGCGAACTGGCCGAAGCCGCCGCCAACGCGCGCGTTTCGGCGACGCAGGCCTACCAGCTTTGCTCGAAGAACAACACGCAGGTGCATGGCGGCATGGGCTTCACCTGGGAGTTCGACTGCCACCTCTACTACCGCCGCTCGAACCTGCTGGCGCTGACGCTTGGCTCCCTCACCATGTGGGAGAACCGGCTGATCGACGAGATGCGCAAGCGCAACGCGGCGGCGTGAGTCGATCGCGCGCCGCCATGGCCGGGCTTGTCCCGGCCATGACGCGGTAAGATTGCAGGCCAACAAACAAGACAATGAGAACCGGGAGGTTCACATGAACTTCGACGACACCCCGCAGGAAGCCGAATTCCGCAAGATCGCCCGCGACTGGATCGAGGCCAACCGGCCCGACGGCCTGCTGCGCGATCTCGCCGCGGCCGAAGAAATCAAGGATCGCGACCAGCGCACCGCAGCGCTCGTGAAAGCCGCAAAAGCCTGGCAGAAGAAGAAGGCGGATGCGGGCTTTGCCTGCCCCACCTGGCCGAAGGAATATGGCGGCCGCGCCGCGACGCCGATCCAGCGCGTGATCTGGGATCAGGAAGAAGGCAAATACGGCGCGCTCTCCGGACCCTTCGCGATCGGCCAGGGCATGTGCGGCCCCACCGTCATGGCCTACGCCACCGAGGAACAGAAGCGCCGCTATCTGCCGCCGCTGGCCTCGGGCGAGGAAGTGTGGTGCCAGCTCTTTTCCGAGCCGGCGGGCGGCTCGGACCTCGCGGGCTTGCGCACCAAGGCGGAGAAGGACGGCGACGACTGGATCATCAACGGCCAGAAAATCTGGACGACCGGCGCGCATTTCTCCGACTACGGCATTCTCATCACGCGCACGGACCCGACGCTGCCCAAGCACAAGGGCCTCACCATGTTCTTTCTGGACATGAAGAGCCCCGGCGTCGAAGTGCGGCCGATCAAGCAGGCGAGCGGCCATTCGGGCTTCAACGAAGTCTATTTCACCAATGTCCGCATCCCCGACAGCCAGCGCCTCGGCAAGGTCAACGACGGGTGGAACGTCTCGCTCACCACGCTGATGAACGAGCGCTTCTCGATCGGCGCGCGGCTCGCGACCGGCGTGCCGGAATTCTTCGATTTCGCCTCGGGCGTGAAGATGGCCGACGGCGCGCTGGCGATCGAGGACGCGGCGGTGCGCTCGCGGCTCGCTACCTGGGCGTCGCGCGCCAATGGTCTGAAATACACGTCCTACCGCGCCATCTCCGCGCTCTCGCGCGGCGAGCGTCCGGGACCGGAAAATTCCATTGGCAAGCTGGTGGCGGCGCCCATGATGCAGGACATCGCCATGTATGCGCTGGATCTGCAGGGCCAGATGGGCGCGGTGGCGCGCGACGACGCGAGCCCCGCGGGAAAACTCTACCAGATGCTCTACGGCGCGATCGGCATGCGCATCGCCGGCGGAACCGACGAGGTGATGCGCAACATCATCGCCGAGCGCGTGCTCGGCCTGCCCGGCGACATCCGCGTCGACAAGGATGCGCCTTTCAACCAGATCCCGACCAAGGGGCGGTAGTCATGAGCCTGCCCCGTCTCCCCGCAAGCGGGGAGAGGGCTGGGGTGAGGGGCCGGTCGCTCGTCACGAATATTCGCAATATGCGACAGGCCCCTCATCCGGCGCCTCGCGCCACCTTCTCTCCGTGGACGGGGAGAAGGGATCAACGACGATTGTGGACGCCATGAACTTCGACGACACCCCCACAGAAGCCGCCTTCCGCGCCGAAGCCCGCGCCTGGATTCAGGCCAATGCGCCGCGCGAATACGAGGACGATCTGCGCGCCTCGCCCTTCGGCCGCGTCGTGCTGAAATCCGGCGACATCATCGCCGCCTCGAAAGCCTGGCAGAAGAAGAAGGCCGACGCCGGCTGGGCTTGCCTGCACTGGCCGAAAGACTACGGCGGACGCGGCGCGAGCCCGATCGAGCGCGTGATCTGGGGTCAGGAGGAAGGCGTCTTCGGCAAGCTGTCCGGGCTCTTCATCATCGGCCACGGCATGTGCGGGCCCACCGTCATGGCCTTCGCCAGCGAGGACCACAAGACGAAGCGCCTGCCCCCGCTCGCGTCCGGAGACGAAATCTGGTGCCAGCTTTTCTCAGAACCCGCCGGCGGCTCCGATCTCGCCGGGCTACGCACGCGCGCGGAAAAGGACGGCGACGACTGGGTGATCAACGGCCAGAAAATCTGGACCTCCGGCGCGCATCATTCGGACTGGGGCCTGCTGATCGCGCGCACCGATCCGAACGTCGCCAAGCACAAGGGCCTCACCATGTTCTTCCTGGACATGAAGACCCCCGGCGTCGAAATCCGCCCGATCAAACAGGCCAACGGCCAGTCGGAATTCAACGAGGTCTACTTCACCAACGTCCGCATTCCCGATCATCAGCGCCTCGGCGAAATCGGCAATGGCTGGAATGTCTCGCTCACCACGCTGATGAACGAACGCCTGTCGATCGGCTCGGGCATGCCGACCGGATTTCCCGAATTGTTCGACCTTTGCGCCCGACTGCCGATGGGCGAAGGCGCGGCGATCGACAACAGGGCCGTGCGCGGAAAACTCGCGAATTGGGCGACAAAGGCGAATGGCCTGAAATACACCGCCTATCGCGCCATCTCCGCGCTGTCGCGCGGCGAGCGGCCTGGTCCGGAGAATTCCATCGGCAAGCTCGTCGCCGGCGCGACCATGCAGGACATTTCGCAATTCGCGCTGGAGCTGGAAGGCCCGATGGGCGTGTTGCGCGCGCAGCCGGGCGTCGACGAGGCCGGCCTGTTCATGGCCATGCTTTTGCGTTCGCCCGCCACCCGCATCGAGGGCGGCACTGATGAAATCTTGCGCAACATCATCGCTGAGCGCGTATTGGGTCTGCCCGGCGATATACGTGTGGACAAGGATGTGTCCTTCAATCAGATTCCGACCAAGGGGCGATAGCCCGTCAGCCGTGCGGCTGAGGGGCGCTGGCTGATTTTATGCGCGCTTTCGGTTGATCGCTCCGAAACCCGGACGCTGGCGGCTCTCGCCGTCGTGCGTTCCCCGCTGGCAGGAGCGGGCAAACAGAGAGCGACCCCATGAACGCGCCCAATCCGCGCAAACCGGATCATCCCGTCTCGCAGCATTTCATCGACCGCTGGTCTCCGCGCGCCTTCACCGGCGACGAGATTCCCGACGCGACGCTCATGCGCATATTCGAAGCCGCGCGCTGGGCGCCTTCCGCGAGCAACATACAGCCGTGGATTTTTCTCTACGCAAAGCGCGGCTCGCCGGAGTTCGACAGGTTTCACGGCCTTCTCGCTGAAGGCAACCGGCCCTGGGCGAAAAACGCCGCCGCGATCGTCTTCCTCGTCTCACGCAAGACGCGACCGGCGGCGGACGGATCGCAGGTTCCCGCACGCTCGCATTCGCTCGACGCCGGCGCCGCCTGGGCCTGTCTCGCACTGGAGGCGTCGGCGGTCGGCTGGCCGGCGCACGGCATGATCGGGGTCGATTTCGATCGCGCGCGCGACGAATTGAACGTGCCCGACGATTGTCACATCGAAATGGCGATCGCCCTCGGCAAGCGCGGCGACAAGGCGAACCTGCCGGAAAAGCTGCAGGGGATAGAGCAGCCGAACGCGCGCAAGCCCATCAGCGAGACCGTGATCGCAGGCGCGTTTCCAAAAAGGTGAGGCCACTCTTCCTCTCCCCGCGCGCGGGGAGAGGGCCAGGGTGAGGTCGGTCGCGTTGGCGAAATCGCGCCACACCGACAGGCCGCTCATCTGTCCTTCGGACATCTTCTCCCCGCTCGCGGGGAGAAGAGACAACGCCCAACGCGCAGCCGGTCAGCGGTCGCAATCGTCGGCGCGTTTCCGAAAAGATGAGGCTACTCTCCTTCTCCCCGCAGGCGGGGAGAAGGAATAACCGCCTCAGCGGTTCGTCACTTCATTCCGCCCGACCACCATCCAGTGCACTTCGTCCGGACCGTCGGCGAAGCGCAGATGGCGGACGTCGGCGTACATGTCGGCGAGCGGCGTCCAGTTGGAAATGCCGGTCGCGCCGTGCATCTGGATCGCCTGGTCGATGATCTTACAGGTGCGCTCGGGCACCATCGCCTTCACCATCGATACCCACACGCGTGCTTCCTTGTTGCCGAGCACGTCCATCGCCTTGGCGGCCTTCAGCACCATCAGCCGCATCGCCTCGATCTCGCAGCGCGCCTGCGCGATGATCTGCAGGTTGCCGCCGAGGTGAACCAGCTTCTTGCCGAACGCTTCGCGCGAAAGCCCGCGCTCGATCATCAGGTCGAGCGCCTTTTCCGCCTTGCCGATCGTGCGCATGCAATGATGGATGCGGCCCGGCCCGAGGCGCAGCTGCGAGATCTCGAAGCCGCGACCTTCGCCGAGCAGAATGTTATCCTTCGGCACGCGCACATTGTTGAAGCGCATGTGCATATGCCCGCGCGGCGCATGGTCGTGGCCGAACACGTGCATCGGCCCGATCACCTCCACGCCGGGCGTGCCGACGGGAACGAGAATCTGCGACTGCTGCTTGGAGGCAGGCGCATCGGGATTGGTCTTGACCATGACGATCATGATCTTGCAGCGCGGATCGCCGAGACCGGAGATATAATATTTCTCGCCGTTGATGACCCATTCGTCGCCGTCGAGTTTCGCGCTGGTCGAAACGTTCTTGGCGTCGGACGAGGCGACGTTCGGCTCCGTCATCACATAGGCCGAGCGGATTTCGCCGTTCAGCAGCGGCTTGAGCCACTTCTCCTTCTGCTCCTTCGTGCCGACACGCTCCAGAACTTCCATATTGCCGGTGTCGGGCGCGGAACAATTCATCGATTCAGAACCGAGCGGATATTTGCCGAGCTCGGCGGCGATGAAGGCGTAGTCGAGATTGCTGAGGCCCTCGCCCGTCTCCGCGTCCGGCAGGAAGAAGTTCCACAGCCCTTCCGCCTTCGCCTTGTCCTTGGCCTTCTGCAGGCATTCGAGCTGGCCGGGCGCAAAGCTCCAGCGATCCGTCTTGCCCTCTTCGAGCGCCTCGTACTCGACCTGCATCGGCGCCACGGTTTCCTTCAGGAACTTGCGCACATGGTCGTAAAGAGGCTTCGCCTTGTCGGACATGCGCAGATCGTTCAGCTCATCCGTCGGATTGAAGCCGAAGCCGGCCGATTTCACGCTCATGTCGTTCATGGTTTCCTCCTCGAGTATTTTTGCTGCGCCCTTGCGTCGGCGCGCGACTTGTCCGAAAATCGCCCTACAAAATTATGATACGAAAATCGCGCGGACGCCACCCTAAACCGCGCGCGGGACGAAACGATGGCCGGAGGTTTTGAAGCAGACCTGCTGCAGGGCAAGCGCGCGCTGGTCACGGGCGGCGGCACGGGCCTCGGCAAGGCGATCGGCGCGCGCTTCATGCAATTGGGCGCGGATCTCGTGATCTGCGGCCGTCGTCGCGAGGCGCTGCAGGATACCGCGCAGGAATTTGCGCAGGCCTACGGCCGCTTCGTCGAGATCGAGCAATGCGATATTCGCGATGCTGGCGCCGTGGAAACGATGATGGAAAATCTCGGGGCGCGAAAGCCGCTCGACATTCTCGTCAACAACGCCGCCGGCAATTTTCTCGCGCAATCGCACAAGCTCTCTCCCCGCGCGCTCGACGCCGTGCTGAACACCTGCCTGCACGGAACGGCATATTGCACGGTCGCGGCCGGTAGACACTGGATCGAAAAAAAGCAGTCCGGCGTCGTTCTCTCCATTCTCACATTGTCGGCGCTGCACGGCGCGGCGTTTACGCTGCCGAGTGCGATGGCCAAGGCCGGCGTTGACGCCATGACGAAATCGCTGGCTGTCGAATGGGGCCCGCACGGCATACGTCTCGTCGCCGTCGCGCCCGGCAATTTTCCGACGCAGGGCGCAAGCGCGCGCCTGACGCCGACTGGCGGCGCAAATGACATCGATCCCGGCGTGCCGCTGCGCCGCGACGGCGAGCATCGCGAACTCGCCGATCTCTGCGCCTTTCTCGTGTCCGATTTGGCCGGCTACATCACCGGCGAAACGGTCGTGATCGACGGCGGCAAGCGCTGGCTCGCGGGCTCGCGCGCCGGCGTGTCGCAAATGCTGAACTGGTCCGACGAGGATTGGGCGCGCCAACGCAGCGCTCAACCGGGGAAGAAGTAGAGAGAAACATGAGCGAGACGACCGATCTCATCCGCGACATGGCCGAAAAGCTGTTCGGCGACACCTGCGACAAATCCGTTCTCGCGGGCGCGGAGAATGGAGAATTTCCGAAAGCGCTCTGGCGCGAGATTTCAGACGCAGGTCTCGCCGGCGCCTTGCTGCCGGAAAACGCGGGCGGATCGGGCCTCGGTATCGAAGATGCGCTGACTGCCTTGCGCATTTCCGCGAGCCGCGCGGCGCCCGTGCCGCTCGCCGAGACCATGCTCGCAGGCTGGCTCGCCGGCGACGCGCTTGCATTGCCCGACGGGCCGCTGACCATTGCGCCCGCCAGCAATGGCTCTGCGATCGCGCTGAAGAAAACCTTCGGCGGCTGGCGTCTCGACGGCCTCGCCAAACGCACGCCCTTCGCGCGCGACGCCGCCGCCATTCTGGTTCTTGCGGAGGCCGACGGCGCCAGCATGGTCGCGCGCGTCGATCCGAAACTGTGCACGCTGACGCAGGGCCGAAATCTCGCGATGGAGCCGCGCGACGACGTAACCTTCGCTTGCGATCTGGGCGCCAGCGACGTCGCGCGCGCCGGCAATCACGTCAACACGGAGACATTGCGCGCCTTCGGCGCCGCCATGCGCGCCAACCAGATCGCCGGCGCCTTGTCGCGCGCGCTCGAACTCACACTGCAATACGCCAGCGAGCGCGTGCAATTCGGCAAGCCCATCGCGAAATTCCAGGCGATCCAGCACAATCTCGCCATGCTCGCCGCCCATTCCGCCGCCGCCAATGCCGCCGCCGACATGGCCGCCGAAGCCGCCGCCAACGGCATGAGCCTGCTGCCGATCGCCGCCGCCAAGACCCGCTGCGGCGAGGCCGCCAGCATCGGCGCGGGCATCGCGCACCAGACGCATGGCGCCATCGGTTTCACGCGCGAACACATGCTGCACTACTTCACCAAACGCTTGTGGTCGTGGCGCGACGAATTCGGCAAGGAGAGCGACTGGTCGCTCATCATCGGCCGCGCTGCCGCCAAGGCGGGCCCGAAGAAAATCTGGTCCGACATCGTGACGGCGTGAGGAAGACGAGAATGCGCGCAATTTACCGGGTTCGCAGCACATCAGCCGCCGTCATTGCGAGCGGTGCGAAGCAATCCATCCCCGAAGCTATCCGCGGGGATGGGTTGCTTCGTTGCTTCGTTCCTCGCAATGACGGCCAGCAATGAGACTCCGCCCATGACGCAACTGACCTTCGCTCCGCCGCCGCCCAACACGGAGGCGACCGAAAAGCTGCGCGCGGAAGTGCGCGCCTTTCTCGACGTCGAGCTTGCCCATATGACGCCGCGCCAGCGCGCCCAATCCTGGAGCGGCCGCGATCCCGCCTTCTCGAAGAAGATGGCTGACAAGGGCTGGATCGGCATGACCTGGCCGAAGAAATACGGTGGGCATGAGCGCAGCGCGCTCGAGCGATACGTCGTGCTCGAGGAAATGCTCGCCGCCGGCGCGCCGGTCGGCGCCCACTGGATCGCCGACCGGCAATCGGCTCCCTCCATCCTGCGTTTCGGTTCGGAAGAGCAGAAGCAATTCTTCGTGCCGAAGATCGCGCGCGGCGAACTCTTTTTCTGCATCGGCATGAGCGAGCCGGATTCTGGCTCCGATCTCGCCGCCACGCGCACGCGCGCCACGGCCGTGGAGGGCGGCTTCAAGATCAACGGCACGAAGGTTTGGACTTCCGGCGCGCATGTCGCCGATTACATGATCCTGTTCTGCCGCACGGATTCGAAAACCGACGACCGCCACGGGGGCGTCAGCCAGTTCATCGTCGATATGAAGACGCCGGGCATGAAGGTGAGCCCTATTGTCGACCTCTCGCACGAGCATCACTTCAACGAAGTCGTGTTCGAGGACATGTTCCTGCCGGCCAGCGCCCTGCTCGGCTCCCAGGGCGACGGCTGGAAACAGGTGACGGGCGAACTCGCCTACGAACGCTCCGGCCCCGACCGCTTCCTCTCGACCTTCACGCTTCTGCTCGAAGGTTTCGAGATGTTGCGCGGGAATGTCGACGATCGCGCCGCGATAGCGCTCGGCCGCATCATCGCGCATCTCATGACGCTGCGCCGCATGTCGCGCTCCATCGCCGGCATGCTCCAGCGCGGCGAGGATCCCGCCGTCCATGCGGCCATCGTGAAAGAGCTCGGCACCAGCCTCGAACAGGAGATGGTCGAAGTGCTGCGACTCATCGTCGACGCCGAGCCCGAAGGCGGCTCCAGCAACCCTTACGTCGCCGTGCTCGCTCACACGATCATGCACGCCCCCTCCTTCTCGCTGCGTGGCGGCACGCGCGAGATTCTCCGCGGCATGATCGCGAGAGGATTGGGGCTGAGGTGAGGACTGACTGAAGCCTCGCACCAAATCCCCTTCCCACAAGGGGGAGGGAGAAGAACCGCCAAGGAACGCTCCATGACCGCCTACAAGGACATCACTGTCGCCACCGAAGGTCACGTGCAGATCATCACGATCCGCCGCCCGCCCTTCAACTTCTTCGACAATGAACTAATCCGCCAGCTCGCCTCCGCCTTCGAGGCGGGCGACCGAGATTCCAATATTCGCGCAAGCGTGCTCGCCTCGGAAGGCAAGGCTTTCTGCGCCGGCGCCGATTTCGCCAATCGCGCCGACACCGGCACGGTCGCCGAAGGCGGCAAGCACCTCTACAAGGAGGCGACGCGCCTCTTCAAAGTCGAAAAGCCGATCGTCGCCGCCGTGCATGGCGCAGCGATCGGCGGCGGCCTCGGCCTTGCCGTCATGGCCGACTTCCGCGTCACCTGCGCCGAAGCGCGCTTTTCGGCAAATTTCGCGCGGCTCGGCATGCATCCCGGCTTCGGCCTCACGCACACGCTGCCGCGCATCGTCGGACAGCAGCAGGCGGCTCTTCTCTTCTACACCGGCCGCCGCATCTCCGGCGAGGAAGCCCATCGAATCGGCCTCGCCGACATGCTCGTGCCGGAAGCCGACGTTCTGAAGGAGGCCAAGGCGCTCGCGACCGAGATCGCGCAATCCGCCCCACTCGCCATCCTCTCCATCCGCGAAACGCTGCGCCGCGGCCTCGCCGAAGGCGTGGAGCGCGCAACCGAACGCGAACTCGTCGAGCAGGAATGGCAGCGTCTGACCGGCGATTTCAAGGAAGGCGTGAAGGCGACCGCCGAGCGCCGGCTGCCGGATTTCAAGGGGAAGTGACGACGCCTCCCCCTCTCCCCGTAAATCGGGGAGAGGGCCGGGGCGAAGGGCCGGTCGGCTTGGAGAAATCGCGCCACACCGACCGACCCCTCATCCGTCGCTTCGCGCCACCTTCTCCCCTATTGCGGGGAGAAGGAATGCTATTCCGCCGCCGCCAGCCGCTCCTCTTCCTCGTCCTCGCGGCTGCGCTTGCGTGAAAGCTTGTCCATCAGCAGATAGATTACCGGCGTCGTGTAGAGCGTGAGAATTTGTGACAGCACGAGCCCGCCGACGATGGTGATGCCGAGCGGACGGCGCAGCTCCGCGCCGGCGCCTGTTGCGATCGCCAGCGGCAGAGCCCCGAACAGCGCAGCCAGCGTCGTCATCATGATCGGGCGGAAGCGCTCCAGCGCCGCCTCGTAGGCCGCCTCCGCCGCGCTCAGTCCCTTTTCGCGTTGCGCCTGCACGGCGAAATCGACCAGCATGATTCCGTTCTTCTTGACTATGCCGATGAGAAGAATGATGCCGATGAAGGCGATGATCGTCAGCTCCGAGCCGAACAGCATCAGCGCGATCAGCGCGCCGAGGCCGGCCGACGGCAGCGTCGAGAGAATGGTGACGGGATGGATCAGGCTCTCGTAGAGAATGCCGAGAATGAGGTAGATGGCGAGCAGCGCGATCAGGATCAGCATGCCCTGCCCGCCGGAGGACGAGCGGAAATCGCGCGCTTCGCCAGCGAATTCCGTGCGCAGATTGTCGGGCGGATTCATCTCCGCCACCGCTCTGTCGACCGCCTGGGTCGCGGCTTCCAGCGTGGCGCCCGGCGCGAGGTTGAAGCTGATGGTGACGGCCGGAAACGAGCCCTGATGATTGACCTGTAGCGCCATCGCCGAGCGCTCGACGCGCGCCACCGCCGTCAGCGGCACCTGATAGCGCGCGGGGACGGCGAAATTCGACGTGGAGGGCGGCGTGTCCACGGTCGCCGACGCCGAGACGAACAGGCCCGACAGATCGGTGGGATCGCGCTGGCGCGAAGTCAGGCTTTCCACGATCACGCGATACTGGTTGCGCTGCGTGTAGATGATCGCCGTCTGGCGCTGGCCGAAGGCCGTGTTGAGCGCCGTGTCTATGTCCTGGATGCGCACGCCGTAGCGCGCCGCCGCCTGGCGGTCGATCACGACATTGGCGCGCAACCCGCCCTGCTCGCGATCCGTGGTGACATCGGCGAGTTCCGGCAACTGGCGCAGGCGCGCGACGACCTTCGGCGTCCATTCCGCAAGTTCGTCGAGCTGCGGATCCCACAGCGTGAACTGATATTGCGACTTGCTCTCGCGCCCGCCGGCGCGCACATCCTGCACCGGGAACATGAACACGGTGATGCCCGGCATGCGCCCGAGCTTGCCGCGCAACCTGTTGATGACGTCCTTGGACGAGCCGGAGCGCACGCCTTCCGGCTTCAGCGCGATGAACAGGCGGCCCTGATTGAACGAGCGCGTGCCGCCGATGAAGGAGGCGACATTTTCGACGTCGGGATCGGCGGCGATGATGTCGGCGGCGCGCTGCTGGTAGGTGGACATGGCGCCGAAGGAAATATCCGGCGACCCCTCGGTGAAGCTGAAGATCAGCCCGGTGTCGTCCTGCGGAATGTAGCCTTTCGGCACGATGCGGAAGAGATGGACGGTAAGGCCGATGACGGCGGCGATGACCACCAGCGACATCCAGGGATGGCCGATCGCGACCCGCAAGCCCCGCCCGTAGCCTGCCGTCACGCGCGACAAGACGCCTTCCACGATCTTGTCGAGACGTGTCTCGCGATCGTGCTCCGGCCGCTTCATGTAGCGCGCGCAGATCATCGGCGTGACGGTCAGCGAAACGAAGGTCGAGACTGCAATGGCGAAGACCAGCGTCATCGAGAATTCGCGGAACAGCTTGCCCGGTATGCCCGGCAGGAAAATCAGCGGAATGAAGGCCGCCGCCAGCGACAGGCTGATCGAAACGACCGTGAAGCCGATCTGCTTTGCGCCATCGAGCGCGGCCGCGATCGGCCGCTTGCCCATCTCCATGTTGCGGTAGACGTTCTCGATCATGACGATGGCGTCGTCGACGACGAAGCCGACCGCCACGATCACCGCCATCAGCGAAATATTGTCGATGGAGAAATTCGCCGCATACATGCAGGCGAACGTGCCGGCCAGCGACAGCGGCACGGTGACGCCGGCCGCAATCGTCGGCGCCGAGCGCCGCACGAACAGCAGCACGACCGCCATGACCAGCATGATGCTGACGAACAGCGTGAACTGGATTTCCCGGATGCTCGCGCGGATGGTCGTCGTGCGGTCGGTCAGCGTGGTGATATCGATGCCCGCCGGTATCCAGCGCTTGATCTCCGGCAGCAGCGCCTTCACGCGGTCGACCGTGTCGATCACGTTGGCGTCCGGCTGCTTGGTGATGAACAGCAGAACCGCGGGCTTCTTGTTGAACCATCCGGACGAGCGCGTGTTGCGCACGGAGCGGTCGATGGTCGCGATATCGGCGAGCCGCACCGGCCCGTTCGACGTGCGGATCACGATCTTCTCGTAATCGCTCGGGCTCGAAAGCTGATCGTCGGTCGCATAGCTGCCGGCCTGCCGCGGCCCCTCCCACGAGCCGACCGGTCCGTGCGCATTGCCCGCCGTCACCGCATTGGCGATCGTGTCGAGGCCGACGCCCATGGAGGCGAGGCGCGCGGGATCGACCTGGATGCGGATCGCCGGCTGTTCGGCGCCGTTGACCTGGACCTCGGCGACGCCCTCGACCTGGCTCAGCTTCTGCGCGATCACCGTATCGGCGGCGTCGTAGAGCGCGCTCGCCGGCATGCTGTCCGACGTCAGCGCCAGGATCAGCACGGGCATGGCCGCGGGGTTGGCCTTGCGGAACTGCGGCGGCGAGGGAAGATCCGACGGCAGATCGGTGATGGCGGCGTTGATCGCCGACTGCACGTCCTGCGCGGCCTTGTCGATCGGCCGGGTCAGCGCGAACTGCACGGTCACGACCGTCGAGCCGAGCGAACTCACCGAGGTGAGTTCCGCTATCCCCGCGATTTCCGACAGCCGCCGCTCCAGCGGCGCGGCGACGCTCGCCGCCATGGTCGCGGGATCGGCGCCCGGCCGCGAGGCGATGATGCGGATGGTCGGAAAATCTATGGACGGCAGGCTGGAGACGGGCAGGAAGAAATAGGCGACGAGGCCCGTCAGAAACAGGCCGACCGCCATCAGCGTGGTCGCGACGGGACGCCGGATGAAGGGCGTCGAAATACTCACGCCTGCCCCTCCCTGAGTTCCCGTTCGAATTGCTCCTGCTCGTCCTTCGTGCGGCCGCCGAGCCGCATGCGCAGCCGTTCGACGGCGAGATAGACGACCGGCGTCGTGTAGAGCGTCAGCAACTGGCTCAGCAGCAGGCCGCCGATGATGGTGACGCCGAGCGGAATGCGCAATTCGCTGCCGACGCCGCTCGCAAACGCCAGCGGCACGGCGCCGAACAGCGCCGCGAGCGTCGTCATCATGATCGGGCGGAAGCGCAGATGGCAGGCGCGCAGGATCGCGTCGCGCGGGCTCAGCCCGTCGTTGCGCTCCGCCTCGAGCGCGAAGTCGATCATCATGATCGCATTCTTCTTCACGATGCCCATCAACAGCACGATACCGATCAGCGCCACCACGGACAGGTCGATGCCCATGATGCGCAGCGCGAGCAGCGCGCCGACGCCCGCCGACGGCAGCGTCGTGAGAATAGTGAAGGGATGCGCGTAGCTCTCATAGAGCATGCCGAGCACGAGATAGATGGTGACGAGGGCGGCCAGCAGCAGCCACGGTTCGCTCGCCAGCGATTTGGAGAACTCGGCGGCATCGCCCGAGAAGGAGCCGGTGATCGAGCCGGGCATGCCGAGATCGGCTTCCGCCTTCTTCACCGCCTCGACGGCGTCGCCGAGCGAGGCGCCGTGCGCGAGATCGAACGACAGCGTGGCGGCCGGAAACTGGTCCTGATGCGCGACCGCCAGCGGCGCCTGAATCTGCTCGAAGCGTGCGACGGTCGACAGCGGAGTCTGCACGCCGCCGGCGGAGCCCGAGATATAGAGCTTCTGCAGCGCGCCCGGATCCTGCTGATAGACGGGATCGGCCTCGAGGATCACGCGATACTGGTTCGACTGCGCATAGATGGTCGAAACCTGCCGCTGACCGAAAGCATTGTTCAGCGCATCGTCGATGTTCTGCGCGGTAATGCCGAGCCGTCCCGCCGCATGGCGGTCGATGTGGATCATCATCCGCAGCCCGCCCTGCTGCGTCTCCTCCGCGAGATTGCGCAGGATCGGCGAATTGCGCAGGCTGTCAGCGATCTTCGTCGCCCATTGCGCGACTTCGTCGGCGTCGGCGCCGGTCAGCGTGTAGAGATATTGCGAACGGCTGGCGCGCGTGCCGATCTGGATGTCCTGCACCGGCTTCACATAGAGATTGGCGCCGATGTCGTTGGCCTTGCCGCGCAGCCGCTCGGCGATCTCGATCGCGCCGTCCTTGCGCTCGTCGCGCGGCTTCAATGTCACGGCGAGGCGGCCGACGTTGGGCGTGGCGTTGAGCGCGCCGACGCCGAGCACGCTGACCACGCCGCGCACGTCGGGATCGGCGCGGAACGCATCCGCCGCTTTCTCCTGAATGCGCGTCATCTGCGCAAACGAGGCGTCGGGCGCGGCTTCGACCACGACGTCGAGGAGCGAATTGTCCTGCAGCGGCAGGAAGCCCTTCGGCGCGATCACGTAGAGCCAGATGGTCAGCGCGAGCGTGCCTGCAGTGACGAGCAGCATCAGAAATTCGCGGTCGATCGCCCAGCGCAGCGTGCGGCCGTAGACATCGAGCATCCAGCCGGTCGCCTCTTCCGCCTCGCGGCTCGCTTCGCTGTCTTTCGTCTTCGGTTTCAGCAGGCGTCCGCACATCATCGGCGTCAGTGTCAGCGACACGATCGCGGAGACGACGACGGCGATGGTCAGCGTCAGCGCGAATTCGCGGAACATGCGGCCGACGAGGCCGGTCATGAACAGAAGCGGAATGAACACGGCGACCAGCGACACGGTGAGCGAGATCACGGTGAAGCCGATCTCGCGCGCGCCCGCGAAAGCGGCGCGCAGCGGCTTCATGCCGTCTTCCATGTTGCGCACGATATTCTCGATCATCACGATCGCATCGTCGACGATGAATCCGGTGCCGATGGTCAGCGCCATTAGCGAGAGATTGTCGAGGCTGAAGCCGACCAGATACATCACGCCGAAAGTAGCCACGATCGACAGCGGCAGCGCCACGGCGGCGATCAGCGTGGCGCGAAGCGTGCGCAGGAACAGGAGCACGACCAGAACCACCAGCCCGGTCGCGAGCACGAGCGTGAATTGCACGTCGGCGATCGAGGCGCGGATCGCGTCGGTGCGGTCGTGCACGGCCTTTAGTTCGACGCCCGCCGGCAGCGCGCGCGCGAGCCGCGGCAGCTCTTTCTTCAAAAGATCGACGGTGGCGATGATATTGGCGCCGGGCTGGCGCTGCACGTCGACGATGACGGCGGGCTCGCCCTGATACCAGCCGCCGGTGCGCGAATTTTCCAGTCCCTCGATCACGGTCGCAACGTCGCCCAGCATGATCGGCGCGTTGTTGCGGTAGGCGACGACGATCTTCTTGTAGGCGTCCGCCGACAGGATCTGATCGTTGGCGTCGATCGTATAGCTCTGCCGCGCGCCGTCGAGCGAGCCCTTGGAGCCCGCGACATTGGCGCCGACGATAGCGAGCCGCAGATCCTCGAGGCCGAGCTGGTTGGCGCCGAGCCGGCCGAGATCGGCCTGGATGCGGATCGCCGGCTTGATGCCCCCCTCGATCGACACATGGCCGACGCCGGATATTTCGCTCAAGCGCGGCCCGATCAGCGTATCGGCCACGTCGCTCATCGCGCGCAAGGACACGCTCTTCGATGTCAGCGCGAGGATCATCACCGGCGTGTCGGCCGGGTTCACTTTCGAATACACCGGCGGATAGGGCAGATTGCGCGGCAGCGTGGCGGCGGACGCGTTGATCGCCGATTGCACATCCTGCGCGGCGGCGTCGATATCGCGGTCGAGGTCGAATTGCAGCGTGATCTGCGACAGGCCGAACGACGATTGCGACGACATGGTCTGCAACGCCGGGATCTGGCCGAACTGCCGTTCCAGCGAGGCCGTCACCAGTTCGGCGACGATGTCGGGATTGGCACCCGGCAATTGCGTCGTGACCTGGATCGTCGGGAAATCGACCTGCGGCAGCGGCGACACCGGCAGGCGCGAATAGCCGAGCAGGCCCGCCAGCAGCACGGCGATCCCAAGCAGCGACGTTGCGACGGGGCGCGCGATGAAGGGGGCGGAGACATTCATGCCGTAGCGCCCCCGTCTCTCACTGGCCGGCCGGCGACGCGCCGCCGCGCCGCCGTCCACGCTGTCCGTCGCCGCGCGGCGGCGCG
>JASGFP010000085.1:0-18515 GCA_047605445.1 Rhodoblastus sp.
GCGGCGCGGCCAGGAGCGCGGAGGCGGGCGCGGCCGCGGGCGCCGCAGCAGGCGATTATCAGCTTGTGATCGACAGTTGCCTCATCAAGCGCGGCTACCGCTTCCTGCGCTGAAGCGTTTCGTTCAGGCGACGAGCGCCAGGACGGCGCCCTGAATGAGCAATACGCCGAGCCAGTGCCCGAGGTCGACCGCAAACACCGGCCACGGGCGCTTCTGATAGGCGTAGTTCGTCGCGATCGTCGGCGCGACGAAGCCGAACCACACGAAGAAGGCGCCGATCAGCGCCGGCGCCAGGCTGTATTGCGGGCCGGCGAGATGCGTGATGAGGCCGTCGAGCATGGCGGCCATTGCAACTTCCGCGACGAACGAGAAGATCAGAGCGAAAATGGGGGGCTTGCCGCGCGCAGCCGGCGCGTCCGAGGACATCAGGCCGAGGCCGATAGCCCAGGGGCGCCCGAGCGCGGCGAACCAGATCGCGCCGAAAAGCCACGCGGCGACAGCCGCTGCGAGAATGGCGAGCCATGAAATTTGCATCGTCAATCTCCCGTCGGCCGCCTGAAGCGCCGCCAATCGTCCGTGCGATTCAGAACGTTCTCACCCGCGATCGGGTCGAAGCGGATTGCCCGACAGCGCCGGCATTGGCGCCAATGGCGCGGGCTTCTCATCGAGAAGGCCTTCGCCTGTGTCTGCCGAGCGTTGTCCAGGCGACGCGCTGCTTTCACTGAAATCGGCAATGCCTCGACCGCCGCCGGCGAGATGTTTGAAAACGGCCCGCGCCACCTGGGTGGCGATGGCGCGCGAGGCGGATTGAAGCGCAGAGCGCACAACCACCTGCGTCGTGGACATGCGCTTGCCTTTGCCCGACCCGCCGAGCGCGCTTTCCAGCATCCCGCCGATCTCGCCGAGGAGCCCGCCGCCTGTTGAAGCCGCCTCGGAACTGTCGTTGTCGGTCGAGGCGCCCGCGCCGATTTCGCCCTTGCGTTTCGCAAGTTTTTCAAAGGCCGACTCGGGGTCGACGGCCGTGTCGTATTTGCCTTTGAACGGAGAGGAGTTGACGATTGCCTGCCGCTCCTGCGCCGTGATTGGACCGACGCGCGACTGCGGCGGCGCGATGAGGGTTCTATCGACGATTTCGGGCGCGCCCTTGAGATCGAGCATCGAGACCAGCGCTTCGCCTACGCCGAGTTGCGTGATCGCGACGGCCGTATCGAAATTCGGGTTCTGCCGGAATGTGTCCGCGGCGGCCTTGACCGCCTTCTGATCGCGCGGCGTGAAAGCCCGCAGCGCGTGCTGCGCGCGATTGCCGAGCTGGCCCAGCACTGTGTCTGGAACGTCGAGCGGGTTTTGCGTCACGAAATAAACGCCCACGCCCTTCGAGCGAATGAGCCTCACGACCTGCTCGATCGCCGTCATCAGCGGCTTGGGCGCGTTGTCGAACAGAAGATGCGCCTCGTCGAAGAAAAAGACGAGTTTCGGCTTGTCGGGATCGCCGACTTCCGGCAGTCGTTCGAACAGCTCGGACAGCATCCAGAGCAGAAAGATCGCATACAGCTTCGGCGAGCGCATCAGCTTGTCGGCGGCCAGAATGTTGATCGCGCCGCGCCCGTCCCGCGCCGGGCGAAGGAAGTCCATAAGATCGAGCGACGGTTCGCCGAAGAAATTATCCGCGCCCTGATTCTCGAGAACCAGCAACTGTCGCTGGATGGCGCCGACCGTAGCAGTGGCGACATTGCCGTATCGCGTGGTGAGTTCGGACGCGTGATCCGCTACGGCCTGGAGCGTCGCCCGCAAGTCCTTGAGGTCGACGAGTTCAAGTCCTTCGTCCTTCGCCACACGAAAGATGATGTTGAGCACGCCTTCCTGCGTATCATTGAGCTCCAGCATTCGCGCCATCAGGAGCGGTCCCATGCCGGCGACCGTCGCGCGGATAGGATGGCCCTGTTCGCCGAACACGTCCCAGAACACGACCGGAAACGTGTCGGGCGCATAGGTCAAGCCGAGGTCCTGCGCGCGCTTGACGAAGGGCGGCTTGGAATCGCCGGGCTGCGAAATGCCGGAAAGATCGCCCTTCACGTCGGCGGCGAAGACGGATGTCCCGGCGTTGGAAAATCCCTCCGCCAGCTTCTGCAGCGTCACCGTCTTGCCGGTGCCGGTCGCGCCCGTCACCAGCCCGTGGCGGTTGCCGAGCGGCAGATTGAGATAGCGGAACACGCCATCTTTGCCGCTGCCGCTCTTGCCGACGAGAATCTTGCCTTGAACCTGATTGGGATCGTCGGCCACGAATCGCTCCGTTTCTGTGTGCGGCATGCGCGCGAATGCAGGATTTATAGGGCAAGCGCCGGTTGCGCGCCATGTTAGACGCGCATCGTTCCGCCTGCTTTTCGATCTTGCGTTTTCGACTGGCGGCGGCGACTAATCCTGCGCCTTCCCGGCCGGGCCGGCGCGCATTGGCGCGTCGTCGAAATGTTTCATCTCGAAGGATTTGTCATGGAAGAGCTCATACAGCGCATTGTTGCAGCCACGGGGATCGACGAAGGCGTCGCCCGGCAGGCCATCGGCTTGATTCTCGGATTCATGAAGAAGCACGCGCCCGAAGGCCCGGTGGGCGATCTGCTGAATTCGATTCCCGGCGGCGAGGCCGCCGTCGCCGACAATGCCGACGCGGGCGGCGGCGGCCTGATGGGCGCGCTCGGCGGCATGCTCGGCGGCCTCGGCGGGGCGGCCGGCAGCGCCGGCGGCATGATGGCGCTTGCCGGCCAGTTGAAAGACAAGGGCCTCGACATGGACCAGATCAAGACTGTCGGGCAGCAGATTTTCGAGTTCGGCGGCGAGCAGATCGGTCCCGACCGGATGCGCGAGATCGCGGCGGGCATTCCCGGCGTCGCGCAGATGATGGGCAAGGCGTGAACGAAATTGTCATCCCGGACGGCGGCGCAGCCGTCGATCCGGGATCCAGCCGGGAAATTCGGCGTCTGGATCCTCGCTTTCGCGGGGATGACGGTCTTACATCGCCAGCAGCCCGCCAAGCCCGTCCAGCACGGCAGCCGGCGGCAGGTCGCGATATTCGTCGGGCGCCTTCGCGCGATTGATCCAGACCGCGCGAAAGCCGAATTTCGCAGCGCCAGCCACATCCCAGCGGTTGGACGACTGGAACGACACCTGCCGCGGCGCGACGCCATAGCGCGCGCCGACGCGTTCGTAGACCCTGAAATCCGTCTTGAACACGCCGACCTCCGCCACCGAGATCGAGGGATCGAGCAGATCCGCGAGCCCCGCCGACCGCACCGCGCTTTCCAGCATCGCCGGCGTGCCGTTGGAGAGGATGACCAGTTTTGCGCCTCGCGCCTTGAGCGCGCTCAGCGTGGGTGCGACATCGGCGAAGGCGTCGAGCGTCTCGTAGGCCGTCAGCAGTTTCCCGCGCGCCTCCGCCGAAATCCCGCCGCAGCGCGCGGCGGCGAAGTCGAGCGCCTCCGCGGTCAGCGCCATGAAATCGCGATAGGCGCCCATGAGCGAGCGCGTCCAGGTGTATTCGAGCTGCTTGGTCCGCCAGATCTCCGACAGGCGATCGGCCTGCGGGCCGACCAGCGTGTGGCAGCGGGCGACCGCCGAATGCACGTCGAACAATGTGCCGTAGGCGTCGAAAACATAGAGCATGGGCTTGGTCACAGGTTTGCGCCTTCCGGTGCGCCGGCGGGCCGCGGCCGGCGCCGCAAGCCCTTCAGGGTCGACAGATCAAGCCGCAGAACCCTCGCTGCAACGAAGAAGACGACGGCATAGGCGATCATGCCGGCGATACCCAGCTGGACAAGTTGCGCAATCGCCGCAAAGCCGCCGAAGCGAGCGCCGAGCGCCTGCGCCGGCTGCTCGCCGAAGATCACGAGTCCTGTCAGCGCAGCAGAGCCCGCAAGGCTGGCGGCTGCGACCTTGACCAGAACGACGTTCGGCTCCATCGCGCCCGCGCGCACGGCCAGCACGACGAGAATGCCGAAATTGATCCAGGCGCCGACGGCGGTGGCGAGCGCCAGGCCGGGCGCGCCGAGCGGCTTGTAGAGAAAGAGCTTCAGTCCGACGTTGAAGGCCACGGCGACAAGCGACGCGATCATCGGCGTCATCGTGTCGCCGCGCGCCTGAAAGCTCGCGCGCGCCGACGATATCAGCACGATGGCGAACAGGCCGACGCCATAGGAGGACAGCACCGCGGCGGCGGCGGCGGCGTCGGCGTCCGTAAACCGCCCGCGCACGAACACCGCGCGCATCACGAGATCGGGAATGCCGAGGAAGGCGACGAAGAAGGGCGCGGCGAGCGCGATGGTCAGCGCCATCGTCCGGTTCTGCGCGCGCAGCGCATCGTCCGGTTTGCCGGCGGAAATCGCGCGGCTCATTTCCGGCAGCAGCACCGTTCCGGCGGCGATGCCGATCACGCCGATCGGCAATTGATAGATGCGGTCGGCGTAGTAGATCGACGAGGGACCGCCCGTCGGCAGCAGCGTCGAAATGATCGTGTCGACGAACATCGCGATCTGCACGCCGGCCGAGCCGATGACGGCCGGCGCGAGCGCGCGAAAGAACTGCCTTATGTCGCCATCCCAATGCGGCCGTCTCAGGCCCGGCGCGACGCCCGCGCGCCGCGCGGCGAGTTCGAGCTGCGCATATTGCAGCACGCCCGACAGCGTGACGCCAGCCGCCGCCGCGTAGGCGGCGTTGGGAAACAGGAAGGCGACCGAAAGAGCCGCGATCATCGTGATGTTGAGCAGCACCGGCGCGAAGGCGGCGGCTGCGAACTTGCCGTTGGCGTTGAGCACGCCCGATTGCAGCGTCACCAGCGTGATGAACAGGAGATAGGGGAAGGTGACGCGCGTCAGCGCGACGGCGAGGTCGAATTTCGCGGGGTCGCTGCGGAAGCCCGGCGCCAGCAGATCGACCAGCAGCGGCGTGAACACCAGCGCAAAGACGAGCAGCAGCAATTGCGAGCCGAGCAGCAGCGCGAAAATGCGGCTGGAGAACTTCTTCGCCTCCGCCGCGCCTTCCGTCTCCAGAACGCGCGCATAGGATGGCACGAAGGCGGCGTTGAACGCGCCTTCGCCGAAGATGGCGCGAAAGTGGTTGGGCAGGCGGAAGGCGACGACGAAAGCGTCGTTCATGAAGCCTGCGCCCAGCGTCGCCGCCAGAACGATGTCCCGCGCAAAGCCGGTGATGCGCGACAGCAGCGTGAAGCCGCCGACCGAGAGCAGGTTGCGGATCATTCGGCCGCGCGCGGCGTGGCGGCGCCGCGGATCGCGCGGTCGCGCTCGTCCACCGATAGATGTTCGGCGACGATATAGAGCGGTCGCCCTTTCACCTCGGCGAAGATGCGCCCGACATATTCGCCGAGAATGCCGAGAGACATGAGCTGTATGCCGGAGAGAAAGCTGATCGACACGATGAGCGAAGCGTAGCCGGGCACGTCGGTTCCGTGCACCAGCGTCGACACAACCATGTAGACGGCGGCGAACAGCGAGAGAAACGACACCGTCATGCCGATGAAGGTCCACACCATCAGCGGTACGGTCGAGAAGGACATGAGCCCGTCGAGCGCGAAGCGCGTCAGCTTGCGGTAGGTGAACTTCGATTCGCCGTGCGCGCGGTCGGCCGCATGGTAAGGAATGCCGGTCGACTTGAAGCCGATCCAGGAATACAGGCCCTTGTTGAAGCGCGCGCGCTCGCGCATGCGCATCAGCGCGTTCACGGCCTTGCGGTCCAGCAGGCGAAAATCGCCGGCGCCGGGCGGCAGGCTGGTTTCGCCGAGCCGCGCGAACAGGCGGTAGAACCGCATGGTCAACGCGCGCCGCAGGGCCGAATCGCTCGCGCGGTCGCTGCGCAGCCCGTAGACATTGCCATAGCCTTCGCGCCATTTTTCCACCATGTCGGCGATGGCTTCGGGCGGATGCTGGAGATCGGCGTCCATGATGACGACGGCGCGGCCGCGCGCATGGTCGAGGCCTGCGGCGATCGCGACCTCCTTGCCGAAATTGCGGCTGAACGAAATGGCGTCGACGCGCGGGTCGCGCGCATGTTCGGCGCGCACCGCCTCCATCGTCGCGTCGCGCGATCCGTCGTCCACGAAAATCACTTCGTGCGAGGCGACGCAGCTTTCCAGCACGGGCGTCAGCCGCGCGACCAGCAGCGGAACATTGTCGGCCTCGTTGTAGACGGGCACGAGGACCGTCAGTTCCGGTATCTTGTGGGCCTCGGCGGCCAAGGGCGTCTCCGGCGGAATGCTTCGCGCTTTGGCGACTAGGCTTAGAGCGCGCGGGGGCAAAGGGGAAGGCGGATTTTGGCCGCCCGTCTCTCGGGGCCGGGCATGTTGATCTTGGCGGCTGAACCGGCGATGAAAATCGCCCGGGCGCGCGGATGGAGCCATGGCGGATCTGGAATTCATATTGTGCGCCGACGATTACGGCATGACCGAAGCCGTCAGCCGCGGCTTGCTCGAGGCCGCAGCCGCCGGCCGTATTTCGGCCGCCTCCGCCATGGCTTCGCTGCCCGACTGGCGGCGCGCCGCGCGCGACTGGCGGAACGCGCGCCCTGCGGTCGACCTCGGACTGCATGTCACGCTCACTGTCGGCGCCCCGCTCGGGCCCATGCCGCGCCTGGCGCCCGGCGGCGAATTGCCGGGGCTCGGCGCTTTTGCCGCCGCTGCGGTCGCGCGGCGGCTGCCGCTGGACGAGATCGAGGCCGAGATCGGCCGTCAGATAGACGCCTTCTGCGACGCCGCCGGCGCCGCGCCCACGCATGTCGACGGCCACCAGCATGTCCACGTTCTGCCGGGCGTGCGCGCCGCGCTGTTCGCTGCTCTCGCGTGCCGCAATCTGCATGGCGTTCCCGTGCGCGACAGTTCCGATTCGCCCGCCCGCATCGCGCGGCGCGGCGCGTTCGCGTCCAAGGCGATGAAGGTGAACGCGCTGGCCGCGGGCTTTCGCGGCGCCGCGCAGAAGGCCGGCCATGCCTTGAATCAGGGCTTTGCCGGCTATTCGGACTTTTCGCCAGCGCGCTACGATGCAAGGCGGTTCGGCTCCTATCTGACGGCGCCTGGCCCGCGTCATCTCGTTATGTGCCATCCCGGCCAGGTCGACGACGCCTTGCGCCGGCTCGATCCCGTGACGGACGCGCGCGAGCGCGAACTGGCGTTTTTCATGTCGGATGAGTTTGCGGATCTGCTGGCCGCGCGCGGCGCGCGGATCGTGCGCCATCAGGCGTGGTTAACGCAGTCTTAACCGCAGCGGGCGAGACTTGCGCCGTCATGATTCCCGGCGGCGCGCCTGCGCCGCCGCTTCCAGCCAGAGCCGCGCATGAATTTCAGCACGCTTTTCGACCGGGGCCGGGCGCGCATCGCTGGCCAGGCCGCCAATTCGGATTCGATCCGCAACCGCGTCGTCATGGCCGCGTCCGGCCTCGTGGCGGCGCTGGCGCTGATCAGCGCGCTGATCGCAAATTGGTACACCTGGCAGGGCGCGCGCCGCGATCTGCTGGATCGCAACGCCGGCCAGTTGAACATTGTCGCGCCTGCTCTCGCCGATGCGATGTCGAACGGCGACAGGCAGGCGGTGGACAGGCTGCTCGCGGGCTTCCTCAATCACGAATCGATCGACGCGGTTATGGTGCTGGGGGTGGACGGCAAGCCTTTCGCCACGGCGCGCCGCGATCGTCTGTCGGGCCTGCCGGATGGCGCATTGCGCGACATGACGTTGCGGTCGAGCGACGGGCCGGCGATGCGGCAATCCGCGATACCGCTCGATTCCGGGGCGGTTCTGGTCCAGTCGCTGACGCGCGGCGAGGGCCAGCCGGCCGGCCGTTTCGCCATCGCGCTCGGCTTCGGTCCGACCGACATGGCCGCGTTTCGCGATCTGGTGTTCTGGCTCGCCGAAGCCCTGATCACGGTCGCCGCCGTCGCCGTCGTCCTGCATCACCTCGTCGGCAAGGTCGTCGCTCCGCTGACGCAGCTGTCGAGCGCGATGGCCGATCTGGCGCAGGGCGATCTCGACGTCGAGATCCCGCACCGCCGCCGCAAGGACGAAATCGGAGATCTCGCGCGCTCCATCGAAGTATTCAAGCAGGGTCTCATCGACAGGCAGAACCTGCAGTCCGCCGCCGACAACAGGCTCGAAAACGATCGCACGCGCCGCCTCTCGCTCGAAACCATGATCGATGTCTTCCGCGCCACCGTCAGCGGCCTGCTCTCGAACGTGTCGAGTCAGGCCGAGCAGATGGCGGTCGCCGCAGACAGCCTGTCGACGATAGCGCGCGACAGCAACGGCCGCGCGGAAGCCGCCGCCTCCGGCACAAGCGAGGCCTCGCGCAACGTCGCGACGGTTGCCCGCGCCTCGGAGGAACTGTTTCAGTCGATCACCGAGATCGAGACGCAGATCGGCCGCGCGCGACAGCATGTGCAGGACGCCTCCTCGACGACGACGGTCACGGCGGGCGCGATCGGCGGCCTCGCCGAAAAAGCCAACGCCATCGGCGAGATCGTCGGCCTCATCCAGGCCATCGCCGCGCAGACCAACCTGCTCGCCCTCAACGCCACGATCGAGGCCGCGCGCGCCGGTGGCGCGGGTCGCGGCTTCGCCGTCGTCGCGCAGGAGGTCAAGGCGCTCGCCGGCCAGACCGCGCATGCGACCGAGCGAATCGCCGAGCATGTCGCCGCCATCCAGCACGCCACCTCGACCTCGGTCGAGGCGATCGGCGCGATCACCGCGACGATGAAGGATGCCGAAAGCTTCACCGCCTCGATCGCGGTCGCCGTCGAGGAGCAGGCCGCCGCGACCAACGAAATCGCGCGCAGCGTCAGCGAGGCCGCGCGCGGCTCGGAAAGCGCGGCGGCCAACATGAAGCAGCTGAAAATGACCGTCGGCGAAACCGACCAGTCCGCAGCCCAGGTCCATCAGGCCGCCGACGACATGGCGATGCAATCGCGCCAGCTCAACGACGCCATCGAGGATTTTCTGCGCAAGGTCGCCGCCGCCTGAAGCGGCGGAACCGCGCAACAAAAAGCCCGGGCCTGAAAGCCCGGGCTTTCTTTTGGACGCGAAAAGGTCAGCGCGTCTTCTGGAACATCTGGTCGACGTATTCCCAGTTCACCAGATGATCCATGAACGCCTTGAGATAGTCGGGACGGCGGTTGCGATAGTCGATGTAATAGGAATGCTCCCACACGTCGCAGCCGAGAATCGGGCTTGCGCCATGCACCAGTGGGCTCTCGCCGTTCGCCGACTTCATCACCTGCACCTTGCCGTCCTTGACCGCGAGCCAGGCCCAGCCCGAGCCGAACTGGCCGACGCCGGCCGCGATGAAGTCCTCTTTCATCTTGTCGACCGAGCCGCAGCCGTCGATGATCGCCTTTTCCAGCGTTCCGGGAATGGCGCCGCCGCCGTTCGGTTTCATCCAGTGCCAGAAATGCAGATGGTTGTAGTGCTGGCCCGCGTTGTTGAAGAGCGGCGCGTTCTTGCCGAAGGAGCCCTTCACGATCTCCTCGAGCGGCTTGTTCTCCCATTCCGTGCCCTTCAGGAGATTGTTGCCGTTCGTCACGTAAGCATTGTGATGCTTGTCGTGATGGTACTCCAGCGTCTCCTTCGACATGTAGGGTTGCAGGGCGTCATAGGCGTAGGGCAGGGGCGGCAGGGTGAAGGACATGAAACGACTCCGAAAAGGCGAGCGGGCGGCAGGATGTTCTGCGCCCGGTGCGGTCATAATTAGGAACAACGAGGCTCTGCGGCAACCCGCGCCGCTGGCTGTTAGGCTTTGCTGAAGGTTCCAATCGACATAGTGTATTGATTCTGACGCAAGGAGCTCGGCCCGTGAAGAAAGCGATCGACTGGTGCGCGCTTGTCGTCGGCCTGGCGCTGGCGCTGTTCGGCGCGCGCTGGATGTGGACCGGCTGGGACATCGTGCAGGCCGAGCGCGGATGGGCCGCTCTCATCGCCGGTTCGGTCATGCTGGCGGGCGGTCTCATCGTTGCGACGCTGGCGTGGACGATCATGCGGCTCACCGGCATGGCGGCCCCCGAACCGCGTTCGCGCGCGCGCGGCGAGTCGGTCGCGCCTCCCGTCGCCAAGGCTTCTATTGCGGCGCCTGCCGCGGCCGCCGGCGCAATCGTCGCGGGCGGCGCGGCGGCCGCGTCGCTGGCGACGCCGGCTCCGGACGAGGCCGGGACGGCGGAGCACGAGCCGGTCGTCGAATATCCGGTTCCCGCCGCAACGCCCTTCGAGGAGCCGCCTCCGCCGCCGCCGCTCCCGCCCGTGGTCCCGCCTACGGTGGGCGAATTGCTGCGCATGGGCGAGGACCGCGCGGCGCGCGAGTCGCGCGAAAAGACGTTCGAGGCGCCAGAAGCGAAGATCGAGGCGCCCTTGGCCGAACAGGCAGCCGAAACGATCGTCGTGCACGAGACCGAGATCCGGAAGACAGTGGACGAAACGCCGTCCGTCGAAACGGCCCCGGACGATGAGATCCCGGACGAAAAGCCGGCCGCGCACATCGAAGTCGCCAAGCGCGACTCCCCGCCGCCGTCCGAACCGCCTCCACCGCCCGAGCCTCTGCGCATTCCCGAACCGCCGCCGGCCGCCGCCGATGAACCGGCGCACGACGACTGGCTCGAAAAGACCGCGCGCGAATTCGATCGCGAACTCGGCCGGGACGGCGCGCGGAATGACGATCCGCTCCCCGAACCGCCGCAGCCCGAGCCGAAGCCGGAACCGGCGGTTGTGGGACGATATTCGTCGGGCGACACCAATTATCTGATGTTCGCCGACGGCTCCATCGAGGCGCAGACGCCCGAAGGCGTCATGCGCTTCGCCTCGCTCACCGAACTCAAGCGCTTCGTCGAGAAGCGCAACTGAGCGCTATGCGTCGCGCCTGAAGACGCCGTCCACGGCGGCGAGCGCGAACGCTTGCTCCATCGCGACCTCGCCGAGCTGGTCGAACCGGCCTGACGCGCCGCCGTGGCCCGCGTCCATGTTCGTGTGCAGCAGGATCGGCCCGCCGCCGCTCATGCGTTCGCGCAACCGCGCAACCCATTTCGCAGGCTCCCAATAGGTCACGCGCGGGTCGGTGAGGCCGCCGAGCGCGAGAATGGGCGGATAGGATTTCGCTGCGACATTGTCGTAGGGCGAATAGGAAAGCATCGTCCGGAAGGCGGTCGCGTCCTCGATCGGATTTCCCCATTCCAGCCATTCCGGCGGCGTCAGCGGCAGGTCCTTGTCGAGCATCGTGTTGATGACGTCGACGAAGGGCACGTCGGCGATCACGCCGGCGAAGAGTTCCGGCGCCATGTTGACGATGGCGCCCATCAACATGCCGCCGGCGCTGCCGCCCTGCGCGACGATACGGCCTTGCTCCGTAAAGCCGTCCTCGATCAGCTTGCGCGCGGATGCGATGAAATCGGAAAACGTGTTCGGCTTGTGCGCGAGCTTGCCGTTTTCGTACCAGGCCCAGCCCTTGTCCGTTCCGCCGCGCACATGCGCGATGGCGAAGACGAAGCCGCGATCGACCAGCGACAGGCGGTTGGCGCTGAAGGCGGCGGGCGTCGGGTGCCCGTAGGCGCCGTAGCCGTAGAGCAGGCAGGGCGCAGGGCCCTTGCGGTCTGCGCGCGACAGAATCGAAATCGGAACCTGCGCGCCATCCGCCGCCGTCGCATAGATGCGCCGCGTGACGTAGCGCGCGGGGTCGTGGCCGGACGGAATCTCCTGCCGCTTGCGCAGCATGCGCGCGCGCGTCGCCATGTCGTAGTCGAACGTCTCGGCCGGCGTCGTCATCGAGGAATAGACGAAGCGCAGGATGTTGGTGTCAAACTCGAGGCCGGGCGCGATGCGCAGAGAATAGGCTTCCTCGGGAAAGGCAATCGTGTGTTCGGCCCCGCTCGCGATCTCGCGCACGACGATGCGCGGCAACCCGTTTTCGCGCTCGAGCCGAACCAGATGGCGCGCATAGGCAGTTGCCGCGACGATCATGCGGCCTTGCACATAGGGCGTGAGGTCGCGCCAGTTCTCGCGCGCAGGCGCGGACAGCGGCGCGGTCATCAGCTTGAAGTCTTCCGCGCCATCCGCGTTGGTGCGGATGAAAAGCGTCTCGCCGTGGTGTTCCACCTCGTAGCGGTGCTTCGCCTCGCGCGCCGCAACCAGACGCGCCGGCGCGCCGGCGTCGTCGAGATCGATCAGCCAGATTTCGGTGGCGTCGTGCCCGCTCATCGTCACCACGCCGAAGCGCCGCGAATGGCTGCGATGCAGATGCACGAACCACGCGGGATCGAGATCCTCGACGACGAGGAGATCGTCGGTCTCGCGCGTTCCGAGAACGTGGCGGAACACCTGCGCCGTGCGGTGATTGTCGTCGACGCGCACATAGAGGAAGGACCGCGCGTCGTTCGCCCACACGATCGCGCCATCGCAATGCGTCACGCGGTCGTCGAGATCGCGGCCGCTCGCAATGTCGCGTACGCGGATCGTGAACAGTTCCGATCCCTTGTCGTCGCTGCTCCAGGCGACGAGCCGGTGATCGGGCGAATGCTCGGCCGCGCGCATGTCGAAGAAGGGCTTGCCCGCAGCCTCGGCGTCGCCGTCGATCAGCACCTGCTCATCGCCGCCATGCGCCTTGCGGCAAACGAGTTCGTGCTGCCCGCCCTCGCGGAAGCGCGTGTAATAGTCGAAAGGCCCGTCCGGCCACGGCGTATCGCTGTCATCCTCCTTGATGCGCCCACGCAATTCCTTGACCAGTTCCGCCTGCAAGGCTTTCGTCGGCGCCATCAGCGCGTCGCAATAGACGTTCTCCGCCTCCAGATGCGCGCGGATATCGGGCGGCGTCTTCGCGGGGTCGGCGAGAACCTCCTGCCAGTTTTCGGCGCGCAGCCAGGCGTAATCGTCCACGAGGTCGACGCCATGGACGCGCGTGACGTGCGGACGACGTTCAGCCCGCGGCGGGCGAACCGTCGCGGGCGCTGTATTCTCAGCCATGTCCTGTCCTATTTCTCTTTCGACTCTTTGGGCTCGAAGTTCAGCGCGGCGCCGTTCATGCAGTAGCGCTGTCCCGTCGGCGCGGGCCCATCGGGAAACACATGTCCCAGATGCGCGTCGCAGCGCGCACAGCGCACTTCGGTGCGGCGCATGAAATGGCTGCGGTCCTCGTGCTCGCTGACTGCGCCGCCGTCGACCGGCGCGAAGAAACTCGGCCAGCCCGTGCCCGAATCGAACTTGGTTTGCGAATCGAACAGCGGCGCGCCGCAGCACACGCAACTGTAGGCGCCTGCGGCCTTCTCGTCCCAATGGGGGCCGGTGAAAGCGCGCTCCGTGCCGTGCTCGCGCGTGACGCGATATTGCTCCGGCGTCAGTTGCGCCTGCCACTCGCGGTCCGGCTTCGTGATCTTTGCGCGGGTCGTGTCGCTGCCCATATCGCTTGCTCCTTTGTTTTTGCTAGCTATGCGCTCGAGCGCGTCGCGGCAAGGGATAGTGGCCTCGACGGCAATCAAGAGTTTGTGTTCGCCTTGATCTCGCCTCACTCGTCTTGTTTGCGCTGTTGCGAATGAATTACTGCAAAAAATTGTCTGATCTATTTCTGGGCGCCGCGAATGTTTACGCCAACTTGATTGAGACGATTTTGTAGCGTAGAAATCGCGCCTGCAGATCGGATTCGGTTTTGAAGATGCGCCCTTTGAAATCTGTTCGTCTTGCGCAACCTGTCGATAATCCGCCGCAGAAGTGGATTACCTGGAAAGAAAGCTGAGATGGCAGAAAATACAGCTCAAGCCCCCTATATCGAGCTGGCTGCCGACATCGTGTCGGCCTACGTCAGCAATAATTCGGTTCCGCTTGCGGAACTGCCCAATGTGATCCGGGACGTTCATTCGGCGCTGATGCGGGTGACCGAACAGTCCGTTCCGGTCGAGGTCGAACCGCTGAAGCCGGCGGTGCCCGTCAAGAAGTCGATCACGCCCGACTACATCATCTGTCTGGAAGACGGAAAGCAGTTCAAGTCGCTGAAGCGGCACCTGCGTTCGCAGTACAATCTGTCGCCGGATTCCTATCGCGAGAAATGGGGGCTTCCGCCGGACTATCCGATGGTGGCGCCCAATTACGCCAAGGCGCGCTCCAATCTCGCCAAGCAGATGGGCCTCGGCCAGCAGCGCCGCCGCCGGTCGAAGTAAGGCCGGGCGAAGGCGCACAGGCGCATCGCTTTTGCATAGGCGTGCGGAATGTCAGCCCGGAGCAGACGCTGTTCCGGGCTTTCATTTTGCCGTGAAACAGCAAAAATTCATTGACAAAGAAAAAAATCCTATTCATCGTGCCGCGACTATCGAAGTCGCAGGCGTGAGGAGTTGGGATTCATGGCGTTGAAACCGCAGAAGAAGGCAAGCGCGGCCCGCGGGCCCGCGCGAGACGGGCAAGGCGAGGGCAGGGAATTGCTGCGGCCGGATCTCGGGCGCGATGCGCGGCGGTTGCTATCCGCCCTCGCGCAGGAGGGCGCTTCGCCGGCGCGCGCCGATCTGCGCGACGGATTTCTGGTTGTCGCCGCGCCGCGCAACGGAGTCACCTCAATCGTCGCCAACGCATCGCTCGCCGCAGGCCGCGAACTCGTCGAACATGCTCTCGCCCGCTGGACCGCCCATACGCCGCCGCGACTCGAACTCGCCAGCGAAGGCGCAAGCCTCGCGCGGCGGCTTGCGGCGCCCGCCGGCGTTTCCGCGCATCGCGCCCAGCACGGCGAATTCGCCATCCGCTCGATCGAGCCGGGCGCGCGTCCCGTTCTGATCGACGAGGCCGAGAGTCCGCTCGCATGGCTGGCGCGCCGCAAGGGCCGCGACGGCGCGCCGTTTCTGTCGCCCGCGCAGGTCGAGGCCGGCGAGCGTTTCCGGCGCGATGTCGAGATTGCGCAGATCCGCCAGCGCGTGACGTCCGACTGGTCGGGCGCGGCCGGCTCCGGCAGGCGCGGCCCGCAGGATCTCAACGTCTCCGACCTCGCCATTGCGGCGCGACAGCGGCTGGCGCGCGCGGCGGAGGCGGTAGGCGCCGAACTCGCCAATCTGCTGATCGACGTCTGCGGCCTGCAGAAAGGCCTCGAACTCGTCGAACGCGAGCGCGCGTGGCCGCCGCGCTCCGCCAAGGTCGTTCTTAAAATCGCGCTCGAAACTCTTGCCGCGTACTATGGGCTGGCTTCGGCCGCGCAGGGCCCGGAGCGCGCGCCCCTGCGCGGCTGGGGCGCCGACGACTATCGTCCGCGTATTTGAGAATCAGGCTGCCTGCAGCGCGTCGCGCGCGTCGCTCTTGATCCGGTCGACCATCGAACGCAGCCCGTTCGAGCGCTGCGGCGTCAGATGCGCGCCGAGGCCGAGCCTGTCGAATATGGCGTGCGCATCCGCCTCCAGAATCGCGCTGGCGGTCTTCCCGGAAAAAATCGCCAGCGTGAGCGCGATGAGGCCGCGCACGATATGCGCGTCGCTGTCGCCGAGAAACGTCAGGCGCGGCGCGCCGCTATCGTCCTTGTCGACATGCGTCTCCAGCCAGACCTGGCTGGCGCAGCCGCGCACGCGGTTGGTTTCGTTGTGCGCGGCCTCGGGCAGCGGGCTGAGCGTGCGGCCGAGCTCGATCAGATAGCGGTAGCGGTCGTCCCAATCGTCGAGGAATTCGAAATTCTCGATGATTTCGGCGAGCGGAGCGGGGGCGTTTGCTGCGGTCATGCCCCTCTATATTGCGCGGGCCGCCGCAAATCACGAGGCAATTGCGAAGGAGGCGATGTGCTATTCCGCGATCGTTCCGCGCAACGCGGGACGCGCCGACGCGGTATGGCCGTGCGCTGCGCCGCCCGCTAGCGAAAGACAGCCGGCGAGATCGGCCTTGCAGGCTGAGACTGCAGCGTCGAGGGCCGCCGTCTGCGCGCGCTCGACTGCCCCGCCCGCCGCCTGCCGGGCCAGGATCTCCGGCCGTTCGCCGCCGGGCCAGTCCATGCAGTAGAACACCAGCGCCAGCCAGAACGCGGATTTGATCAGGAAGAACATGCAGCATCCGTTGCGGTGCGATCCCTCGATAATAACCGCGGTCCGCTGCATTTGCGTCAAATGGGACAGATCATTTGCGTGGGTAAGATTAGCGCCGCGTTTACCCTGCGCGGCGCGCATGGCCCGGTCTGGAAAGGTGTTGCAAACCATAAACCCCGGATTCCGCCGGCCGAAATGGTTTGAGGGCGGATTTATGACGCGTCGGGAGCGCCGATCCCTCGCAATTTAGGTTTCACTTAAGGCGCCTCTGCAACATTGGCCGTGGGAGAAAAGGACGCCAGTCCTGCCCATTGAATCGAGCGCAAGTCCGATTCATTCAGGGGGTTTGCGTGAGCGTAGTTTCCGTCATCGAGCAGCGTATCGCGGATTTCGCGATTGCTCAGGCGCCGGCAGGCGCCGTCGAACGCGCGAGGCTCAAGGCCTTCGTCGCCGTCCGTCTCGGGCTCTCCGGCTTTCTCATGATCGCCGCGCCGGTCTGGCTTCTGGCCGTCGCGCCGGCCCCAGTGTGGCAATGCGTCGCCTTCGCCGGCCTTCTCGCGCCGCTCGTCGCCATTTTCGCGCTCTCGCGCGGCGCGTCGCTCGATGTCGCGCAGACGATCTCCGTTTCGGGCGTGCTCGCCTTCGCCGCCGCGCTCGCCTTCGGCGGCCCTTCCTTTGCCGTGCTCGCCTTTGTCGCTGCGCTGCTCGCGGTCGTCGAGGCCGCCAGTTCCGCCAACACGCGGCTGGTGCTTGCCGCCGCCATCGTCGCTGCTGCGGGCGTGGCGATCGTCGCCCAGGCTGGCCTTGCGCCCTCGAGCTCGATTCTTTCGGAACAGGCGCTCGCCGCAATGCTCGCCGGCATGATCGCCTACGCCTGTGCGCTCGGCTGGTCGGTCGCCTACGTCGGCTCCGTCGCAATGTATGGCGAGCGCCGCGAAACGCTGCGCCACGAGGCGCTCGCCCAGACGATCGGCGACCTGGTGTTGCGGCAGGATCGCGACGGCTCGGTGGTCTACGCAAGCAACGAGGCGTTGCCGCTGTTCGGCCTTTCGCCGCGCGAACTGATGGGCCGCGGCCTTTTCGAACGCATTCACGTTGCGGATCGTCCGGCGTTCCTGAGCGCTATCGCGGATGCGCTCGAAGGCGCCGCGACGGCGACCTGCCAGGTGCGGCTGCGCCGCGGCGCGACCAGAGAGCAGGATGCAGCCGTCGCCGAGCCGAATTTCGCCTGGGTCGAACTGCGCACGCACAGCCTGCCGCAGGAGCGCCGTGCGCGCGACCCGCGCGACCGCGCCGCTGTCGTCACCATCGCGCGGGACGTCACCCGCGCGCGTCAGGCCGAGGATGATGTCAACGATGCGCGCGAGCACGCCGAGCAAGCCAGCATCTGGAAGGACCGCTTCCTCGCCAACGTCAGCCACGAACTGCGCACGCCGCTCAACGCCATCATCGGTTTCGCCGAAATACTGACCAACGAGGACATCGTTCCGACCGACGCCGCGCGCCGCAAGGAATATGCGCAGATCATCCATTCGTCTGGCCTGCATCTGCTCGAAGTCGTCAATTCGATCCTCGACGTCTCCAAGATCGACGCCGGCTCGTTCGATATCGTCACCGAGCCCTTCGCGTTGCCGCCGCTGCTCGACCAGTGCTGCGACATGATCGGCCTCAAGGCGGCGCAGACCAACATCGAGATCGTGCGCGACTACGCGCGCGGCATGGAAGAACTCGTCGCCGACAAGCGCGCCTGCAAGCAGATCGTCATCAATCTCATGTCCAACGCGGTGAAGTTCACCCCGTCGGGCGGACGCGTGACGCTGACCGCGCGCCCGGAAGGCAACAGCTTCCTGCTGAGCGTGACGGATACCGGCATCGGCATCGCCGCCAAGGATCTCGCCCATCTCGGCGATCCCTTCTTCCAGGCGCATAATACAACGACCCGTCCCTACGAGGGCACGGGCCTTGGCCTCTCGCTCGTGCGCGGGCTCGTCGGATTGCACGGCGGTTCGATTTCCGTCGAGAGCGCCGTCGGTCAGGGAACCACGGTCACGATCCGCCTGCCGGCGCATTGCGTGACTTCCAACAACGGCTCTCGACTCGCAAAAATCGAGACGTTCGCACGGCGCGGCGGCTCGCCCGCGCTCGACATCGCCCATAGTGAAACGGCGCATAGTGAAGTGGTGAAGAAAATTGCGTAAGTCCGCCCGCAAAGACCTCGATTTCGATCTCGACTACGACGATGAGCGGCCGGCCAAGACCGCGCCGCAAGCGAAATGCGCCCGGCTGTCTGCGACACGCGTCGGACTTTTCGGCCTCGGCGCGCTGTCGCTCGCCATCGTCGTCAACGCCGCGTTCCTGCAGGACCAGCGCCGCAACGCGCCGCTGTTCAAAATCACGCTGGCGGATGAAGCCAAGCCCGCCACGCCCGCGCAGCCGCAGGCGCTTCCCCCGCTGCCGCCCGCGCGCGTCGTCGAAGCGCAGCCGCAACCGACGCCGAGCGTCCTGGCGCCGGAACCGCCGC
>JASGFP010000086.1:0-18418 GCA_047605445.1 Rhodoblastus sp.
GGCCGCCGCCAGCTCCATGCCTGCGCCGTAGAAATGGCCGTTGACGCGCGCGATCACCGGGACGGGGCAGCGGCGCACGACCGCGCAGCAGCCGTGCACGCGCGTGATGAAGGCGCGCGCCTTGGCGGGGTCGAGGCCGGCCATTTCCGAAATATCGGCGCCGCCGACGAAGGCGCGGCTGCCTGCGCCGGTGACGACGATGGCGCGCACGTCCGGGTCCGCGCCGCATGTCTCCACCGCCGCGACGAAAGCCTCCATCACGGGCGAGCTCAGCGCGTTGAGTTTCGCGGCATTGTCGATGGTCACGCGCGCGACCTTGCCGGCGCTGCGCGTTTGCATCGCGACATCCACTTTCGCCTGTCCGCTCACCCCTGCCTCCCAGTCAATTTGAAATCGTCCTACAATGATGGCTACAAAGAAGGCCGAGGTCGAGATGCGCGGTAAAGATACCGCGCCGCAAAATCAGCCGCCGTCGCGGCCGGGAGGAAAAAATGAAGATCAAGGGCAGAATCGTCGTCGTCACGGGCGGCGCGGATGGAATCGGCAAGGGCCTGTGCGAGCGCTTTGCCGCCGAGGGCGCGAAGAAGATCATCGTACTCGACCGCAATGGCGCGGGCGCCAAAGCGACGGCGGATGCTGTCGGCGGGATCGCCTATGAGTGCGACGTCGCCAAGGAGGACCAGGTCAAGCGCATCGTCGACGAGGTCGAGAAGACGATCGGCCCCATCTCGGTCTTCGTGTCCAACGCCGGCATCGGCGATTTCGGCGGGAGGCAGGACGACGCCACCTCGCAGCCCAACGACCAGTGGCAGCGCGGCTGGGACGTCAATGTCATGGCCCATGTCTATGCGGCCCGCGCCTGCCTGCCCTACATGATCCCGCGCGGCGAGGGTTATTTCGTCAATACCGCGTCCGCCGCCGGCCTGCTCAACCAGATCGGCAACGCCTGCTACGGCGTGACCAAGCACGCCGCCGTAGGCTTCGCGGAAATCCTGGCCATCACCCATCGCGACCAGGGCATCCGCGTCTCGGTTCTCTGTCCGCAGGCGGTCGACACGCCCCTGCTGCGCCGCGCCGGCGAAGGCTCGCAGAATGTCGACGGCATTTTGACGCCGGCGCAGGTCGCCGAATATGTCGTGCAGGCGATGGACGAGGAAAAATTCGAAATCCTGCCGCATCCCCAGGTGCTCGGTTACATGCGTAAGAAGACCGAGGATTATTCGCGCTGGATCGGCGGAATGGCGAAGCTCCAGCGCACGCTGTTCCAGAAGAAGTGAGGACTGCGCGCAAGCCCCGCTGGGAGGCCCTCGACGAAAGCCGGACGTCGATCATCAGTTCGCTGATGATCGCGCTCGGGCCATTGACGCTTGCGCTCTACACGCCCGCGCTGCCGACGCTGGTCGACGCTTTCGCGACCACGCCGGCGGCCGTCAAATTCAGCCTCACCGTCTATTTTCTGGGTTTCTGCCTCGCGCAATTGCTATGCGGCCCGTTGTCCGACGCATTCGGGCGCAGGCCTGTCGCGCTCGTCTTCTTCAGTCTCTATTTCGTCGGCAGCATGATCGCGCTGTTCGCGCCGACCATTGGAATCATGCAGATCGGCCGCGCCTTGCAGGGCGTCGGCGCGGCGGCGGGCATCTCGACCTCGCGCGCCATCGTGCGCGATCTCTTTGTCGGCCAGACCTCGGCGCGCATCATGAACCGCATCGGCCTGCTGGTGGGGTTCGTGCCGGCCTTTTCGCCGGCCATCGGGAGCCTGCTGCTGACCTTCGTCGGCTGGCGCGCGATCTTCGTGCTGATGTTTCTCTACGCCGTTTTGGTCGTCGCGATCGTTCTGTTCTTCATGCCGGAGACCAACGCCGCCATCGACCGCGCGCATGTGAGACCACGCAGGATCGCGAGAAATTATTTCACGCTGCTGACCGACCGGCGCTTCGTCGGCCCCGCGACCCTGATGGGGCTGGTGCTCGGCGGCGTCTATACGCTGCCCTCGCTGCTGCCCTTCGTGCTGATCCAGCGGCTCGGCCTGACGCCAGTGGAATATGCCGCCGTCATGGTGGTGCAGACCTGCGCGCTGCTCGTCGGCAACCTTCTGGTCGGTCGGCTGTTGCGGCGCGTCAGCGCGCGCCGCCTCGTGCCGGTCGGTATCGTCCTCATCGTCCTTTCCGGCGCCGGCTATGCCATCGGCAGATTCTATACGGATCCGCCGCTCCTCTCCTTCGTCATCCCCGCCATGCTGTGGGTGTTCGGCCTGCCCTTCGTCACGCCGGGCACGATGACGTCGGCCATGTCGCATTTTCCGAAGATCGCGGGCGCCGCGTCCTCGCTGATCGGCTTCATGCAGATGGGCGGCGGATTCATCGGATCGGCCATCGCGGCGGCAGCCTTCACCGATGCGGCGCGCGCGGTCGACACCATGCTGCCGGCGATCGCGCTTCTGGCGGGCCTCGCCTATTTCATGTTGCCGTCGCCTCAGGGACAGGAGGAAGGCGAATGAGGAAGGGGCTTCTCTCGGCCAACCGATCCTGCTACTTTTTTGTCCGACAATAATGCTGCGGCGCGACATGCGCTGCTCCACACGAAGTTGGCAAACCAAACGAAAGAGGAAGCCCGTGGATTTCACCCTCACCGCCCGCGAGACGGAATGGCGCGATCGCGTCGTCGCCTTCATGAACAAGCATGTCTATCCCGCCGTGCCGGTTTACGATTCCCAGATGGAGGGCTTCGGCGCCAATCGCTGGCAGGTCGTGCCCGTGCTGGAGGAACTGAAGGCGAAGGCGAAGGCCGAAGGTCTTTGGAACCTGTTCCTGGCCCCCAACCCCGACCATGACACCGACGAATATCAGGGCGCGGGCCTCACCAATCTGGAATACGCCATGTGCTCCGAGCACATGGGCAAGCTGCAATTCGGTTCGGAAGTCTTCAACTGCTCGGCGCCCGACACCGGCAATATGGAAGTGCTGCACCGCTACGGCACGAAGAAGCAGAAGGACCAATGGCTGCGCCCGCTGATGGCCGGCGAAATCCGCTCCGTCTTCTTCATGACCGAGCCCGCGGTCGCTTCTTCGGACGCAACCAACATCGAAACCTCGATCAAGCGCGACGGCGATCATTACGTCATCAACGGCCGCAAATGGTGGTCGTCGGGCGCGGGCGACCCGCGCTGCAAGATCGGCATTCTCATGGGCAAGACGGATACGTCGAAGCCGCGCCACGAACAGCAGTCGCAGATCCTCGTGCCGCTCGACACGCCCGGCGTGAAGATCGTGCGCATGCTGCCCGTCTTCGGCTTCGACGACGCGCCGCACGGCCATGCCGAAGTGATCTTCGACAACGTGCGCGTGCCCGCCGAGAATCTGATTTTGGGCGAAGGCCGCGGCTTCGAAATCGCGCAAGGGCGTCTCGGCCCCGGCCGCATCCATCATTGCATGCGCACGATCGGCGTCGCCGAAGCCGCGCTGGAAAAGATGGTCAAGCGCCTGCAGAGCCGCGTCGCCTTCGGCAAGAAGGTGTCGGAGCAATCGATCTGGGAGCAGCGCATCGCCGAAGCGCGCACCGACATCGAGATGACGCGCCTGCTGACGCTGAAGGCCGCTGACATGATGGACAAGGTCGGCAACAAGCACGCCAAGCTCGAGATCGCGATGATCAAGGTCGCGGGCCCCCGCATCGCGCTCAAGATCATCGACGACGCGATCCAGGCGCATGGCGGCGGCGGCGTGACGACCGATTTCGGTCTCGCCAAATCCTACGCCGGCATACGCTCGCTGCGCATCGCCGACGGCCCGGACGAGGTCCACAATCGCCAGATCGCGCAGATGGAAATGCGCAAATACACCAACCGCGAGGTCAAGGGCTGATGTCCGCTGCGTCGGCCGCCACCGACGACGTCTTCGGTGGAACCAAGCCGGTCGAGGAGCGCCATCGTTTCGACGAGGTGCGCCTCGCCGAATGGATGAAGGCGAATGTCAGCGGCTACGAAGGGCCGCTGACCGTCTCTCAATTCAAGGGCGGGCAGTCGAACCCGAGTTTCAGGCTCGATACACCCGCGCGCTCCTACGTCATGCGCCGCAAGCCGCTCGGCAAGCTGCTGCCTTCGGCGCATGCGGTCGATCGCGAGTTCAAGGTCATCTCCGCGTTGCATCCGCAGGGATTCCCCGTGGCGAAGCCGTGGGCGCTCTGCGTCGACAACGACGTGCTGGGTTCCTTCTTCTACATCATGGACAATGTGGAAGGCCGCATCTTCTGGAACGGCACCCTGCCGCACGCCACCGCCGAAGAACGCCGCGCGATCTACGAGGCGGAAATCTCCACGCTCGCGCGCCTGCACAACTACGATCCCAACGCGATCGGTCTGTCGGATTTCGGCAAGCCGGGCAATTATTTCTCGCGCCAGATCGACCGCTGGACCAAGCAGTACAAGGCGTCTGAGACGCGTCGCATCGAGGTCGTCGAGAAACTGATCGAATGGCTGCCGCGCACCGTGCCGACGCAGGAGCGCGTATCGGTCGTCCACGGCGATTATCGCATCGACAACATGATCTTCATGTCGAGCGAACCGCGCGTCGCCGCCGTGCTCGACTGGGAATTGTCGACGCTCGGCGATCCCCTGGCCGACTTCACCTACTTCCTGTCGCACTGGGTGATGCCGCCGGAGGGCCGCAGCGGGCTTTCGGGTCTCGATCTGAAACCGCTCGGCATTCCCTCGATGGAAGAGGCGGTCGCGCTCTATTGCAAGATAACCAACCGGCCGGGCCTGCCCCAGCTCGAATGGTATTTCGCCTACAACATGTTCCGGCTCGCCTGCATCACGCAGGGCATCGCCGGCCGCGTCCGCGACGGCACCGCCTCGAGCGCGCGTGCGATGGAATCGGGCTCGCGCACCGAGCCGCTTGCGAATATGGCCTGGCATTTCGCGCAGAAGGCGGGGGCATAGAACCCCCTCCACAAAACCTGTCCCGTCATTGCGAGGAGCGTAGCGACGAAGCAATCCATCCCTATGGCTAAATCAGCTGGCTGGATTGCTTCGCTTCGCTCGCAATGACGACGCCGAATAAACTAAATCACCAGAGGAAACGCCGCATGGAACTGTTCGATCTCACCGGCAAGACCGCCATCGTCACCGGCTCCTCGCGCGGCATCGGCAAGGCGATCGCCGAACGCATGGCCGAGCATGGCGCGCGCGTCGTCATCTCCTCGCGCAAGGCGGCGCCCTGCAACGAGGTGGCGAAGGAGATCAACGCGAAATACGGCGAAGGCCGCGCCATCGCGATCCCCGCCAACATTTCGTCCAAGGAAGAGTTGCAGCGCCTCGTCGATGAAACGAAGAAAGCGTTCGGCGACATTCACATTCTCGTCTGCAACGCCGCCGCCAACCCCTATTACGGCCCGCTGGCGCAGATTTCGGACGACGCCTTCCGCAAGATTCTCGAAAACAACATCATCGCCAACAACTGGCTGATCTCGATGGTCGTGCCGGAAATGCGCGCGCGAAAAGACGGGTCGATCATGATCGTCTCCTCCATCGGCGGCCTGCGCGGCTCGCCGGTCATCGGCGCCTATTGCATCTCCAAGGCCGCGGACATGCAGCTCGCCCGCAATCTCGCGGTCGAATACGGGCCTGACAACGTGCGCGTGAACTGCATCGCGCCCGGCCTCATCAAGACCGATTTCGCCAAGGCGCTGTGGGACGATCCGGAGACGCTGAAGCGCTCGACCTCGGGCGCGGCGCTCAAGCGCATCGGCGATCCCGACGAGATCGCCGGCTGCGCGGTATTCCTCGCGGGCAAGGCCGGCGCTTTCGTCACCGGCCAGAATTTCGTCGTGGACGGCGGCGCGACGATCTGAGGGTTTCGCGATGACGCAGGAGCTTCCCGCAAGCTGGCCGGCCGTCTCGCTGGCGCGCGCGCACGAGATGCTGACCGCTCCGGGCGCGCCGTTCGAAATGGCCGAGGCCGTCATACGCGGCCACCAGACGCGCATCTGGAAGAATGCTCCGCCAACGTTGCGCGAAGTGTTTCTCGCAGGGCGCGCATTCGGCGACCGCATCTTCCTGGTGCACGAGGACGAGCGCGTCAGCTTCGAGACTTTCGCGCGCGCCTCGATCGCGCTCGCGCATTGGTTGCAGGCGCAGGGTGTGAAGAAGGGCGATCGCATCGCCATCGTCATGCGCAACTTGCCCGAATGGCCTGTCGCCTTCTTCGCATCGCTGCTCGCCGGCGCCATCGCCACGCCGCTCAATGGCTGGTGGACCGGCGACGAATTGCTCTACGGGCTGAAAGATTCCGGCGCGAAGATCGTGATCGCGGACGCCGAGCGTTTTGCGCGCATCGAACCGCATGTCGCCGAATGTCCCGATATCGAGCGCATCGTCGTCGCGCGGACGGATCAGGCGCCGGCGGGTATGCTTCGCTTCGAGGACATCATTGGCAGGCCGACGGAATGGGTTGCGCTGCCCGACGCGCCGCTGCCTGACGTTGCGCTGGAAGCCGACGACGACGCCTCGATTTTCTACACGTCCGGCACGACGGGAAATTCCAAGGGCGCGATCCAGACGCATCGCAACTCGACCTGCGCCATTCTCGCCGCGCAATTCGCAGCGGCCCGCAATTTCATCCGGCGGGGCGAGCCGATTCCTGCGCCCGATCCGGGCATCCTGCGCGCGCTGTTGCTCGCCGTGCCCTTCTTCCACACCACGGGCGCACACGCGATCCTCTGCCCCGCGCTCGCCACGGGCACGAAGATCGTGATGATGCGCCGCTTCGAGCCGGTGGGCGCCATGCAGCTCATCGAGCGCGAGCGGATCACCAGCGCGGGGGGCGTGCCGACCATCGCCTGGCAGATCATCGAACATCCCGATCGTGAGAAATACGATCTGTCGTCGCTGGAGGTCGTCTCTTACGGCGGCGCGCCCGCCGCGAGCGAACTCGTGCGGCGTATCGTCGAGGTGTTTCCGAAGTCCGCGCCCGGCATCGGCTGGGGCATGACGGAGACGACGTCGACCTTCACCTCAAACAGCGCCGAGGACTATCGCAACCGCCCCGAAAGCGCCGGCCCCTGCATTCCCGTCTGCGACATGAAGATCGTGGACAATGATGGCGTCGAGCTGCCGCCGAACGCCACGGGCGAACTGTGGGTGCGCGGCACGAATGTCGTGCGCGGCTACTGGAACAAGCCGGACGCCACGGCGAAAACCTTCGAGGGCGAGTGGCTCAAGACCGGCGATCTCGCGCGGATCGACGAGGAAGGTTTCCTCTATATCGTCGACCGCAAGAAGGACATGCTGATCCGCGGCGGCGAGAACATCTATTGCATCGAGGTCGAGGAAGTTCTCTATCGACACCCCGCCGTCGTCGACGCCGCCGTCATCGGCCTGTCGCATCGCACGCTCGGCGAGGAGCCGGCGGCGGTCGTCGCCACCAAGCCCGGCATGTTCGTGACGCAAGACGAATTGCGCGCCTTTGTTGGTCAGCATCTTGCCGCCTTCAAAGTGCCGGTCCGCGTCGTGATTTCGGATGAGCCCCTGCCGCGCAATGCGCCGGGCAAGATCATGAAGGCGCAGCTGCGCGCGCTGTTCCAGTAAAAAAGCGGGCGTCGCCGCCCGCTTTCCTGCTCGTATCACGCTGACTGGTCAGCCGCGATCGCCGGGGCGAGGTCCGGGACCGGGTCCGGGCTCGCCGCCCCAGTGCATGCCGTGCCTGTGCATCCAATGGCCGATGCGCTCGCCCATGCCAGGCCGCATCAGGCGCGGCAGGCGCTCCTTCTGGTCGGGCTTCAGGGACGCGTAGAGCGGCGCCGCGGCCTCAGCGACTTTCTTCATCGCCTCGCCGCGCGCGATCTGCATGTCCGCGCGACGCTTGAGGCCTTCGATCATGTCCCGCGACTTCTCGTCGCGCGGCTTGTCCTCGCGCATCTTGTCGAACATCTCAGCCATGGATTTGGC
The DNA here is from genome assembly GCA_047605445.1 of Rhodoblastus sp. Taxonomy (GTDB): domain Bacteria; phylum Pseudomonadota; class Alphaproteobacteria; order Rhizobiales; family Beijerinckiaceae; genus JAJXWB01. The sequence goes on from JASGFP010000086.1 coordinate 7,943, forward strand.
GCTGTCGCGCACCGCGCTCTCGACCGGCGGCCATAGTTTTTCCTGTTCCGGCGTCAGCGCAAGACCAGCATGGACGGCGGCGATGCGCGCATTCAAAAAGGCGGCGCGATCTTCCTTGCTCATCCGGCGATGACCGGGGCCCATACCCCAGTCCGGGCCCATCTCCCAACCGGGGCCACCCGGCCCTGGCTGCGCGGCGGGCGGCGGCGGCGCGGGCGGTTGCGTCTGCGCATTGGCGATCGCCATGGCGCCAGCGACGCCGAGCGCGGCAGTCAAGGCAAGGCCAGCCGGCTTGATCATTTTCATTTCATTTCTCCTGACGCTGAGGCAGCGTGGAAGAAATGAAACCGCGCATCGCGCAGACGATCAACTTAAGGATTGGCAATCTAGATGAACGCGAAATGAATGTGCGTTCAGCTTTCGTCAGCGTCGATCTCGCCGCGCATGTCTTCGGGCCGGGGCATGGAGATGATGTTGTAGCCGGCGTCGATGTGATGGATCTCGCCTGTCACGCCGCCTGAAAGGTCGGAGAGAAAATAGAGCGCCGAGCCGCCGATTTCCTCGATCGAAACGGATTTGCGCAGCGGCGAATGCGCGCGCTGGAAGGAATACATCGCCCGCGCATCGGAGACGCCGGCGCCGGCGAGCGTACGCACCGGCCCGGGCGACAGCGCGTTGACCCGAATGCCCTGGGGGCCGAAATCGTTGGCGAGATAGCGCATGGAGGCTTCCAGTGCGGCTTTAGCCACGCCCATCACATTGTAATTCGGCATCACGCGCGTCGAGCCGCCGTAGGTCAACGTGAGCATCGAGCCGCCGTTCGGCATCAGCTCGGCCGCGCGCTTCGCGACTTCCGTGAAGGAGAAGCAGGAAATCACCATCGTGCGCGAAAAATTCTCGCGCGTCGTATCGGCGTAGCGGCCCTTCAATTCGCGCTTGTCGGTGAAGCCGATGGCGTGGACGATGAAGTCGATCGTTCCCCAGCGATCCTTCATCGCCGCGAAGACGGCGTCGACCGAGGCCAGATCCTCGACATCGCACGGCAGGATGAAATCCGATCCCGCTTGCTTGGCCAGCGGCGCCACGCGCTTGCCGAGCGCGTCGCCTTGATAGGTGAAGCAGAGTTCGGCGCCGTGGGCGGCGAGCGTCTGCGCGATGCCCCAGGCGATCGAGTGCGAATTGGCGACGCCCATGATCAGGCCGCGGCGGCCGTGCATCAGGCCCTTCGTTGCTTGCGCGTTCATGTCGGGGCTCCGCTCAAGCATCGATGCGGCTGAACACGAGGGACGCGTTCGTGCCGCCGAAGCCGAACGAATTCGACAGCACCGTCGACAGCTTCGCATTGTCGCGCCTCTGGCGCAGGATCGGCATGTCGGCGAAGGCGGGATCGAGCTCTTCGATATTCGCGCTCTCGCAGATGAAATCGTTGTTGAGCATCAGCAGCGAATAGATCGCTTCGTGCACGCCGGTCGCGCCCTGCGAATGGCCGGTCAGAGATTTGGTCGCCGAAATCGGCGGGCATTTGTCTCCGACGCCGAACACCTCGCGAATCGCCTCGATCTCCTTGATGTCGCCGACCGGCGTCGAAGTCGCGTGCGGATTGATGTAGTCGATCGGCGCCTTAACCGTCGCCAGCGCCTTGCGCATGCAGCGGATCGCGCCTTCGCCCGAAGGCGCCACCATGTCGACGCCGTCGGACGATGCGCCGTAGCCGGTCAGTTCGGCGTAGATCTTCGCGCCGCGCGCCTTGGCGCGCTCGTATTCTTCCAGCACGACGATGCCCGCGCCGCCGGCGATGACGAAACCGTCGCGATTGGCGTCATAGGCGCGCGAGGCGACGGCCGGCCGGTCGTTGTAGCTGGACGACATGGCGCCCATCGCGTCGAACAGCACCGACAGCGTCCAGTCGAGTTCCTCGCAGCCGCCGGCGAAAACGACGTCCTGCTTGCCCCACTGGATGAGTTCGGCGGCATTGCCGATGCAATGGCTCGACGTCGAGCAGGCCGACGAGATCGAATAACTCGTGCCGCGGATCTTGAACCAGGTGGACAGCGTCGCCGACGCCGTCGAGCACATGGCCTTGGGCACGACGAAGGGCCCGACTTTCTTCGGACCCTTGGAGCGCGTGGTGTCGGCAGCCTCGACCTGCGAGCGGGTGGACGGGCCGCCCGAGCCGACGATCAGGCCGGTGCGCTCGTTGGAAATGTCGCCAGGCTCGAGGCCGGAATCGGCGATCGCCTGTTCCATCGCCACATGCGCCCAGGCGGTGCCTCCGCCGTGGAAGCGCATCGCGCGGCGGTCGACGATTTCCTCGGGCTTGCACGTCGGCGCCCCGTGGACCTGAGAGCGGAAGCCGAGCTTGGCGTATTCCTCGGCGAAGACGACGCCCGAGCGCGCCTCGCGCAGCGAGGTCAGCACTTCCCCGGCGTTGTTGCCGATCGAGGACACGATGCCCATGCCGGTGACGACGACGCGTCTCATCATTCTCTCCCCTGCCCCGGCGGCGACCGGGGCGTTGATGGCTGCGCTTGTCAGGCGGCTGGCGTTTCCGCCTTGGCGAGGCCGACGCGCAGATCCTTGGCCTCGTAGATGCGCTCGCCGTCGGCCGCCACCCATCCGTCGGCGATGCCGAGGACGAGCTTGCCCTTGAAGATGCGCTTGAAGTCGATGCCGTAGCTGACGGTCTTCACCGTCGGGCGCACCTGACCGGAAAATTTCACTTCGCCGACGCCGAGCGCCATGCCGCGGCCGGGATTGCCAAGCCAGCCGAGATAGAAGCCGGTGAGCTGCCACATCGCGTCGACGCCGAGGCAGCCGGGCATGACCGGATTGCCCTTGAAGTGGCAGTCGAAGAACCAGAGGCTCGGATTGATGTCGAATTCGGCGCGCGCGTAGCCCTTGCCGTGTTCGCCGCCCGTCTCGAAGATTTCGGTAATGCGGTCGAACATCAGCATCGGCGGCAGCGGCAATTGCGCATTCCCCGGCCCGAACAATTCCTCGCGGCCGCAGGCGAGCAAGTCCTCATACCCGAAACTGGAACGCCGTTCGCCCATTTCCCTGCGTCATCCTCTTGGCGGACCGGGCGCGCGCCGGTCGTTCGATACGACCGGCTTCTAACACACGAGTTCGGGGCTCGAAAGCCGCCGCGGTCACACTTCGCGGGCCGCGCCCGGGAGGCGCAGCGAAAGAGCATGTGGGCTGGCGGATGTGGCCGCGCGCTATTGAACGGCTTCGCCGGGATAGGCGCCCCAGAGATTTTCCTGTTCGATCCAGCCGTCGAAGCCCTCGCCGGCGATGCGGCACCATTTGCCGTTGCACGATTTCAGCGAGCCGATCACGCCAGACTGCAGGCGGGCGGAAATATCCGCCGACGCGTCCGGGCTGCGCCGCAACGGAAATTCCGCGCCCTTCTTCCAGGGCGCCACGATGCCGGTGCGCCGGCCCGAAAGCAGCGAGTGCAGCACCCAGCCCTCGGACCCGTCGGAATCGCGAATACGCCGCCAGATGTCGAATTCGGCGGTGATTTCCACCGGCAGGCCGGCGCGCTGGAAGATCCAGGTCGTGCGATGGTCCTTGGAGGGCCCTTCGCGCAGGTTGACGCGGTCGGACTTCAGGCTGACGAAGCGGGGCACCGGCAGGCCGGTCACGGGGCCGGTCTGCTGCGCGGCTCGCGCGATCGGCGCCGACACGAGCAGAAGCAGCGCCAGCAGGATGCCCGCGCCGAGGACGCCTGCTCCAGCGCCCGCCCCGAGGCGCGTGCGCGAAGTCCGTTCCGCCATGCAGGCCATGTCCCAGCTCCGGTCTGTGCTTGGGCGTCGGCGTTCTTGTCTTTGTCCAGCCATCTGCTAGGAAGCGTCGAACCGCCGTTGCGCGCTCTTGAAACGTTGTCGTCCAAACGTCGTTAAGGAGCGGTGAATATGGCGACCTTATGCCGCCGGCCGGTATAGTCGGGCGATTGCACGGGCAGGGACGGATCGGAATGCCGCAGAAGAAGCCGCTGGTTGTCGTAACGCGAAAGCTGCCCGAAGTGGTCGAGACGCGCATGCGCGAGCTCTTCGATGTCCGTCTGAACGAGACGGACGCGCCCATGTCCAACGCCCAGCTTGCCGAGGCCATGCGCACGGCCGACGTGCTCGTGCCGACCGTGACCGACCGGATCGACGCCGGCCTCGTCGCCCAGGCCGGCGAGCAGATGAAGCTCATCGCGAACTTCGGCAATGGCGTCGACAATATCGACGTGACCTCGGCGCTGCGCCGCGGCATCACCGTCACCAACACGCCGGGCGTACTGACCGACGACACCGCCGACATGACCATGGCGCTTGTCATGGCGGTCTCCCGCCGCATCGTCGAGGGTGCGCAGACCATTCCCTCCGGCGAATGGGCGGGCTGGTCGCCGACCTGGATGCTCGGCCACCGCATCACCGGCAAGAAGCTCGGCATCGTCGGCATGGGCCGGATCGGCCAGGCGGTCGCCGTGCGCGCCGCAGCCTTCGGCCTCGAGGTCCACTATCACAACCGCCGCCGCGTGGCGCTGGCCACCGAAACCAAGCTCGGCGCCACCTATTGGGAATCGCTCGACCAGATGCTGGCGCGCATGGACATCGTGACGGTGCATTGCCCGCATACGCCGGCGACCTATCACCTGCTGTCGGCGCGCCGCCTTAAATATCTGAAAGCCCACGCCATCGTCGTGAACACGGCGCGCGGCGAGATCATCGACGAGAACGCGCTGATCCGCATGCTCGACGCGGGCGAACTCGGCGGCGCGGGGCTCGACGTGTTCGAGCATGAACCGGCCGTCTCGCCGAAGCTGGTCAAGCTGGCCAAGGCCGGCAAGGTCACGCTGCTGCCGCACATGGGTTCGGCGACGATGGAGGGCCGCATCGACATGGGCGAGAAGGTCATCGTCAACGTGAAGACCTTCATGGACGGCCATCGCCCGCCGGACCGGGTGTTGCCCAGCATGCTGTGAGGCTGCGACCGCCGGCGGCGCTCGCGCAGGTCATTTCAGCGCCGATAAGAAAAAACCCGCCGGATCGCTCCGGCGGGTTTTCTGTTTCTAGCAGGTAGCGCGGGCTTACTCGCCCGCTTCCGCCGCCTTCTGCGCGTCGCGCTCGGCCTTCTGCTTGGCCTCGAGGTCTTCGCCGGTCTCCTGGTCGACGACGCGCATCGACAGGCGCACCTTGCCGCGATCGTCGAAGCCGAGCAGCTTCACCTTCACCTTGTCGCCTTCCTTGACGACATCGGTCGTCTTGGCGACGCGGCCCTGCGCGAGCTGCGAGATATGGACGAGGCCGTCCTTGGAGCCGAAGAAGTTGACGAACGCGCCGAAGTCGACGGTCTTCACCACCGTGCCCTCGTAGATCTGGCCGACTTCCGGATCGGAGGCGATCGACTTGATCCAGTTGATCGCCGCCTTGATCGAATTGCCGTCCGACGACGCGATCTTCACCGTGCCGTCGTCCTCGATGTTCACCTTGGCGCCGGTCTTCTCGACGATCTCGCGGATCACCTTGCCGCCGGTGCCGATCACTTCGCGGATTTTGTCGGTCGGGATTTTCATCGTCTCGATGCGCGGCGCGAATTCGCCGAGTTCGGCGCGGGCGCCGGTCAGCGCCTTCGACATTTCATCGAGGATGTGCAGACGGCCGCCCTTCGCCTGGGCGAGCGCGACCTTCATGATCTCCTCGGTGATGCCGGCGATCTTGATGTCCATCTGCAGAGAGGTGACGCCCTGCTCGGTGCCGGCCACCTTGAAGTCCATGTCGCCGAGATGATCCTCGTCGCCGAGAATGTCGGAGAGAACCGCGAAGCGCTCGCCCTCGAGGATCAGGCCCATGGCGATGCCCGCCGTCGGCCGCTTCAACGGCACGCCCGCATCCATCAACGCCAGCGAGGAGCCGCAGACCGTCGCCATCGACGAGGAGCCGTTCGATTCCGTGATCTCCGACACGACACGGATCGTGTAGGGGAATTCGGCCGCCGTCGGCAGCATCGGACGGATCGCGCGCCAGGCGAGCTTGCCGTGGCCGATCTCGCGGCGCTTCGGCGAGCCGACGCGGCCGGTTTCACCCACGGAATAGGGCGGGAAGTTGTAGTGCAGCAGGAAGCGCTCCTTGTAGGTGCCTTCCAGGCTGTCGATGTACTGCTCGTCCTCGCCCGTGCCGAGCGTGGCGACGACCAGCGCCTGCGTCTCGCCGCGCGTGAACAGCGCCGAGCCGTGGGTGCGCGGCAGGACGCCGGCTTCCGCGATGATAGGACGCACCGTCTTCACGTCGCGGCCGTCGATGCGCACGCCGGTGTCGAGGATGTTCCAGCGCACGACCTTGGCCTGCAGTTCCTTGAACGCCTCGCCGACGTGTTCCTTGCTGAATTTCGGCTCCTGGCCTTCCGGGAACAGGGCGGCGGTCACCTTCGCCTTCACGGCGTCGACGGCTTTGTAGCGCTCCTGCTTGGCGGTGATCTTGTAGGCCGTGCGCAGTTCGGCCTCGGCGATGTCCGAAACTGCCTTCTCCACGGCCGAGCGGTCGCTCTGGGCGTAATCGCGCGGATCCTTGGCGGCCCGCTCGGCGAGGCGGATGATCGCCTCGATCACCGGCTGGAAGCCGCGATGGCCGGTCATGACGGCTTCGAGCATGGTTTCTTCCGAAAGCTCCTTGGCTTCCGATTCCACCATCAGCACGGCGTCCGTCGTGCCGGCGACGACGAGGTCGAGGTCCGAGGACTTCATTTCCTCGATCGTCGGGTTGAGCTTGAGCGCGCCGTTGATGTAGCCGACGCGCGCGCCGCCGACCGGGCCCATGAAGGGAATGCCCGAGAGCGTAAGCGCGGCGGACACCGCAACGATCGACAGCACGTCCGGATCGTTTTCGAGGTCGTGGCTCAGCACCGTGACGATGACCTGCACCTCGTTGCGGTAGCCTTCCGGGAACAGCGGGCGGATCGGGCGGTCGATCAGGCGCGAGATCAGCGTCTCGCGTTCCGAGGGACGGCCCTCGCGCTTGAAATAGCCGCCGGGAATGCGGCCGGCCGCGAAGGCCTTTTCCTGATAATCGACCGTGAGCGGGAAAAAGTCCTGGCCGGGCTTGGCGTTCTTGGCGCCGACCACGGTGGCGAGCACGGTCGTGTCGCCCCAGGTGGCCATGACGGCGCCGTCGGCCTGACGGGCGACCTTGCCGGTTTCGAGCACGAGCTTGCGGCCGGCCCAGTCGAGTTCTTCGCGATGAATTTCGAACATTCTGATTTTCTTTCGTCGGATGCGCAAAAGAAAAGCGCCACGGACAAGACGGCGGGAAGCTCTGGAATCAGCGAGCTTCCGGCGATCCTGTCATGGCGCTTCTCTCTCGCGGTCGGATATGGCCCGAAGGCCCCATGCCATCGGGTCTGGACCGCGAGCCCCGAGGCTCGCAGTCGATATTGGCGAGCCTCAAGGCTCGCGGTGCGGCGTCAGCGACGGATGCCGAGACGCTCGATCAGCTTGCGATAGCGCGCGTCGTCGTTCTTCTTGACGTAGTCGAGAAGCTGACGGCGCTGCGAAACGAGCTTGAGCAGGCCGCGGCGCGAATGATTGTCCTTGGCGTGGCTCTTGAAGTGGCCGGTCAGGTTGGTGATGCGCTCGGTGAGGATCGCCACCTGCACCTCGGGCGAACCCGTGTCGCCAGCCTTGGTCGCATATTCGGAAATGAGCGCCTGTTTGCGCTCGGCCGTGATCGACATCGGATGCTCCTGTCTGTTGGGAGAAATGGCCCGGCCGGGATGTCGTCCAGCAGGGTCGGAAATTCGCGCCTTTCCGGGCGCGAAGCGGGCCTTATACACGAAAAACCGTTCATGGCCATCCCACGGCGGAACCAGCGTTCGCCGCGCGCGTTATGCCTGCGGGTCTGACTGGACCCCGCCCCTGCGCGCCCCCGACGCAAGATAAGGAATTCAAATATGAAACGCGCTCTCGCGATTGCCACGGTCCTCACGGCCGCTTCTCTTGCCGGCTGTTCGTCCTATCGCGAAGAGCGAGTCGTCACCGGCGCGGCCGTGGGCGGCGCTGGCGGCGCCATCATCGGCGGCGTCGCCTCCGGAACGGCGGGCGGCGCCCTTGCCGGCGGGGCCATCGGCGCGGTCGCAGGCGCCGTCGTGGCCGACGCCACGCGCCCGCGCTATTATGGGCCGCGGTACTACGGACCGCGCTATGCAGGCCGCCGTTGCTGGTGGAACCCCGAAATTGGCCGTCGCGTGTGCCGCTGGTAAGCCCTAAGCGTTCAGATTGAAGACGCGGGAGGGCACCAGTTTTCCCGCTTCCACCGGCCCGAAGGCGACCGGCGCGCCGTCGCAAGCGGCGTACACGATTTCCCCCTCCGCAGGCGCATCCCTTCCGCGCAGCAAGACCGATTGACCGCGGCGCAGGCGCGCCGCGTTGTTTCGGTCGATGACGACGCAGGGCAGTTCCGACAGGCCCGCTTCGACAGACCGCATGTGCTGCGCAGCCGCTTCCGCGGATTCATCCAGATCTTCGAATGTCGCGACGTCGGCCTCCGTGAACGGCCCGACGCGCGTGCGTCGCAGCGCGATCACATGGCCGTAGCAACCGAGCATGCGGCCGAGATCGCGCGCGATGGCGCGCACATAGGTGCCCTTGCCGCATTGCGCCTCGAGCGTCGCCGTTTCCTCGGTCGAACCCACCAGTTCGAGAGAATTGATCGTGACTGGTCGGGGCGCGATCTCGACGATCTCCCCGTCGCGCGCGAGATCGTAGGCGCGCTCGCCCGCGATCTTGATCGCGGAGAACGCCGGCGGCCGTTGCAGGATGGTGCCGATGAAATTCGGCAGCGCCTGCACGACCTGGTCGACGCCCGGCAGCATGTCGGACCTTTCGACGGGCTTGCCGTCGGAATCGTCGGAATCGGTCTCGATCCCCCAGCGCACGGTGAAGCGATAGGCCTTCTCGCCGTCCTGCACGAACGGCACGGTCTTGGTCGCCTCGCCGAAAGCGACGGGCAGGATGCCCGAGGCCAGCGGATCGAGCGTGCCGGCATGGCCCGCCTTCTTCGCGTTGAAGATGCGCTTGAGGCGCGAGACGGCGTGCGTCGAGGTCATCCCGACCGGCTTGTCGAGAATGATCCAGCCGTCGACGGCGACGCGGTTGGAGCGCGGCTTGCTCATGCGTCCTCGCTGTCGTCGTCCGAGGGCGCATCGAGATCGCGCCGCACCTTCTCCGAATTGAGAAGCGCGTCGATCTTCGCGGAATTCTCGAAGCTGTCGTCGATTTTGAAACGCACCTCCGGCGCGAATTTCAGGTTCACTTTTCGCGCAATCTCGCCGCGCAGGAAGGTGCGGTGCTTGTCGAGCGCCTTGATCACATCGTTCGCGTCCTTGCCGCCGAGCGGCATGACGAACAGCGTCGCCAGCTTGAGGTCCGGCGACATTTTCACGCGCGGCACGGTGACGACATGTGTCTCAAGAACGGGATCGTTGATTTCGCCGCGCGACAAAACTTCGGCGCAGGCATGGCGGATCAGTTCCGCCACGCGCAGCATGCGTTGCGACGGCTCGGCGCCGTGTTGATGATGCGATCTGGACATTGGTGGTTTCGCGCCTCTGCGCGTCTCTGTCTGTCGTCGCCCTCAGCGACGGAAAGCCGGCGCGCGTCGCTTCGGGCGCGCCGGCCAGATGCCGATCAAAGCGTGCGCTTCACTTCCTCGACGCGATAGCATTCGATGACGTCGCCGGCGCGCATGTCCTGATAATTCTCGAAGGCCATGCCGCATTCCTGGCCGGCCACGACTTCCTTGACCTCGTCCTTGAAGCGCTTGAGCGTCGAGAGCTTGCCCTCGTGCACCACCACGTTGTCGCGGATGAGGCGCACATGTGCGCCGCGCTCCACCGTGCCGTCGGTGACGCGGCAGCCCGCGACCTTGCCGACCTTGGTGATGTTGAAGACTTCGAGAATCTGCGCGTTGCCGAGCATGGTCTCGCGGATCGCCGGCGCCAGCAGGCCCGACATCGCGCCCTTCACGTCATCCACGAGGTTGTAGATGATGTTGTAGTAGCGGATTTCGATGCCGGCGCGCTCAGCCGCCTCGCGCGCTTCCTTGTGCGCGCGCACGTTGAAGCCGATGACGACCGCGCCCGAGGCTTCGGCCAGCGTGATGTCGGATTCGGTCACGCCGCCGACGCCTGCATGAACCACGCGCGCCGCGACTTCGTCGGTGTTGAGCTTCTCCAGCGTCGCGATGATCGCTTCGACCGAGCCCTGCACGTCGCCCTTGATGACGAGCGGGAACTCCTTGCGGCCGGCGGTCTTGAGCTGGCTCATCATGTCGGCGAGCGAGGAGCGCGCCGAGCCGCCGCGCGCGGCGGCCTGGTCGCGCTTCTGGCGCTCGCGGTACTCGGTGATCTCGCGGGCGCGCGCTTCGTTCTCGACGACCGCGACGCGGTCGCCGGCTTCCCGCGCGCCGGTGAAGCCGAGAATCTCCACCGGGA
>JASGFP010000087.1:0-18280 GCA_047605445.1 Rhodoblastus sp.
GCGGCGGCCTATCTCGAAACCTACATGAAGCGGCGCTGAGCGGCGCTTCTGGATCCCGGCTCTCCACTTCGCTCCGGCCGGGATGACAATTTCCGGTCAGTCCCTGAATTCCGCGCGAATCGGCACATGGTCCGAAGGCTTGTCCTTCGAGCGCATGTCCTTGTCGATCGCCACCGAGGCCAGCCGGTCGGCGGCCTGCGGCGACAGTAGCAGGTGGTCGATGCGAATGCCGTTGTTCCGCTGCCAGGCGCCCGCCTGATAGTCCCAGAACGTGTAGAGCCCGCCGGCGTCCGAGCAGGCGCGCAGCGCATCGGTGAAGCCGAGATTGACCAGCGACCGGAAACGCTTGCGCGTGTCGGGCAGAAACAGCGCGTCGCCTTCCCAGGCCTCGGGATGTTTCGCATCCTCCGGCGCTGGAATGACATTGTAGTCGCCCGCCAGCGCCAGCGGCTCCTCGAGTTTCAGGAGATCGCGGGCATGGGCGCGCAGCCGGTCCATCCACGCGTATTTGTAGGCGGTCTTTTCCGTGCCGGGCGGGTTGCCGTTGGGCAGGTAGATCGATGCGATGCGCATGACATTGCCGGCCGCGTCCTGCGTCAGCGCCTCCAGATAGCGCGACTGCTCGTCCGCGGGGCCGGGCAGATTGCGTTGCGTCTCCTCGAGCGGGCGCTTGGAGAGGATCGCCACCCCGTTCCAGCTTTTCTGGCCGTGGACGAGGGCGTTGTAGCCGGCGTCTTCGATTTCGGCGCGCGGAAATTGTTCATCCGTGCATTTCAATTCCTGAAGGCACAGAACGTCGGGCGCATGTTCCTTCAGATAGCCGAGCAGCAGCGGCAGGCGCAGGCGCACCGAATTGATGTTCCACGAGGCGACGATCATCTGCGATTCCCTGTTGGCCAGATCGTAGCAGAACCGGCCGGGGCAGGGCGACGTTCCCGGCTTGGCTTCCCTGCGCCCCTCATGCTCTAAATCCGGCGGGAGGCCCGATGTCCGAACTCGATAAGCTCGCCGCGCAGGTGGCGCAGAAACTGATCGCCCGGCGCGAATTGCTCGCCGTGTCCGAATCCTCGAGCGGCGGGCTGATCTCCGCGGCTCTTCTCGCCGTGCCCGGCGCCTCCGCCTTCTATATCGGCGGCGCGGTGGTCTATACGGCCCGCGCCCGGGCGGCGCTGGTCAATATCGAGCGGGCCGATGTCGAGGGCATGCGCTCGGCCAGCGAGCCCTACGCGCAGCTTCTGGCGCGGCGCACGCGGGAATTGATGCGCGCTGGCTGGGCCATCGCGGAAACCGGCGCCGCCGGTCCGACCGGCAATTCCTATGGCGATGCGGCCGGCCACACTGTCGTGGCGATTTCCGGCCCGGTCGAGCGCGTGCGCACCATCGAGACGGGATCGGCCGACCGGCGCGCCAACATGGACGTCTTCGCCTGCGCCGCGCTGGAATTGCTGAACGAAGCGCTGTAAACGGGCGGCTCAATTCCTGAGGGTTCCATGACCGACACGCCGCCCGACCGCCTCTCCGTCGACCCGCGCAGCCCCTTCTACAACGAAGAAGCCCTGTCCCGCGATGTCGGCATCGTCTTCAAGGGCGTCGAGAAGACGAATGTCGAGGAATATTGCGTCAGCGAAAACTGGGTGCGCGTGTCCGTGCCCAACACCAAGGACCGGCGCGGCAATCCGCTGACGCTCAAGCTGACGGGCAAGGTCGAGCCCTATTACAAGACGACGGCCTGAACCGCGTCACGCCCGCTTCATCCATCCGATCGAATGGGCATGCAGGCTCTGGATATAGAGCGCGTCCGGGCGTTCGACGGCGCTGGTCGTCTCGGGGTATGCGCCTGAGGGATCCTGCAGATCCTCGACCACCTTGCCGTCCTCCGTGAAGGCGATGATGTGCCCATAGGCCGGCGGGATCGGCCAGAGCGCGCGGGGCAGGCGCATGATCATGCCGCGCACGAACGGCTTGTCGGCGAGCTTGTCGATGAGATCGTTGCGCGGCTTGGTGAGGCCGACCCAGAGCTTCGGCTTGCCGTCCGCGGTCGGCAGGCCGCGCATGAGATTGTCCGGATAGCCCGGCAGATTGTCGAGCACGATGGACGCGCCGCCAGCCGGGCCGTTCGACAGGTCGAGATTGCGGGCGTCGACCGGAATTTTCCAGACCCGGTATTTGCCGGTCTCGGCGACGAAGATCGACTTTTCGTCCTGCGACAGCGCCACGCCATTGGCGAAGGAGAGGCCGGTCGCCACGACCTTCGTCGCTTTCGTGCCGGGCTCGTAGACCAGGATGCGGCCGGTCGCGGCCTGCTCCAGAATGTCGAGCACGCTCGCCTCGAACGTCCCGCCCCATTCCTTCGGCCCGAAGCGCTGCGAGGCGTCGGAGAAATAGATATTGCCGTCCCTGGCCAGGATCACGGCGTCGGCGTAGAGGATCGGCTTGCCGTCGACCTTGTCGGCGAGAACCTCCACCTTGTCCTTCGTCACCGCCAGCAGACCACGCATCGCATCGGCGGCGATCAGCCTGCCGGAGGGATCGAAATCGAATCCGAGCGTTCGGCCGCCCGTATTGGCGAAGACCTCGCGATTGGCGCCGTCGGCGTCCATGCGCAGGATGTTTCCGGAAGCGACCGCCGCATAGAGTTTGCCGTCCGGGCCGAAGGCGATGTGTTCGGGGCCGACCTCGCCGCCTATGTCGATGGTCTTCAGCGCGGCGAGCTTTTCGTTGCGGACATGCGGACCGACATAGCCGGGCGCTTTCTGCGCGCTCCAGGCCCGGGGGGCGACAGGGATCGGCCAGAAGGCGAAATAGCCGGCCAGCACCATGAGAAAGACGCCGAACCACGCCGCGATTTTCTTCATTTCTTCCTCGATTCCTTCCCGGCCTCAGTTTGCAGGCGCACGCCGCGCGCGCAAGGGCGCCCACGATCCGCACAGGAGCCGTGCGGCGACGCGCGTTGACAGGTCCGCCCACGCTCCATAGCCACAGGCGATCATGCGCGGCGCAGGCGTCAAGGACAGGCTGCTGTCCATTCTCCCCGTTCTCATCGGCTTCTTCGGCCTGATGGCGCTCGGCTCGCTGTTTCCGAAATTCGCGCGCGTGCTCGATCTCGCCCTGCCGTTCTTCGGGTTGATCGGGCTCGGCTACATCTGCGGGCGGCTGTTCGATTTCGGCGAGGAGGGGCTCGCCTGGGTCAATGTCTTCATCGTCTATGTCGCGCTGCCCGCGCTGTTCTTCGTGCTGATCTCGAAGACGCCGGTGCGTGAACTGCTGAATTTCCGTTTCGTCGCCTGCACCGCCGGCGCGACGATCACGGCGTTCACGCTGGCCTTTCTGGTCGGCATGAAGGCGTCGGGCGGGAACGTTCCGGAGGCGACGATTCAGGCCAACGCCGGCGGCTACGCCAACATCGGCTACATGGGTCCGGGACTGACGCTCGCCACGCTCGGCGCCGCCGCCGCCGCGCCGGTGGCGCTGATCTTCGCCGCCGATACGATCTTTCTTTTTTCCGCGCTGCCGCTGCTGATGGCGATCGGTCGCGGGGAGGGCGGAGGCGTTCTGCGCACCGCGGGAACGGCCGCGCTGCGCATCGTCACGCATCCCTTCAATATCGCAACCGCGATCGCCGTGGCGGCCGCCGCATTCGCCTGGCAGCCGCCGGAAGCGGTGGCGAAGATGGCGACCATGCTGACAGGCGCCGCCGCGCCCAGCGCGCTGTTCGCGCTCGGCGTGACTGTGGCGCAGAGGCCGATCAAGCGCGTCGCGCCGGAACTGCCGTTCCTGCTGTTCATCAAGCTGATCGCCCATCCGCTGATCGTCTATCTCTACCTCTCGGCGGTCGGCGGTTTCGACAGGGTGTGGACATTCACAGCCGTGCTGATGGCCTCGCTGCCGCCGGCGCTCAACGTGTTCGTGATGGCGACGCAATATCGCGTCTATGTCGAGCGCGCCTCGAGCGCGATCCTGATCGGCACGCTCGCATCGGTCGTGACCGTCACCGGCCTGTTGTGGCTCATCTCCAACGACGTGCTGCCCCTGTCGCTGTTTCCCCGCTGAGCGCGCCCGTTACCGCCTGTTAAGCACATAGCTGGCATGATCTGGCCAGCCGTGTGTGCTGCGTATGAGCGTTCGGGGGTTGGTATGGCTGTGGGTTCAGTAGGCAAGCGCAAGGCCGAAAGGCGCGGTTGCCAGGTCAAGGCCCAGGTTCTCCAGTTCGACGGCGCAGATCCCATCGACTGCACGATTCTCGATTTCAGCGCGACAGGCGCGCGCGTGAAGCTCAACGCGCCGAGCGAACTGCCTGCGCGATTCAAGCTCTACATTCCATCGCGTCCCGAGACGAAGAGCGTCATCCTGCGCTGGGTCAGGGGGCTCGAGTTCGGCGTCGAATATTCGACCGGGCTGGCCGACGAGCGAACGTTCTTCGAGCTGATCGAACGCGTCGCCAAGCTCGAGAAGACCGGGGGAGGCCAATCCAGTCCCGACGCCTTCGCCGTTCTGATGCAGCGCATCGAGGCGTTGGAGGCGCGGCTGGAAAGCAGCCGCGATGCGGTTCCGGCAGCCACCTCCGATGTCGATGCATCCGCGATCCTGAAAGAATGCGTCGCGCAGGCGACGGACGCCGCCGAAAGCCTCGTCGGCCGAGCCGAGCAGTCGCTCGAAGACCGCGTCGGCAAGGCCGAAGAGCGGCTGCATGCGGCGGTCGCGGATTTCACAGGACAGTTCGCTAGGCGTTTCGACGAGATGGAGGCGTCGCGAGCCTCTTCCATCGTCGCGAGCGCTGGAGGCGTCGATCCGCAAGAATTCGCGGCGGTGAAGGAAGGCGTTGCAGCAGCCGCCGCGCATGCGGAGAGGTCCGTTCAGCGTGTCGAACAATCGCTTTCCGCGCGTATCGAGCGGGCGGAAGAAAAGTTGCGTGCGGAGCTTGCGCCGGAGACGGCGGAACGCCTGGCGCGACTCGAAGCGCAAATCGAGGAATTGGCCTCGGCGCCCGCGCCGAAGCCGGTCGAGGCCGTTTCGGACGGTCCCGATCCGCGCATGGTCGCGCGCATCGCCGATCTCGAGGCGAAGCTGATGTCGGCGCCGCGCGCCGCGCCTGCTTTTGACGGTTCAGCGCTGGAGGCGAGGATCGAGGCGGCGGAGCGTCGCGCCGAGGAGCAGGCTGCGCGTGTCGAGCGTTTCGCGATGACGCGTCTCGACGATCTGGAAGCACAGATGATTTCCGCGCCCGCCGCGACGGCTGCCGGCAATTCAGTCGAGATGGCGGATCTCGAATTCAAGCTGCACGAGGTGGCGGCGCGCGTCGAGGAACTGCATCGGTCCCCGGCGCAGCCGGCGACGGCGGCTCCAACGCTCGATGAACTCGACCGGCTGGTGGAGCGCGTCTCCGACCTCGAAGTGGCCGTGATGGATCTGCGGATAGATCAGCCGGCGAGAGAGACGGCGGATGGCGACGATCTGCCGCGCCGCATCGCGGAAATCGAGGGGCGCCACGCCGAGATTATCGCCACGCTCCGCAACCTGCTCGCGCTGTTGAGCGCCAGCGAATCGCGCCGGGCCGCAAGCTGACGTTTCAGCCTCTGGACCCCGGCGTGAAATTGGCGAGCGCGCGCGCCAGCGTCGGCTCGACGCCCTCGCGCAGGATCGCGCGCCGCAGCGGGCCTATGGCGGTGACAGCCGCAAGTCCGACGCCGCGCAGGAAATCCGCGGGGAGCAAATCGGCGAGCAGCGTGCGGTTGAGAATGTCGATCCCGCGCGTGCGGATGTCGATGTCGGCGCGCCTCGATTTCTCGTAACCCGCGACCGCCGCCTCGATCGCTTTGGCGTTCGACAGGTCGACGCCGTCGAGCGCGAGCGCCGCGTCGGATGAATCGCGGATGCCGAGATTCAAACCTTGAGCGCCGAGCGGCGGGAAGACGTGGCAGGCTTCGCCGACCAGCATGAGGCGGGGTCCGCTGACCGACAGCGTCCGCATACCGGCCATCGGGAAGGCGCCGAGAGCGCCTTCGATCTCGATGGCGCCGTAGCGATAGTGCGACTGGTCCTCGATCTCGGCGGCGAGTTCGCGCGGGCTCAGCGCAAGACGGCGCCTGGCCTCCGCCGGCGGCATCAGCCAGACGAGGCTGGAACGACGCGGCGCCGCGTCCGTCGAGGGCATGGGCACGAAGGTGAACGGCCCGTGGCGCGTGTGGAACTCGGTGGTGATGTCGTCATGCGGCCGGCGATGGCGGAGAATGCCGGTCATCGCCGTCTGCGGATACGACCATTCCTTGATCTCGATCTTCGCCGCCTTGCGCGCCGGCGAATTGCGTCCGTCGCCCGCCACGACGACCGCGCATTCGATCTCGCTGTTATCGTCGAGAAAGGCGGTCACGCCGTCGTCGCGGAAGTCGTAGCGCGAGACGAAGGCCTCGATGCGCGCGATCTCGCGCATGCCATCGACCACATTCGAGAGCATGGCGACGATGTCGTCGTTCGGCACGTTGAGACCGAAGGCGTCGAGGCCGATTTCATCGGACGTGAACAAGGCCGGCGGCGGGCGGAACAGCGACGAGGTGTCGTCGATGATCCTGATGCCTTTCACGATGGCGGAAATTTCCTCCAGCGGTTCGCGCAGGCCGAGATCGTCGAGATGGCGCAGCGAACCCTCGAACAGCGCGACGGTGCGGCCGGGCAGGGGGCCGGGCGTCTTGCCCACCAGCGCCACCGAATGGCCGGTGCGCGCGAGCGCGATCGCCGCGATGAGGCCCGAGGCGCCGGCGCCGGCGACGAGAATGTCGAATGTCTGGTGCGGAGCGGAAGCTGTCGCCATGAATTGAATCTCCCGGGCGACCTAGATAGCGCGGTCCGGCGCGGGGCGGGAGGCCGTTCGATCAAAGTGCGGCGGCAGGTCGCATCCGTCCCCGTCATGCCCGGGACAAGCCCGGCCATGACGGCTGTGGGCTGAATGAACTGCTACGGCGTCAAAATCACCATGCCGGTCGTCTCGCGGCCCTGAAGGTCGCGATGCGCCTGTTCGGCGTCGGCGAGCTTGTAGCGGCCGGTGATCGGGATCTTGACCGTGCCGTCGGCGACGACCTTGAAGAGATCCTTGGCCATTTTCTCCAGCCGCTTGCGGTCGGCGAGGAACGTGAAGAGCGTCGGACGCGTGGCGAACAGCGAACCCTTCTGGCCGAGCAGGCCGAGATTGAAGGCGTCGACCGGCCCGGAGGCAGAGCCGAAGCTGGCGAATGTTCCGAACGGCGCGAGGCAGTCGAGCGAGGCCGGGAACGTCGCCTTGCCGACGCCGTCGTAGACGACCTGGCAGAGCTTGCCCTTGGTGATCTCCTTCACGCGCGCCGCGAAATCTTCCTCGCGGTAGAGGATGACGTGCTTGGCGCCGAATTTCTTGGCGAGCTTGGCCTTCTCCGGCGAGCCGACCGTGCCGATGACGGTGGCGCCGAGCCCCTTGCCCCATTGGCACAGGATCGAGCCGACGCCGCCGGCCGCCGCGTGGACGAGGATCGTGTCGCCTTCCTTCACCTTGTAGGTTTGGCGCAGCAGATATTGCGCGGTCAGGCCCTTGAGCATCAGGCCGGCGGCGGTTTCGTAGGAAATGCTCTTGGGCAGCTTCACGCCGAGCGCTGCCGGCAGGTTGCGCACTTCCGCATAGCCGCCGAGCGTGCCGGAATAGGCGACGCGATCGCCGACCTTGAAATCCTTGACGCCCTTGCCGATCGCGATCACCTCGCCCGCGCCTTCATTGCCCGGCGTATAGGGCAGGGGCGTCGGATAGGCGCCGGTGCGGTAGTAGACGTCGAGAAAGTTCACGCCGATGGCGTGCTGCCTGATCTGGATTTCGCCGGCGCCGGGCGCGGGAATCTCGATGTCCTCGTATTTGAGGACTTCCGGCCCGCCCGTCTGGTGAACCTGAATCGCCTTGACCATGTTTTTCCCCGTTCGCATGCGCTGTCGTCGCGTGGCGCGATCATGCTGCGGGAGACCGTCACTTGCAATCTGAACGGCGACGAGCGAGCGCTACAGCCGCGCCAGAATGCGCGCCTTCGTCGATTCCAGAATGCTGTCCGACAGCGCGCGGTCGTCGCGCGCGAGGCTGCGGGCCAGCGACAGCGCACCGACGAGCTCGGCCGTCGTCGCCCGCGCAGTCGCCGCGTCGGCCTGCAGCGCGGTCGCCATGTGGAAGAAATAGGCGCGCAGGCCCTCCGCGTAGGCGGCCTGCACATCGCGGCTCTCGCGCGAGACATCGGTTCCGAAGGCGACCATCGGGCAGCTTGCGCCGGCTGCGTCCCGCGCACGCGTCGACAGGTAGCGCTCGACATAGAGGCGCATGGCCGCGCGGCGTTCGGCGCCGGCGGGCCTTGCCGCCACCTTGCCGATGGCGCCGAGCGCGCGCTCGAAGGCGAGGCCGCAGGCCTGCGCCTCGAGATCCGCCTTCGATTCGAAATGATTGTAGAAGCCGCCGTGGGTGAGACCGGCCGCGCCCATCAGTTCGGCGACGCCGACGCCGGCAAAGCCGCGCCGCTGGAACAGGCCGAGGGCGGCGTCGACGACTTTGGCCCGGTTTTCGGCGGTTTTTTCTTTGGTGAGGCGCATCGATTCCCCCTCGCGCTCCTCTATTTGTGACTGGGTCCCCACATGCGGGGTTGACATAACGATGATGGTCATCATCAAATAATGATGACTAACATCATCATAAATGCGTCGCCGCCGCGCGACAAGCCTCCCGGGATAGCCATGCTCGCTTCGACACTCGCCGCCGCCCTGTCCCGCCGCGGCGTGCACTACGGATGGATCGTTATCGCGACGACTTTCTTCTCGTCGCTGGTCATGGCCGGGGCGGTCGGCCTGCCCGGCGCCTTCATCCTTCCGCTGTCGAAGGAGTTTGGCTGGGACACGGCGCAAATCTCCACCGCCATGGCGGTGCGCTTCGCGCTCTTCGGCCTGATGGGGCCGTTTGCGGCCGCGCTGATCGAGAAATACGGCGCGCGCAACATGATGTTCTGCGCGCAGGCGCTGGTCTTCGCAGGGCTCGCGGCTTCGCTGTTCATGACGAGCCTGTGGCAGCTCTTCCTGTTCTGGGGATTGATGATCGGTTTCGGCACCGGCCTGACGGCGATGGTGCTGGTGGCGATCATCTCGACGCGCTGGTTCACCGAGAAGCGCGGGCTGGTCGTCGGCGTTCTGACTGCGGCGGTGGCGACGGGGCAGCTCGTGTTCCTTCCCTTCGCCACCATGCTGATCGAACGCTACGGCTGGCGGCAGGCGCTCGTCCCATCGCTGGTCGCGATCGGGCTCGCCGCGCTCGGCGTGCTGTTGCTTCTGGCGGAGCGCCCGTCGAGCGTCGGCCTTCGTCCCTACGGCGAGGCCGCCGATGCGCCGCCGCAGCCGGCGCCGGCAGCGCCCGTCGGCAATGCGATCGTGCGCGCCTTCCGCACGCTTGGCGAGGCTGCGCGCGTTCCGGCCTTCTGGCTGCTGGCGGGATCCTTCTTCATCTGCGGGCTATCGACCAATGGTCTCGTGCAGACGCATTTCATCCCGTTCTGCGTCGACTATGGGCTGCAGGCGGTCGCCGCAGCCTCCGTGCTCGCGATGATGGGCGTGTTCGACTTCGTCGGCACGATCGCGTCGGGCTATCTCTCCGATCGCGTCGACTCGCGCAAGCTCTTGTTCTGGTACTATGGCCTGCGTGGCCTCTCCCTGATCTGGCTGCCGTTCTCGACCTTCACGATCTACGGCCTGTCTGTCTTCGCGATCTTCTACGGGCTCGACTGGATCGCCACGGTGCCGCCGACGGTGAAGCTCACCGGCGCCGTGTTCGGGCGCGAAAAAGCGGGCCTCGTGTTCGGCTGGATATTCGCCTCGCACCAGATCGGCGCCGCGCTTGCCGCGCTCGGCGGCGGCCTGTCGAAAACCTATCTACTCACCTATGCGCCGGCCTTCTGGGTGGCGGGCGCGGCCTGCCTGCTGGCGGCCGTGTTCAGTCTGATGGTGGGCCGCAAAAGCTCAGGCGCGCAGCCCGCGCCGGCTGCGGCGTAAGTGTTCCGCGAAACCGGTCCGGCCTTCGGCCACCTTCTCCCCGCTGGCGGGGAGAAGGGATAATCCCGTCGGCCTCTGAAACGCTTCGTCGTTTCGCTCTTCACAATGACGCCAACCGAAATGGACTTTCTCATGCACGATCCCGCCCGCACCCGCATCGTCCAGTGGGAAGATCCCAAAGCCCTCGCCGCCTACATTCGCGAGTATTCGGGCCTCGACGTCTTTCGCAAGCTGATGGCTGGCGAGGGGCCCCCGCCGCCGATCATGAAGCTCATCGGCCAGACGCTGGAAGAGGTCGAGGAAGGCCGCGTCGTCATGAAGCTCGAAGCTGGAGAATGGCTCTACAACCCGATCGGCTGCGTGCACGGCGGCGCCATCGCGACGTTGCTCGATTCCGTAATGGGTTGCGCGGTCCACACCACGCTGCCGAAGGGCCGCGCCTATACGTCGCTCGAGATCAAGGTGAATTTTTTGCGCGCGGTCACGGTGGAGACGGGCGCGATTTCGGCCGAGGGAAGGGCGGTGCATGTCGGGCGCCGGTCGGCGGTAGCCGAAGGCAAGGCCTTCGACGGCGCCGGCAAGCTGGTGGCGACTTCGAGCACGACTTGCCTGGTGTTCGATCTGTGAAATCCGTTAGCCATAGCCATTAACGGAATATCAAGGTTTACCAAAATCTAAACGCCGACCGTTGCTAGCCTGCTTCTTCAGCTTCCGCTGACGGAGTAGAGCCTTGAAGCAGCACTCCCTGTCGTCACAGGTTTCGCGGTTCATCGACGCCGCGCGCTGGATCGCCGCGATCGCGGTGTTGTTCACCCATGTCGAGGCGAACGCACTCGTCAGGCTCGCAGACATGCCCGCCGATGCGCGCGGCCCACTCGCCTATCTCGCATGGCTGCTCTACGGCTTCGCGCACCAGGCCGTCGTCGTGTTCTTCGTGCTCTCGGGATTTCTCGTAGGCGGCGGCGCGCTGAAGGCTGCGCGCGCCGGCAAGCCGTTCCTTTCCACCTATCTGATCGACCGCACGACGCGCATCTATGTCGTGCTTCTGCCGGTGCTCGCCGTCACGGCGCTGCTCGACGCCGCGGGCAGGGCGATGTTCGCCGACACGGGCGTCTATGCTCTTCCGGAATTCGCGCATCGCTCGGGCTCGCTCGAATTCTGGGCGAACGTGTTCAACCTTCAGGACACGTTCTTCCGCTATTTCGGGACGAACTCCGCGCTTTGGACGCTGGCGCACGAGTTCTGGTACTATATCGCCTTCGCGTTGCTCGTCATGCCCCTCGCGCCGGCCTATGGCGCGCCGGCGCGCTGGGCGGGTTTCGCTGCCGGCGTCGCGCTCACCGTGCTGATGTCATGGACGCTGAGTTATCATCTCTTCGGGTTCGCGCTCTGGGGCGTCGGCGTCGCCGCCGCGCGCATGACGCGGCCGCTCGTGCGCCCGCGCGCGCTGGCGCTGGCGCTGTTTCTCGCCGTCTCGATCGGGCTGCGCCTGTTCGTGCGCTATTCGCTGATCGAGGTCTGGTGGATCGGCGGCCTCGCCGACGCTGTCGTCGCGGTCGCCTTCGCCAATCTGCTGCTGACCTTGCGCTTCGACGCCGGGCCCGTCTGGCGCTGGTGCGAGGCGCCGGTGCATCGCACGCTTTCGGATTTCTCCTATTCGCTTTATGCGCTGCACATGCCGGTCGTCGTGTTTCTCTGCGCGGGCGCCCAGCATTTCCTCGGCTTCGGGTTTCGCACGGCGCCGACGAGCGCCGCGCACTGGCTGGTCTTCCTCGCCATTCTGTTCACAGCCGTTGGCGTCTCCTGGGCCTTCTCGCGCCTGACAGAAGCGCGGACCGATATGGTCCGCCGCGCCGCGCGCGGCCTGCTGGAGAAGCGGCCCCGGCCTCAGGTGACGGGCGCGCCCGCCAAGGGCTAGTCTGCCGGGGCGCCGACCGACGGCGCCTTGATGGATTTGCGATGGCCTCGCTCTACGACCGCTACGTCCTTCCGCATCTCATCCGCTGCGCCTGCGGCGGGCGGCCGATCATGCGCCAGCGCAAGAAGGTCGTGCCGCGCGCGAGCGGCCGCGTGCTGGAGATCGGCATCGGCGGCGGGCTCAATCTGCCCTTCTACGATCCCGCGCGCGTCGAGAGCGTGACGGGCGTCGATCCCTCCGCCGAATTGCGCGCCATGGCGGAAGCGGCGCCCCGCGCGAAAGGACTGAACGTGTCGGTAGTGGACGGCGCCGGCGAAAGCCTGCCCTTCGCGGACGCGTCCTTCGATACGGTGCTGGCGACCTACACGCTCTGCTCGGTCGGCGCCGTCGAGCGCGTTCTTTCGGAAGCCCGTCGCGTTCTCAAGCCCGGCGGAACCTATCTGTTCTGCGAGCACGGACTTTCGCCAGACGGCGACGTCGCGCGCTGGCAGCGGCGGATCGATCCGGTGTGGAAGCTGATCGCCGGCAATTGCCACCTGTCACGGCCGGTGGCGAAGACGATCGCGGCGAATGGCTTTGCGATCGCCGACGTCGACACGATGTACCTGCCGAAAACGCCACGCTTCGCCGGCTGGAACGAATGGGGCAGCGCGCGCGTCGCATGACGGACCGCGGGCCCTCGGGCCCGCAGCTCCTTTTAGGCGAGCCCGAGGGCTCGCGCGCGGCTCAGGCCCGCTCGCCCATGAAGGTGGAATCGCCGAACGGTCCGAGCGTCACCGTGCCCGAGAGCTGATCTCCGGCGACCTTGCCCTTGAAGGTCAGCGTCATCGGCATGGGCGAGGTGATGTCGATCGACCAGGTCGCCTCGTCGCCGTTGACCGCGCCGTTATCGATCGCCTGCGACCCTTGAGCCCCACCCTGCGTGCCGGTCAGGCTCGCGCCGGAGGACGCGACTTCGAGCGTCGAGGTTTGCGCGCCCATGGGCGTGTTGACCGTCAGATTCCACTTGCCGTCGATGGCCATGTCTTTCTCCAGAGGACGTTTCGCGCAGATGAAAAAGCGCCGGGTCCGGGGCGGACGATAGACCGTTCATGGATGAACAATCAACCGGGACAAAGGGCCGCGGAATGCGACGTCAGGCGTTGCGCCTGGGCCTCGCGTCCCGAGGTTTTGTCGCATCGGGATGGCGACTCTCAAAAAAAGGAAGCCCGGCGGGGCCGGGCTTGCGAGGAAGGAGGTATGGGGCACTCTATCGGGCCGGCGCGGGCGTCGATGTGCTCTGGCGCACGTCCCGCCGTATTGCGGGGCGGCGCAATGACTTGCAGAATCCATTTGCGTCATTCAGCTTGGCCGCCGCGCGATTTCGTTTCCGCCGAGGGGTGGCGAAGATGTGGGGTCGCGTGCGTACGTCGCATTCGCGACGCCCTTCGAACGTTCGACCTCGCCCTCATGTTCAAGCGCGACGATCTCAAGGCGGTTCTGCGGATCTGGTCGAATCTCATCGGCCTGGTCGCAGGCCTCGCCCTCGGCCACACGCAAATGATCCTCGGCGCGCCGCTGTGGGTGCTCATTCTCAGCGTCGTCGTCGGGCTGGTCGCCGGCGAGACGGCGTCCCGCCGTGCGATGCGCCCGGACGCCAAGCCTCACTCGCTGGCCTATCGCGCGTCGTTTTTCGCGGGCGGCGCGATCGTCGGCGGCGTGTCGGCCTTCATGTGCCAGACGGCCAATCTCGGCGTCACCTCCGGCGCGCTCATCGTCGGCATGCTCGCGCTTGTGCTGCTGGCGGTCTATCTGGGGTCGAGCGCCGGGCTTGGCGCCATCCTCGGCATCGTGCTGGGCACGCTCTACTGGATCATACCGCCGCACGACAGTTTCGCGCTTTCCGACGCCAACGGCGCCTTCCAGCTCATCATGACCATGGCCTGCTGCGCCATCGCCTTCGGCATGATCTGGGCGCAGCGCAAGCTCAATTCCTCGTCGTTCGATCCCTGAAACGATCGGAATTGTCGGACGGGGGGGATTCGAACCTCGGATCTTTTCGTTCGCGTTCCGGCGGCGGAATCCACCTTCGCGCCGCCCAAGGTCGATCGGCGGCGGCGCCAAGGCGACTACTCCGCTGCGCAGATCGGCATGGTCGCCTTCATGGCCGGTCGAGGCGCTACGGCGAAGGAGATTGCACTCGCGCTCGAGGTCACTCCGGAGGCAATCTAGGCCCTTTGCCGTCGGATCGCGGTCAACCGTGTGCAGCGAAGCCCGACCCAAGAGGCGATCGTTGTGCGATTGGCGGCCAGGCTATGGCGACCATAGAGGCCCGCGCCCATGAGAACGACGTTGAACCGACGACCTTGGTTGTGCAACTCCTGCACGAAATCGTCGACGATTCTGACTTGTTGCGCTCCCCAACTGTCGATGCCGGCTTCGCGCTGCGCGGAACTCACGTCCCGTCGCAATTAGGAAAGCCTTTGTCCGCCGAGAGCAGCGTCCCAACCATTTAACCGTCAAGAGCTACGCGGCCGTGCAGCATAGACGGCAGCCTTGGCTTGCGTCTGGAGCGGCGGCGCAATCAGGATTTCGCCGCGCTGCGCCTTGCTGGGGGCCGGCAGGTCGAGCCCCTCCTCGATCCGATGGGCCAGCACGACGTCAATCGCATCCGCCGCCAGCTCGATCGCCTGTTCGCGCGTATCGCCTGAGGTCTGCACCTCCGGCAGATCGCGCACGGTCACAACGAAATCGCCGTCATCTTCGACGATCCGGGTCGCATATTCCCATTGCATCTTCCCGCCTCCTCTCAGATGGATTTCATCGCCGGCTTTTTCTTTGGCCGACTGCCGCTCTTTACGACGGCGTGCTTTCGCAGTCTGCATTGCCTCAGTCTAGTCCTGCCGCGCTGCCCCGCGAGCGAGAGCGTCGACCAAGCCGGCGAGGGCCGGATCGAGGGCGGGCCAGAGCCCGCCCCTTTGCGCCGGCGGCTCACGCCGCCTCAAGCTGCTTCATCACGTCTTCCGCCCTTGTGACCGGATCGTCACCGGCCGACAACCGGAAGTAGTTGCGCGCAATCGGGCCGTCAGCGAGTTCAGGCGCGCAAACGGCTAGATATTCGAGCAATCGTCTTGCGAGTTCGGGACGCGGGTTTCAAGCAGGCGGATCTCGGGAGATGGTCTTGGTTCGCCGGAGCGGTCAAGTTGCTCGTGTCCACGAAGCCGTCCGCCATAAGCGCAAGCTGCAAAATTGCAGCGTGCACGCTATTCGCGCGCCGAGATGAGCAACCAATCCGTCACTACCGCGGCCCCGGATCCATGCCGGGGCTCCGAAGACGTAAGCGCACCTCCCGCGCTGCTGCAACTCTTGAGACCACGCTATGCGCTTGTTCCTGAGACGATTTCAGGATGCGGCCCGGCAATCACCTTGTGGCCCTGCTTTGGTAGCGATGATGGGGAGGGAAGGGGGAAGCGTCTCGTTTAAATCGATAAAGCCAATTAAATCAGATACATGAGCAGTATCTTGGCGGAAGGGGTGGGATTCGAACCCACGGTGGACTTGCGCCCACGGCGGTTTTCAAGACCGCTGCCTTAAACCACTCGGCCACCCTTCCGACGCGCCCGCTTATGACAGGGTGCGCGGATTCTTGAAAGCGGGCCCCGCGGCATGACCGCGCAGCGCCGCGATCGCCGTGGCCTGTGGCGTGGCGCCGTCGTTGCTCCGTCGCTCGAAAACAATCGCCCAGCGACATTTTTGTGACAGTACGAAAATACGATGCAACACAATAGATTACCGGCATATTCCAAGAAATCAAATTAACGTCTTCATGGCGCTACGGCGCCTTGCCGCAATTCCGTCTCATTCCAGAAGCCTCCTCGGACGGGCGCCTTTGCGGCGGCCTCCGGGTGTCTCGACCCGGTCGGCCCGGTCGTTTAATGGTCGCTTAAACAATCAGGTGGAACCTGCCCCGGCTTGCCGCCCGTGGGCGCGTTCGAGGGAACAGGATCGCGCCGTGACAGACAGCAGCGAAGAGTTTTTGTTCCTTCGTAAAGCGTGCCGTTCCATGCGTCTTGAAGTTTCCGTCCGATCCGGCGTTCGCGTTCTCGCCGCGGCCGCCTGCGCCGCCGCGCTCACGGGCTGCGCCCAGAACAATCAGACCTATTCCTCGCGCGGCGGCGGCATTGACCCGAAATACGGCGTCGCGGCCTCGCCGCGCGTTGTCGCGGATGGCGAGGAAGTGCCGAAGGGCGGCGGGCAATATATGGTCGGACGGCCCTACAAGATCGCCGGAAAGACCTATTATCCGTCGGAGCGCCGCACCGCCCAGATCGGCATGGCCTCTTGGTACGGCGCCGATTTCCACGGTCGAAAGACCGCCAATGGCGAGGTTTTCGACCGCGCCTCGATTTCCGCCGCGCATCCGACGATGCCGCTGCCGAGCTACGCGCGCGTCACCAATCTGCGCAACCAGCATTCGATCGTCGTGCGCGTGAACGATCGCGGTCCCTATCACGGCGGCCGCGTGATGGACGTGTCGCAGCGAGTCGCGGAAGCGCTCGAGTTCAAACATTTCGGCACGGCCAAGGTGCGCGTCGAATATCTCGCCAAGGCGCCTATCCGCGGCTCGGACGACCGGATGCTGCTCGCCTCGCTGCGCACGGACGGCTCTGCCGCCACGATCGACGGCATGCCGGCGGGCGCGCCGACGATGATCGCCGACCGGGCGCCGGAGCGCCCGCGCCTGGCCGCGATGCGGCCGCAGACGGTTGCGACCGCCACGGACGCGGACGAAGCGCAGGCCGATACGCCGGCTGCGCCTTCCCGTCCGCTCGCCGCTGCGCCTCTGCCGCCCGCGCGGCCGTTCGATCTCGGCACGATTCCCGGCGCCGCCACGCCGATCGCCGGCCATCGCGCCGTCGCCATGGCGAGCGCTTCGTCCGCCGTTCGCGCGCAGGCGCCGCGCCGCTCGGATATGGCGCAGCGTTAAGCTCGCGTCGTTTCGCCAAAGCCTTCCGCATGAGGGCGTTCGCCGCTAGTCTTCGTCCTGTAAATCAGGCATGGGGGCATGCGCCGCAGCTGGTGGCTGCGCCGCGATCGAAAGGCGACACCGAATTTGCGCACATCGGCCGTTCCGCTCCGCATCGTCGCGGCGCTCGGGTTGCTCATATCCCCGGCGGCGCTCGCCCAGACGACAGGCGTCAACGTCGCCTGCCGGCAAGCGGTGCTGATGGACGCGGAAAGCCGCTCGTTCATTTTCGAGCGGAACGCGGACGAACTGGCCTCGCCTGCCTCGACCGCCAAGATCATGACGGCGGAAATCCTGTTTCGCGCGCTGAAGGAAGGCAAGCTCACCCTCGACCAGACCTTCGAGATTTCCGAACACGCCTGGCGCGAGGGCGGGGCGCCGTCCAGGGGCTCGAGCATGTTCGCGGCGCTCAAGAGCCAGGTGCGGATCGAGGATCTGATCAGGGGCTTGCTGGTCGATTCCGGCAATGACGCGGCCATCGCCATCGGCGAGGGCCTGGCCGGCACGGAGGATGCGTTCGGCGAGATGATGACGCGCCGCGCGCGCGAGCTCGGCCTCAAGCGCTCGTCCTTCACCAATCCGTGGGGGCGCAGCGACCCGAAGCAGAAGACGAGCGTGCGCGAGATGGCGCAATTGTCGGCCCATCTCATCCAGACCTACCCGGACTATTACAAATATTTCGGCGAGAAGACGTTCACCTGGAACAAGATCACGCAGACGAACCGCAACCCTCTGCTGTTGATGAATATCGGCGCCGACGGTCTGAAGACCGGCAATATCGACGAGAGCGGCTTCGCCATCGTCGGCTCGGCGGTGGACAACGACCAGCGCCTGATCGTCGCGCTCAACGGCTGCAAAACGGCGAGCGAGCGCGCCGAGGACGCGCGCAAGCTGCTGCTGTGGGGTTTCCGCTCGCTCGAACCGCGCACTTTGTTCGACGCCGGCGAGACGATCGGCACGGCGCCCGTCTACGGCGGCGCGCCGCATGAAGTGCCGGTCGCAGCCGCGCAGAAGGTGAAAGTCTTCCTGCCGCGCGGCTCGGGCGAGCGGCTGCAGGGCAAGATCGTGTTCGACGGACCGCTCGTCGCGCCGATCAAGGCGGGAACGCCGATCGCGCGGCTGAAGCTGACGCGCGGGCAGGCGCTGGCGCTCGACATTCCGCTGGAGGCGAAGGAGGACGTGGCCGTCGGCTCGTTGCCGCGCCGCGCGCTCGACGCCGGCGTGGAGTTTGCGGGCCAGATGATGCGCAAATACGTCCTGAAGAAATGAACGCCCGCGCGGCCGATCCGCACGAAACCGAAGCGGCCCGGACCGCGCCCGGCCGCTTC
>JASGFP010000088.1:0-18246 GCA_047605445.1 Rhodoblastus sp.
CGCGGGCGCAGCCGGCGCGGCCGCAGGAGCGTCCTGCGCGCGATCGACGTTGGTCGCCGCGCCCTTGTCGCGCTCGATCTGGCGCCAGCGCACCACGTTGCGATTGTGTTCGTCGAGCGTCGAGGAGAAGACGTGCCCGCCCGTGCCGTCGGCGACGAAATAGAGTTCCTGCGTGCGCGAGGGGTTGGCTACGGCCTCGAGCGCCGCGCGGCCGGGATTGGCGATCGGGCCCGGCGGCAGTCCGTCGATCGCGTAAGTGTTGTAGGGCGTCCATTTCTGGACTTCCGACGCCAGAATGCCGCGCCCGAGCGTGCCGCGGCCGCCGACGAGGCCGTAGACGATGGTCGGGTCGGACTGCAGGCGCATCCGCTTCTTGAGGCGGTTGATGAACACCGCCGCCACACGCGGACGCTCGTCGGCCTTGCCGGTCTCCTTCTCGACGATGGAGGCCAGCGTCAGCAATTCGTGCGGCGAGCGCAGAGGCAGGTCCGGACTGCGCTGCGCCCAGACACGCTCGAGCAGCTTGGTTTCGCTGTCCTGCATCTTGCGCACGAGATCGCGGATGCCCGCGCCGCGCGCGACCTTGTAGGTTTCGGGCAGCAGCGAACCTTCCGGCGGGATATCCTTGATCTCGCCGACGAGCACATCGCTTTCCTTCAGACGGTCGACGATCTGCTGGCTGGTCAGCCCTTCAGGGATCGTGATCGCGTGCAGGATCTGGCGGCCGTTGACCAGCGTGTCGAGCACCTCGCGCAGGCTCGCCTGCTGCTTGAAGAGATATTCGCCGGCCTTGAGCTTGGAGCGCGCGCCCTCGATCAGCAGTTCGATATTCAGGAGCGCGGTATTGTCGATCACGCCTTCCTTTTCCAGAAGCGCGATGATGTCGGGCACTTCGGTGCCCGGCGCGACGTAGACGACCTTGTCGCTCGGCAGGGGGCCGGGTTCGCGCATCTTGCGCTGCATCAGCACGAGGCCGATTCCGCCGGCGACGCACAGGACGAGCAGGAAGGACAGGAAGCCCGAGAACGCCGAAAGCGTGCCGTCGCGACGCTTTTTCTTCTTTGGTTCCGGCGGGGGCGGCGCAGCCTCGGGCTGCAGCGCCTCACTCGGGCTCTTCAGGCTGCGCCGGCGGGAGAAGATGCCGCTGCGCGCGGCTGCGGTCGACGCAGGCGGCGGAACCTCCCGATTGTCCGGTTCAACGGTGCTCATACCACGCGGCCCACCCGAATCTTCACGCCCCCCAATCACATGGCCGGAAGGCGAGCGAGCGACACTAGCCCGCTTTATGGCGAAAAAGCGGTCGGCTTCAGTTCGGCGGGCCGACGAAGATCAACGAGGCGTTGGTGCCGCCGAAGCCGAAGGAATTGGACAGGGCCGCCCGGATCTCGCGCTTGCGCGCCTTGTGCGGCACAAGGTCGATCGGCGTCTCGAAAGCGGGATTGTCGAGATTGAGGGTCGGCGGGGCGACCTGGTCGCGGATCGCGAGGATCGAGAAGATCGCTTCCACCGCGCCGGCCGCGCCGAGCAGATGCCCGACGGCCGACTTGGTCGAGGACATCGAGGTCTTCGACGCCGAATTGCCGAGCACGCGCTCCACGGCCTTGAGTTCGATACCGTCGGCCATGGTCGACGTGCCGTGCGCGTTGACGTAGTCGATGTCGGAGGCCGACAGGCCCGAGCGCTTCAGTGCGGCGACCATCGAACGATAGGCGCCGTCGCCGTCCTCGGTCGGGGCGGTGATATGGTAGGCGTCGCCCGACATGCCGTAGCCGATGATCTCGGCATAGATCCTGGCGCCGCGCGCCTGCGCGTGTTCGAGCGATTCCAGCACCAACGCGCCGGCGCCCTCGCCCATCACGAAGCCGTCGCGGTCGCGGTCGTAGGGGCGCGAGCCCATCGTGGGACGGTCGTTGTAGGTGGTGCAGAGCGCCTTGTTGGCGCAGAAGCCTGCGATGCCGATCCGGCAGATCGCGGATTCCGCGCCGCCGGCCACCATGACCTCGGCGTCGCCGAGCGCGATCAGGCGCGCCGCGTCGCCGATGGCGTGGGCGCCCGACGAACAGGCGGTGACCACGGCGTGATTGGGACCCTTCAGGCCGTGCTCGATCGAGACGTAGCCCGAAGCCAGATTGATGAGCCGGCCGGTAATGAAGAAAGGCGAGACGCGGCGGGGGCCGCGCTCCTTCAGCAAAAGCGAGGTGTCGGCGATGCCCGAAAGGCCGCCGATGCCGGAACCGAACATGACGCCGGTCGAGATCTGCTCTTCGTAGGTCTCGGGCTTCCACTTCGCGTCGGCCAGCGCCTGGGTGGACGCGGCCATGGCGTAGAGAATGAAGTCGTCGACCTTGCGCTGCTCCTTCGGCTCCATCCACTGGTCGGGATTGAACGTGCCGTCGGAGCCGTCGCCGCGCGGGACATGCGCGGCGATCTGGCAGGGCAGATCGTCGATCTCGAAGCCCTGGATGCGGCCGAAGCCGTTTTCGCCAGCGATCAGGCGTTTCCAGCTTGTCTCGACGCTGCCGCCCAGCGGGCTGACCATGCCGAGGCCTGTGACGACGACCCTACGCATTGACGACATGTGCAAGCGCCCGCTGTTGTTCTTCGGTCAGGACGGAACGCCGCCGATCAGGCGGCGGTCGCCTTCTCGAGGAACTTCACGGCGTCGCCGACCGTCACGATGGTCTCGGCGGAATCGTCCGGAATCTCGACGCCGAATTCTTCCTCGAAGGCCATGACCAGCTCGACCGTGTCGAGCGAGTCGGCGCCGAGATCCTCGATGAAATTGGCGTTGTCCACGACCTTGTCCGCCTCGACGCCCAGGTGCTCGACGACGATCTTCTTCACGCGCTCGGCGACATCGCTCATGTGTTGTGTCCTTGTGTCCGTAATCGTTGTCTTGTGACCATCAGGAGCGCAAACGCCCCGGATTTGCAACGTCGCGGCGGCCCCGCCCCGACAAATTCCGCGCGTCGGATAACATACTTCCTTTGGGCTCGCCAGTAGTCTGCCGGCTTGGGCGCGGCTTGTCCAACGCCGGGCAGACCGCCGCGCAAGCCTCTTAGATCATTGCCATTCCGCCGTTGACGTGCAGCGTCTGGCCGGTGACGTATTGCGCCTCCTGGCTCGCCAGATAGACGACGGCCGAGGCCACATCTGCGCCCTGCCCGAGCTTTCCGGCCGGCACCTGTCCGAGAATCGCTTCCTTCTGCTTGTCGTTCAGCGAGTCCGTCATCGGGCTCTCGATGAAGCCCGGCGCCACGCAGTTCACGGTAATGCCGCGCGATGCGACTTCGGCCGCCAGCGACTTGGACATGCCGATCATGCCGGCCTTGGAGGCCGCGTAATTGCCCT
Organism: Rhodoblastus sp.; assembly: GCA_047605445.1. Taxonomy (GTDB): domain Bacteria; phylum Pseudomonadota; class Alphaproteobacteria; order Rhizobiales; family Beijerinckiaceae; genus JAJXWB01. The sequence goes on from JASGFP010000088.1 coordinate 3,352, forward strand.
GGCCGGGGTTGCCGGTGACGCCCACGATGGACGTAATGGAGACAATGCGGCCCCAGCGGCGCTTCATCATGCCCTTCACCGCCGCGCGGGCGAGGCGGAAGGTCGCCGTGAGATTGACGGCGATGACCGTATCCCAGTCCTCGTCCTTCATGCGCATGAACAAGCCGTCGCGGGTGAGGCCGGCGTTGTTGACGAGAATGTCGAGCTGGCCCATCGCGGCTTCCGCTGCCGGGACGAGCTTTTCGACCGCGTCCTTGTCGGAGAGGTTGCAGGGCAGGATTTTCGCGCGATCCCCGAGTTCGGCCGCCAGCTTCTCCAGCGCCTCGGCGCGCGTGCCCGACAGCGCGACGATCGCGCCCTGCGCATGAAGCCCGCGCGCGATCGCCGCGCCGATGCCGCCCGAAGCGCCTGTGACGAGGGCTGTCTTGCCGGTCAGGTCGAACATGGAATGCTCCTTCAAATCACCCTAACCCTCTGCCCGCTCGCGGGGAGAGGGAACAAACTCACGACGCCTTGTAGGCCTCGACATCAGCCGGCGCGCCGACGCTCATGCCCGTCGCACCGTCCGCGAGACGCTTGAGCAGGCCAGTCAGCACCTTGCCCGACCCCACCTCGATGAATCGGTCGCAGCCGTTGGCGGCCATGTAGCCGACGCATTCGCGCCAGCGCACCGTGCCCGTCACCTGTTTCACCAGAAGGTCGCGGATCTCGGCGGGATCGCTGACCGCGCGCGCCACCACATTGGCGACGACCGAGACTTTCGGCGCGACGATGTTCGTTTTGGCCAGCGCCTCAGCCATGGCGTCGGCGGCCGGTTGCATCAACGCGCAATGGAAGGGCGCGGAGACGGCCAGCAGCATGGCGCGCTTGGCGCCTTTGCCCTTGGCGATTTCGATGGCTTTATCCACCGCCGCCTTGGAGCCCGACGCCACGACCTGTCCGCCGCCATTGTCGTTGGCGATCTGGCAAACGCCGCCGGCTTCCGCCTGCGCCTCCGCCGCCACGGCGACGCCGGTCTCGTAATCGAGGCCGAGCAGCGCAGCCATCGCGCCCTGCCCGACCGGAACCGCCGCCTGCATCGCCTTACCGCGCAGGCGCAGCAGGCGCGCCGCGTCGGCGAGCGAAAAGGCGCCCGCCGCGGCGAGCGCCGAATATTCGCCGAGCGAATGGCCGGCGACGAATTTGGCGTCGCGGGAAAGATCGAGGCCAGCTTCGGCCTCCAGCACGCGGGTGGCGGCTAGGCTGACGGCCATCAGCGCCGGCTGGGCGTTGGCGGTGAGAAGAAGATCGCCCTCGGGGCCCTCGAACATCAGCGCCGACAGCTTTTCGCCGAGCGCGGCGTCTACTTCGTCGAAGACGGCGCGGGCGGCGGGAAAGGCGTCCGCGAGCGCCTTGCCCATGCCGACGGCCTGCGAGCCCTGCCCTGGAAATACGAATGCCTTGGCCACGAGCGCCTCCCTGCGTTTGGCGGCGTGAGTGGCGCCGGGGCGGGAGGGAGTCAAGCTTGCAGCCGGTCATCATGGACCGATGCAGGCCTATCCGCGATCCAGTCTGCAATATTGCGGCTGCCGGTCCCGGCTCTTCGCTTCGCTGCGGCCGATATGACATTCGACACCGGCGCGCCGATGAGCCAATGTGCGCCCATGCCCTTCACATGCGACATCCCCGCCGTTGCGACCCAGCTCCAGGACGACGAAACCGTCCGCATCACGCGCTGGGATTTCGAGCCCGGCGCCGTGACGGGCATGCACCGGCACGGCTGGCCCTATTTCGTCGTTATGCTGACAGACGGGAACCTGCGCGCCGAAACGGATGGCGTGGCCCAGGACCGGCCGATGACCGCGGGCACGAGCTATTCGCGCCCCGCAGGCGTCGAGCACGACATCCAGAATGGCTCGCCGCACCCCATCGCCTTCGTCGAAATCGAGGTCAAACGGCCCGATCTTCTGGTGATGGACAAGACCGGCTGACTGCCTACGCTTGAATGTGACCGACCGAAGCCCACAATAGCGGCGACGATTCGTTTCAATCAGCGGCAGATATGGCCATACCCGGAAAATCCTGCGGTTCATGCACGATGTGCTGTTCCGCGCTCGAGATCGAGCACTTCAAGAAGCCGATGGGCGTGGTCTGCGAGTTCTGCATCAAGAGCGGCGGATGCAAGGCCTATTCAACCCGTCCGCAAGTCTGCCGCGATTTCGAATGCGACTGGATGCTGGAGCGCGACCTGCCGTCGACGCTGCGGCCCGACAAGGTCGGCACGATCCTGATGGAAGATCCCGACAACGAGGATTACCAGGCCGTATGCGAACCGACCAAGCCGATGGCGTGGCGACACCCGCTGGTGTTCAAGCATCTCGTCGCGCAGGCCAAGGCGGGTCGCACCGTGATCGCCAAATCGGGGCTCAAGGCATGGCGCATCTATCCCGACGGGCATTTTTCGGAATGGTCGTGAGCGCCGGCGCGCGATGAGCAAGCTGCCGCAGAACTGGCGCGTGACGGCGACGCGCACAATCGTCAAGGACAATTGGATCGACCTGCGCGCCGATGATTGCCTGCGCGCCGACGGGCTCGAGATCAAGCCCTATTACGTCCTCGATTATCCCGACTGGGTGCAGGTGATCGCAATCGACGACGACGAGAATCTCGTCGTCGTGCGGCAGTACCGCCACGGCGCCGGGCGGGTCACGCTGGAGATTCCCTCGGGCTGCGTCGATCCTGTCGACGCCGATCCGCTGGCGGCGGCGGCGCGCGAATTGCGCGAGGAGACGGGCTACGCGTCGGACCGGCTGCGGCATGTTGGGACGATCACCAACAATCCCGCGAACCAGACCAACCGCATCTTCATCGTGCTTGCCGAAGGCGCGCGGCGTGTGTCCGCGCAGTCGCTCGACGAGAGCGAGGAGATTGCGGTTGAGCTGATGCCGCTCGCGCAAGCGCGCGAGACCGCGCTTGCCGGCGGCTTCGACCATTCCGCGCAGATAGCCTCGCTCCTGATCGCGCTGGAGAAGCGCGGGCGCTAGGCCGCCGTCAGCTCGTTCTCGAAACAGCCAATCGCGCGTTCGCCGAATTCGACGAGATAGACGGTCGCGCTCGTCTCTTCCTGATGGCCGATCTTGATGATCTCGCCAAGCGCGCCGGCGGCGGCGAGAAGCGCATCCGGCGCGACGTCGGGATAGGAGCCGTCGTTGACGAGATCGGCGGTCGCGCGCACCGGCTGGTTCAAAGCGTATTTCGGTTCGCCCATGACGCCCTCCTCAATGCTGCGGCGTGGAGGAACAGCACGTCGCCTTCGGATCGTGGAAAACGAGTTTCGTTTCGGCGACGCTGTCGACGAAGTCGATGGTCACGCCCTCGAGCAGGATACGGCTTTCGGCCGGCACGAACAGGCGGAAGCCGTTGCGCTGGATCACGCCGTCGCCGGCCAGCGGTTCGGCGCGCACGCTCATGTCGGCGGCGAGGCCCGAGCAGCCGCCGGGGCTGACGGCGAGGCGGAAGCCGGCGCCCGGGCCGCCGTCCGTCATGACCATCATGCGCATGAAACGTTCGGCTTTCGGCGTGATCTCGAAACTCATCGGCTCCTCCATGCGGAAAATGTCGCAAAGCCGACGCGCCTGTCGGCGCAACGGCGTCGCGCACGGGATTTCGCAAGCCATATGCCAGCGCGGAGGCTGGAACGGCGCTTGCTGAGACGCACGGAAAGGAGCGCGGCGATGAGCGATGTGATCTTCTACGAAAAGCCGGGATGCGCGACCAACGCGCGGCAGAAGGCGACGCTGGCGGCGGCCGGCCACGCCGTCGAGGCGCGCAGCCTGCTGGCGACGCCGTGGACGCGCGAAACCCTCCTGTCTTTCTTCGCCGGCCTGCCGGTTGCGGTCTGGTTCAACAAGGCGAGCCCCCGCATCAAGAGCGGCGCCTTCGATCCCGCCGCGCAGACGCAGGACACCGCGCTCGCCGCCATGCTCGCCGATCCCCTGCTGATCCGCCGCCCGCTGATCGAGGCCGACGGCGCGCGGCGCGCGGGCTTCGACAACGATCTCGTAGCGCGACTCGTCGGCGGCGCGGATGTTTCGGACGTGCAGGGCTGCGCGCATGGCGACGCCCCGCACGCATCGTGCGCGCCGCCAAAAGTCAGCGCGTGAGCGCCATGGCGAGCCGCTCGACGAGACGGCCGCCCTTCAGATGCGTCTCGAAGATTTCGTCGATGTCGGCTTCGGTCTGCGGGCGATACCAGACGCCTTCGGGATAGACGACCATCAGCGGCCCGGCCGCGCAGAAGCCCATGCAGCCGCTGGCCGAAAAGCCGACGTCGGCAATCCTTTCCGCCTCCATCTTCTTCGCCATGCGCTCCCAGAGCGGCGCTGCGCCGGCTGCGCCGCAACTTCCGCGCGGGTGCTGCGGCGGGCGCTGCGTGTGGCAGGCGAAGGCGTGGCGGACGAAGACTTTCGGCAGGTCGATGTCGGTCTGGAACGGCGCGGTCATCCTGGCTCCTCGTTCGCGCGCGTGTCGGCAAGGCTTCGCGCCTGTCGCACGTGCGACAGGCGAACCGCCCTTGCCGCCCGCATTGTCGCGGCGCGCGCCTTGCTTGAGGGCCGCTTGCAAGGAGCATGCGATGAATGGAGCCCCAGCGACGCCGGACCTGATCGATTTCGGCGATCTGCCCGCAGCGACCAATGCGCTGTTGCAGGAAGGCGTGCTGGCCTATCGCCGCGACCCCGATCTCGCGCGCGAAAAATTCGAGCGCGCGCTGGCGGAGGCGCCGGCGCAATTGCCCGTCTATTTCTGCCTCTACAAGATACACACCTATCAGGGGCGGCTCGACGCGGCGCTGGAAGCCGCCGAGCGCGGCCTTGCCGAAGCGGCGAAACAGGCGAGCTGGCCGTCCGACTGGAGGCTCTGGGGAACGCCCGGCGCGACGGAAGGCGCCCCGCGCTTTGCGCTCTATACGCTCAAGGCGCTGGCCTTCATCCGCCTCAAGCGCGGCGAGCGCGGCGAAGCCGTCGCGATCCTCGACGCACTGCGGGCATTCGACCCGGACGGCCTCGTCGGGTGGCCGGTGATCGCGGCGCTCGCCGAGGGCTGCGCCGCCTGAGCTCCAGGCTTACTGCACCAGCCGCAGCCGCGCCTGGATGGCGTCGAAGATGCGGTTGAACGCCAGATCGATATCGGCCTGGTCGACCGCTGAAAAATAATAGCCGGTCGACGCGCAGGCCTGCAGCGCCGGCGCAAGCTGGTTCTGGATCGGCATGACCGTCTGCTGGTAGGCCGGCTCGGTCGGCATCGGAATGTAGACGGTGTTCAGCACCATGACGGTGACGCCCTGCCCCTTCAGCGAGTCGCACAGACGCGCGTCGAAGGGGTGGAAACCGCCGACGCGATCGCGGCGGCCCTGCACGCCGTCGGTCACGATGATCGCGAATTTCTTCGGCGTGGAATAGCCGTCGCCCTGCGTGCCGACGTCGCCGGTAAACAGCGGCATGGCGCCGGAGAACGAGGTGTTGCCGCCGAGCTGATAGTTGCTGATGAACTGCTGCGCCGACGTGAGATTGGTGGTGAGCGGCACGGCGCGGACGGGCGAATCGTCGAACGTGTCGATCGCCACGCGATAGATGTCGCGCGGCCCCTGCGTCGCGGCGATACGGCCGATCATCGTTCCGACGGCGTTCTTCAGAACGTCGATACGGGTGAGAATGCCGAGGTTCTGCGCGACCTGCAGATTGCTGATCGTCTGCCCGCCCTCCGGTGTGTGGCAGGCGAAAGCGCAGCCCACCGCCGCGATCAGTTGATCGCGGCCCGTCGGCGTGGCCGCCAGACCCATCGAGGCGGAGGCGTCGAGCAGGAAGTCGACGTCCATTTTGCGGCCGGTCTGTTTCGGCGCGGCCGTCACGGTGGTCGTCGCCACATTGGTCACGCCGAACAGCCGGCCGAAGTTGGTGTCGGTCGTCGCATTGACGGTCACGACGATATTGTTGGAGACAGTGCGCAGCGAGACGTTGACGACGTGCACCGGCGAGCCCGCCGGAAAGGCGGAGTCGAGCGCAAGACGCGCCTTGGCCTGCAAGGTCGCGTCCGACGCGCCGGAGATGTCAAGGCCGGCGGAAAGAACCGCCTGGTCGGCGACCGATTGCAGCTTGGCTTTCGCGGCGACGGCGCGGGCGTAATCCGTCGCCGCGCCGACCAGCATCAGAGCCGGCAGAAGAACGACCGAGAACAGAACTGCGACACTTCCGGAGCGGTCCGTTCCAAAACGATACAGATTTTTCATGGTGTGGCCTCCATGCGCTGTTGCGCGCAGGAGCCGGGCCAGCGACGAGTGTTCGAAAGAGAGGCGCCGGAACGCCTTGCGCGGGCGGCTGTCGCCCCGCGCCCGCAACCGGCGGGTGGAACTGGCGCTGCCAGGCTGCCGGAAATAGGCGCGCCGGCCTTGCCTTCGGCGGCCGATGTCTGTAGACAGCGCGCTTCGCGACGCTCCGGCCGGGGGCTGAACGGAGACCGTGCGCTCGCACGGAGGGCTCGCCCGGGCCCGAAAAGTTGCAGACTTTTCGGACAAGCCCTGGCGCAAAAGAGCCCGCTCTCCCGTGTTCCCGCCTTCGATGAAACCTCGTCGAGCCTTTTCCAAGGGCTCGAAGGGCTCCGCGCCGGAGACGCGAGCAAAGGAAAGGCAAGCATACAATGGCGCTCTACGAGCACATCTATATGGCTCGCCAGGACATTTCCGCCCAACAGGTGGAAGCCCTGACCGAGCAGTTCAAGAAAGTCGTCGCCGGCCTCGGCGGCACGGTCGAGAAGACCGAATATTGGGGCGTTAAGTCCCTCGCCTACCGGATCAAGAAGAACCGCAAGGCGCATTTCTCGCTGTTCAACATCAACGCGCCGCACGCCGCCATCGCCGAGATGGAGCGCCAGATGGGCCTGTCGGAAGACGTCCTGCGCTTCATGACGCTGCGCGTCGAGGCGCTGGAGGAAGGCCCGTCGGCCATGATGCGCAAGCGCGACGACGACGGCGAGCGCGGCGATCGCCGCGGCCCGCGCGGCGACCGCCCGGATCGTGGCGATCGCGGCGACCGTCCGCCGCGTCCGCGCCGTGACGAACAGGCCAACGAGGGAGGTTTCTGATGTCCGCTGGCGCCCGCCGTCCCTTCTTCCGCCGTCGCAAGACCTGCCCGTTCTCGGGCCCGAACGCGCCGACCATCGACTACAAGGACACGCGCCTGCTCTCGCGCTACATTTCCGAGCGCGGCAAGATCGTGCCCTCGCGCATCACGGCGGTTTCCGCCAAGAAGCAGCGCGAACTTGCCCAGGCCATCAAGCGCGCGCGCTTCCTGGGCCTGCTGCCCTACGTGATCCGCTAAGCAATCTGGACCGCGAGCCTTCAGGCTCGCGTTCCCAACGACAATGGCTGCGAGCCTGAAGGCTCGCGGTCCAATCATCGGTTCGGCGATGACGCCGGATATGGCTGGAAGGCCCTTGCGCCTCTCCTAACCGCTCGAAAGGCGGGACAGCTCGATATGACGGATACGAAGCTCAAGACCTATGGCGCGTCCGCGCTGGTGGCCGCCGCCGCCGGCCTCGCCGCTGCGCTTCTGTTCGTGCTGGCCGCGCGCGCCTCGGTCGCGACGATCGTGTTCGGCTATTTCGCGCCCATGCCGGTGATGATCGCCGCGTTCGGCTACGGCCTGTCGATCGGCGCCGCGGCTGCGGCCATCGGCGCCGCCTTCATCGCGGCCCTGTTCCATCCTGCCCTTGGACTTCTCTACCTTCTCACGATCGGCGCGCCGGCCGTGCTGATCGCGGCCGCCGCGCTGCTCGCCCCCAATCGCGTCGCGAACGGCGGCCAGGACCGCGCGCCGACATCGGCCGTCCTCGCATCTGCGGCCATCGCCGCCGTGACGGTCGCCGGCGGGATTGCTTTCCTCGCTGCGCGTCTCGGCGGGTTCGAGGCGCTGATGGCGAGCGCGGTCAAGGAAGGCCAGCCGGTTGTCGAGGCCATTCTCAAGGATTCCTCGACCGCCGGCGCGGTCGACGCCGCGCGGCTCACACGCTTCCTGGTCATGGCCGCGCCCGTCGGGATCGCCGCCTCGCAATTGCTGACGATGGCGATCAACGTCTATCTCGCAGGCCGCGTCGCGCTGATATCCGGGGCGCTGCCGCGCGGCTGGCCATCGATCGCCGACGATCTTTCGATCCCGCCGGCGTTTGGCGCGCTGTTTGCGGCGGCGTGCGGCCTCACCTTTCTCGGCGGCCTGGCCGGCATGGCGGCGGGCGCGGTCGCGGCCGCCTTCGGCATGGCGTTCGCCCTGCAGGGCCTCGCCGTGGCGCATGTCGTCACGCGCGGCGCGGGCCTGAGGCTCGCTTGGCTTTTCTCTCTCTACGGCCTGATCGCGCTGCTGCCGCCCTGGCCGTTTTTCGTTCTGGCGCTCGTCGGTCTCGCCGATTCCGCCTTCCACTTCAGGGCGCGCAAGCAGGCGCCCCGATCCGCCAACTGAATCACGATCGCAAAGGAGATCATCATGGAAGTCATTCTGCTCGAACGCGTCGCCAAGCTCGGCCAGATGGGCGAGACCGTCCGCGTGCGCGACGGCTTTGCCCGCAACTACCTGCTGCCGCGCGGCAAGGCTCTTCGCGCCACCGAAGCCAACAAGAAGCGTTTCGAAGGCGACCGCGCCCAGCTCGAGGCCCGCAACCTCGAGATGAAGGCCGAAGCCGAGAAGGTCGGCGGCAGGCTCGACGGCAAGACCTACGTCATCATCCGTCAGGCGGGCGAAAGCGGCCAGCTCTACGGCTCTGTCTCCTCGCGCGACATCGCCGACGCGATCACGGCGGGCGGCGTCAGCGTCAATCGCCAGCAGGTCATCGCCCTTCATCCGATCAAGACGCTCGGCCTGCATGGCGTGCCGGTGCGTCTGCATCCGGAAGTCGAGGTCAACGTGACGATCAACGTCGCGCGTTCGGCGGAAGAAGCCGAGCGTCAGGAGCGCGGCGAGAGCGTCACCACCCGCGAGGAAACCTCGATGGACGACCTCGGCCTCGAAGTCGGCGCGGCGCTGGCGGAGGCTGGCGGCGACGAGTGATCTTCGCCCTCGGGCAGGCGTACGAAAGGCCGCGGCGACCCCGCGGCCTTTTTTCATCGCTCTGTCGGCAAGGCCTGGCATTGTCGCCGCGCATGTCGAAGCGACCGGAGCGCGCGCAGAGCTGCTCGGCTGACGAAGGCGGTCGACACGGCCGCCGAACGTGCGAGGATCGGGCATGGCCGATTCCGCAGAAGGATCGCCGCAGGAGAAGCGCCGCTTCCGCAACGCCGTCATCGGCGTGGGCGTCGCGCAGCTCTATGCCTGGGGCGTGATCTACTATCCCTTTTCCGTCACGGGAAAGAGCATCGCGGCCGACGTCGGCCTCTCCACCGAGGCGGCTTTTGCCGGCTATTCCGGCATGCTGCTGGTGAGCGCAATTTTCGCGCCGTGGGTGGGCCGCGCGATCGACCGGCGCGGCGGGCGGCCGACGCTGGCGTTCGGCTCGATCTTTGCCGCCGGCGCGCTCGTGGTCGCGGCCGGCGCCACGGGCCCGGCGACCTTCTATGCGAGCTGCATTCTACTCGGCGTCGCCTCCGCGCTGACGCTCTATGACGCCGGTTTCGCCGGCCTCGTGCAGGTCGCGGGCGGCCAGGGGCGGCGCGCGATCACCTATGTCACATTTCTCGGCGGCTTCGCCTCGACCGTCTTCTGGCCGATCACGGCATTCCTCGCCGAACGCTGGGGCTGGCGGGCGACCTATCTGGCGTTCGCCGCCGGCATGATCGCGCTGTGCCTGCCGATCTATCTCGCTACGCTGCGCGGCGCGGCGGACCAGCACGCGACGCTCGCAGCCGAACCGCATCCCAACGACGAAACGCCGCTCGAGGGCGCGCCGCGCCGGCGCGCCTTCGTCGCTTTCGCCACGGCCATCGCCGCGCATCAATTCGTTATCGCCGGCCTGCTGATTCACATGATCGGCGCGATGCGCGAAGCGGGCCTCAGCAACGAACAGGCGATCCTCGTCGGCATGGCGTTCGGGCCGGGGCAGGTGCTGGCGCGGTTCGCCGAGATGGTCTGGGGCGCCCGCTTCCCAGCCATAGCCGGCGGGCGCATGTCCGTCCTGTTGCTGCCGCCCGCCCTGCTCTTCCTGCTGTCGGGCTCGATGAGCGTGGCGCTGGCCTTGTGTTTCTCGGCGGCGCTCGGCATGTCGAACGGGCTGATGACCATCGCGCGCGGCACGGTCGCGCTCGCGCTATTCGGCCGCAAGGGATATGGCGCCATCATCGGCGACCTCGCGCTCGCCAGCCTGTTTTCGCGAGCAGCGGGCCCGCTGGCGCTGGCCTGGGCGCTCGAGCAGCTTGGCCTGCGCGTGTCTGCGCTTTTCTGCATAGCCTCCGCCCTGCTGGGCGTTCTCGCAATGGAAATCGTCGCGCGCATCGCCGCGTCGCAAAGGCAAGAGCAGCGCGCAAAAATCGCCTGATTTATTTTCGAGTTTGTGGACAGCGGGAGAATCGGAAATCCTCCGCTGACGCGCGTTGCGCGAGGTGGCACAAAGGCGCCCGACCGCCGCGTTTCGCGCGTCCCATCAAACCCGATCGCCCAGAAAGACCAGCCAGCCGTGGCCGCTATCGAGCAATTGTCCGACCGTCGCCTCGTCGTCGCCCAGCCCGAAGGAGGCTTGCGCGCGCCGCCGCACAATATCGAGGCGGAACAGGCCCTGCTCGGCGCGATCCTCGTCAACAACGACGCCTTCGACCGCGTATCCGACTTTCTCAAGCCCGAACATTTCTCGGAGGAGTTGCACCGGCGGGTCTACGAGGTGCTGAGCCAGCTCATTCGCGCGGGCAAGGTCGCGACCGTCGTCACGCTCAAGACCTATCTCGCCGACGCCGACCTCGGCGGCCTCACCGTCAGCCAGTACCTCGCGCGTCTGGCGGCGGAAGCGACCACGATCATCAACGCGGAGGATTACGGCCGCACGATCCACGATCTCTCGGTGCGGCGCGACCTCATCGTCATCGGCGGCGACATCGTCAACACGGCCTATGACGCGCCAATCGATTCCGCGCCGCGCCAGCAGATCGAGGAAGCCGAGCGAAAACTCTATTCCATCGCCGAGACCGGCCGCTACGACGGCGGCTTCCAGTCGTTTGGCTCGGCCATCACCACCGCGCTCGACATGGCGGCTGCCGCCTACCAGCGCGACGGGCACCTGTCGGGGCTGGCCACCGGGCTCTCGGACCTCGATCACAAGATGGGCGGCCTGCAGGCGTCCGACCTTATCGTGCTCGCCGGGCGCCCCGGCATGGGCAAGACGGCGCTCGCGACCAACATCGCCTTCAACGTCGCCAAGGCCTATCGCGCCGAGGTCCAGCCGGACGGGCACAACAAGACGATCGACGGCGGCGTCGTCGGCTTCTTCTCGCTGGAAATGTCCGCCGAACAGCTCGCCACCCGCATCATCGCCGAACAGTCGGGCGTGCCCTCCTACAAGATCAGGCGCGGCTCGATCACCGAAGATGATTTCCGCGCCCTGTCGGAAGCCGCACACGACATGCAGCGCGCGCCGCTGTTCATCGACCAGACCGGCGGCATTTCCATCGCGCAGCTCACGGCGCGCGCCCGTCGCCTCAAGCGGCAGCGCGGGCTCGACCTGCTGATCGTCGACTATATCCAGCTCTTGTCGGGCTCGAAGTCGCGCGGCGACAATCGCGTGCAGGAAGTCACGGAAATCACGACCGGCCTGAAGGCTTTGGCCAAGGAACTGGCGGTGCCGATCATCGCGCTCTCGCAGCTCTCGCGTCAGGTCGAATCCCGCGACGACAAGCGGCCGCAGCTCTCCGACCTCCGCGAATCCGGTTCGATCGAGCAGGACGCCGACGTGGTGATGTTCGTCTATCGCGAGGAATATTACCTGAAGAACAAGGAGCCGCGCGAAGGCACGCCGGAACATGCGACCTGGATGAGCGAGATGGAGCGCGCGCACGGCCGCGCCGAATGCATCATCGGCAAGCAGCGCCACGGCCCCACGGGCACGGTGGCGCTCGCTTTCGAGGACGAAGTGACGCGTTTCTCGAATCTGGTCGAGAGCGACCATATGCCCGTGCCGATGTACGAATAGGCGCGCCGTCGCGCTAGAACGAGACTGATGACCGCCACGCTCACGATCGACCTCGCCGCCCTGCGCGCCAATTGGCGGAAGCTCGCGGACATGGTCGCGCCGGCCGGATGCGCTGCGGTCGTGAAAGCCGACGGCTATGGCTGCGGACTGGAGCCGGTCGTCGGCGCGCTACTGGCCGAGGGATGCGGGACGTTTTTTGTGGCGCGCCTGTCAGAGGGCCTTCGCGCCCGCGCAGTCGCCGGGAATGCTGCAATCTATGTGCTCGACGGCCTGACGCCGGGCGCCGCCGCCGAAATGCGGCAGGCGAACCTGCGCCCGGCGCTCGGCTCGCTGCCCGAAATCCGAGAATGGGCGGCGGCAGGCGGCGGACCGGCGGCGCTGCATTTCGACACCGGCATGAACCGGCTGGGGCTGTCGATCGACGAGGCCGGGGCTGCGCTTTCGGCGCTGGGACGGGCGCCCGATCTCGTCATGAGTCATTTCGCCTCGTCCGAGGACGTCGCCTCACCCGACAATCCAGAGCAGATAGCGCGCTTCGCACAGCTTCGTTCAATGGTTCCGGATGTTCAAGCATCTCTCTGTAATTCATCCGGTATTTTTCTTTCATCTCACCCGTGGCATAACCTCGCGCGGCCGGGCTACGCGCTCTACGGCGGCAATCCGACGCCGGATCGCGCGAACCCGATGCGCCCGGTCGTCACGCTCGAAGCGCCGATCCTGCAGACGCGTCGCGTCGAGGCCGGGGCCCATGTCGGTTACAACGGGCAATGGACGGCCAAGCGCCCGACCCTGCTCGCTGTCATCCCGGTCGGCTACGCCGACGGCATACCGCGCAGCGCCATGGGGGTGGACGGCAAGTGCGGACCGGATGTGACGATTGGGGGCGTGCGCTGCCCCATCGCGGGCCGGGTGTCGATGGATCTGATCTGCATCGACGCGACCGACGCCCCCGCCGGCGCGGTCGAACGCGGCGCGCCAGTCGAACTACTGGGTTCGACCATCGGGATCGACGAATTCGGCGCGCGTGCGGGAACAATCGGCTACGAAATCCTCACCAGCCTCGGGCGCCGCTACACGCGCGTCTATCGCGGCTGAAGCACGGGTTCCGCCGCGCTCTTGTCATGAATCGGCGAACATGGTCCGGTCCATGCAGGAACAGCCTGTCGCTGCTCCGAGGGCGCGTCGTCACAACTCGAACGTGCGAGAACGGGATTTCATGAGCGCGCTTTTCATCGGACACACCTATATCGACGTGACCATGGCGACCGACGCCATGCCCGTCGGCGACGACAAGGCGGTGGCGCGCGACTACGCCGTCTCCTTCGGCGGCAACGCAGTGTCCGCCGCCTTCGCCTGTGCACGGCTCATCGGCAAGGCCGACCTGATCGCGCCTGTCGCCGACGACTGGCTCGGCCATATGTTCACGCATATGGCGGCGACCTACCGGGTGCGCCTGCACCCTCGCAAGGTGAAGCGCTCGTCGCTGTCCTTCATCCTGCCGAAAGAGGGCAAGCGCGCCATCCTGCGCGCCCGCGACGACACCTACCTCGAGGATTTTCCGCGGCTCGACCTGTCGACGGTGCGGGCGCTGCATCTGGACGGCCACATGGCCGACGCCGCGCTGCATTATGCGAAGCTTGCGCGCGAAAAGGGCGTGCTGACCTCGCTGGACGGCGGCGGCCTGCGCGCCAACACCGAGGAATTGCTCGGCTATATCGACGTCGCGGTGGTCGCCGAGCGCCTGTGTGAGCAGATGAACCTGTCGGAAGAAGGCATGCTCGACTATCTGAAGTCGCGGGGATGCAAGATCGGCGGCGTCACCAGCGGCGAGAAGGGCATGCTCTGGTACGACGAGACCGGCCTCGTGCAGCGCATGAAATCCCTGCCCGTGCCGAAGGAAAAGGTGATCGACACCTCCGGCGCAGGCGACATTTTCCACGGCGCCTATATCGCCGCCTATGTCGAACGGCCCGAGGCGCCCTGGGCCGATCATTTCCGTTTCGCGCGCTGCGCCTCCGCGCACAAGATCCAGCATCTGGGCAACGAGGCCGGCCTGCCGACGCAGGCCGACATCGAAAAGATGCAATCGGACTATCCGCTGGCCGGATGAGACATTTTCGGGGGCGGCGCTTGGCGCGGGTTCATCTGTTTGTCGCCGCGGCGCTCGCCGCCATCTGCACGGCTGCTGCGGCGCGGGCCGACGATTTCAAGCTCGACGACGTGACGGTCCCGGCGTCGCTGGGCGCCTACAAGGCGAAGACGATCGAGGTTTCCGGCTCGCCGCTGACCAAAGACGCGGCGCAGAAACTGCTGTCGTCCGCCGCGCCCGGCGCGGGCGAGGACAAGTTCGCCCAGCTCGACGCCGAACGCATTTTCATCCCGGAGCTGACGGCGGAGTCGAAAGCCGGCGACTACGAGCAGACGGCCGTCTATCGCGACGTCGTGCTTGTGAAGGTCGCCAATGGCGTCGCCGAGACCATCGACGTCGCCGGACTCGAACTGACCGCGCGGCGCCCGGGCGTGGTCAATCGCGGCAAGTTCGGCGCGGTTCATGGCGAAGGCGTCGATTTTCCCGCGCTGCTGCGCGTCGCCAATGCCGCGCGCAAGAGCGCCGACGAACCGAAGAGGATCACGACGCGCAAGATTGCGATCGGCGCCGGCGAAATCGAGGTCGATGGCGGCGGCAAGCTGTCCATCGGCGCGATCGAGGGAACCGACTTCGGCGGCCGTCCTCTCGCAGCCCCGCTCGCGAGCCTCGCCGAG
>JASGFP010000089.1:0-17839 GCA_047605445.1 Rhodoblastus sp.
CCTGCCGCAGCGGCCGGCGCGCGCCTTGCCGGGCGGCGCCCCCGCCTATATGTTCCGCGCCGATTTTCGGAGCGGCCCGCCGCACCCGTTTCGACCTGATGGCGGCGCCAGCCGATTCGTTTCGAACGACTGGCGCCATTGGAGGATTCACGTTGCTCGACGGCCTGCGCACGGCGTCCAAAAGCTGGTTCGGCAAGGCGATCATGACGGTCGTCTTCGGCGTCATCATCGTCTCCTTCGCGATCTGGGGCATCGGCGACATTTTCCGTGGCTTCGGCCAGGGCAAGCTCGGGACTGTCGGCTCGACGGAAATCTCCTCGGAGGCCTACCGCTACGCCTATCAGAGCGAATTGCAGCGGCTGCAGCAGCAGGCGCGCCGCGTGGTCACCAATGACGAGGCGCGCGCGGCGGGGCTCGACCGGCAGGTGCTGGGCAAGCTCGTCACCGAGGCGGCGCTCGACCAGAAGGCGGCGAGCCTCGGCCTCGCCATGTCGGATGACCAGCTCGCCAGGTCCGTGCAGGGCGATCCGGCGTTCAAGGATCCGGTGACCGGCGCCTTCGACCGCGCCCGGTTCGACGCGATCCTGCGCGATAACGGCCTGAACGAACGCCTGTTCGTGCGCGAGCAGAAAGCGACCTATCTGCGCCAGGAAATCGGCGAGGCGCTGGCCGGCGGGCTCGAGGCGCCCAAGGTCATGACGGCCGCCGTCGACCGCTACCGCAACCAGACGCGCAGCGTCGACTATGTGCTGCTTACGCCCTCCTCCGCCGGCGAGGCGGCCAAGGCGAGCGACGACGAACTCAAGAAATTCTACGACGAGCGAAAGGCGCAGTTCGTCGCTCCGCAATATCGCAAGATCGTCACGCTGGCCGTGACGCCTGCCACCGCGGCGAAACCGCAGGATGTGTCCGACGCCGACGCGCAGAAGGTATATGACAGCGTGAAAGACACACGCTTCGGGACGCCCGAGAAGCGCGCCCTCCAGCAGATCGTCTTCCCCGACGAGGCGCAGGCGCAGGCGGCCGCCGAAAAGATCAAGGCCGGCGCGACCTTCGACAGCGTCGCCGCCGAGCGCAATCTGACGGCCAAGGACATCGATCTCGGATGGCTGTCGCGCGCGCAGGTGTCCGATCCCGCGATTGCGGAGGCCGCCTTCGCGCTGAAGGCCAACGAGGTCAGCGCGCCTATCAAGAGCAAGTTCGGCGCGGCGCTCGTGCGCGTGATGTCGATCGAGCCCGCCGTGGTGCGGCCCTTTGCCGACGTGGCGACGGAGATCAAGACCGAGATCGCGCGCGAGCGCGCCAAAAAGAGCGTGCAGGAACTGCACGACAAGATCGAGGATCAGCGCGCCTCCGGCAAATCGCTCGCCGAAGCCGCCAAGGCCGCCGGCCTCGAAGCGCGCACGATCGACGCCATCGACGAGCGCGGGCTCGGTCCCAATGGCGCGCCCGTGCTGGACCTCGTCGCGCCCGCCGATCTGGTGCGCGCGGTCTTCGCCTCGGATATCGGCGTCGACAACGAGACGATAGCGACGAAAGACAACGGCTATGTCTGGTTCGAAGTGCAGAAGGTCGAGCCTTCGCGCCAGCTCGCGTTCGACGAAGTGAAAGACCGCGTCGCCGCCGCGTGGAGCGCGGACGCCAATGACAAGCGCCTCGCCGACAAGGCCGCCGAACTCGTCAAGAAGCTGAAGGACGGCGCGCAGCTGTCGAAAATCGCGGCCGACGACAAGCTCGAGCTGAAACACAATTCCGCCGTGCGCCGCACCGGCGCCGACGGTTTCGAGCCGCAGGCGATCGTCGCCGTGTTCAACCAGCCCGACCACGGCGCGGGCACGGCGAGCGCGCCCGGCGGACGGATGGTGTTCCAGATCCTCGATACGGCGACGCCGGAATTCAATCCGGATTCCGACGCCAACCGCGAGATGGCCAAGCAATTGAAGTCGCTGATCGCCGACGATCTTCTGACCGAATATGTCGCGCGGCTGCAGAAGGACTACGGCGTGCGCATCAACGAGGCCGCCGTGCGCGCAGCGACGGGCGGCGGCGCGGACCAGTGAGCATCGACACCTCATTCGAGGATTTTGCGCGCCGCTACGAGGCGGGCGAAGCGCAGCTCGTCTCGACGCGGCTCGTCGCAGATCTCGAAACGCCGGTTTCGGCCTTCCTGAAACTGTCTGCGGGCCGCAAGGGCAACGTCTTCCTGCTCGAATCCGTCGAAGGCGGCGCCGCGCGCGGCCGCTATTCGATGATCGGACTCGATCCCGACATCATCTGGCGCGCAAGCGCCGGCAAGGCGGAGATCAACCGCCACGCGCTGACAGATGCGCAAGCTTTCGCGCCCTGCCCGGACAGGCCGCTCGTTTCGCTGCGCATGCTGATCGCCGAATCCGCCGTGCCGCAGCCCGAAGGCATGCCGCCGATGGCGGCGGGCGTGTTCGGCTATCTCGGCTACGACATGGTGCGCGAGATGGAGCGCCTCGCCCCAGCCAAGCCCGACCCCATCGGCACGCCGGACGCGATCATGATCCGCCCGACCGTCATGGCGGTGTTCGACAGCGTGCGCGATGAAATGTCGATCGTCACGCCGGTGCGCGCAGCGCCTGGCGTTTCGGCGCGCGCCGCCTACGACCGCGCGCTCGAACGCGTCGACGCTGTCGTGGAGCGGCTGGAAGGGCCGCTCGTTCATGACGAGACGGCCGATCCGCATCTGCTCGCGGAGAAGCCCGTCTCCAATACGCCGGAAGCCCGCTTTCTGGAGATGGTCGACAAGGCGAAGGAATATATCCGCGCCGGCGACATCTTTCAGGTCGTGCTGTCGCAGCGGTTCACCGCGCCCTTCGCGCTGCCGGCGTTTGCGCTCTATCGCGCGCTGCGCCGCGTAAACCCCGCGCCCTTCCTCTGCTATCTCGATTTCGGCGGATTCCAGATCGTCTGCTCGAGCCCGGAAATTCTGGTGCGCGTGCGCGCGGGCGAAGTGACGATCCGCCCCATCGCCGGCACGCGCTGGCGCGGCAAGACGGTCGCCGAAGACGAGGCGCTGGCCGCCGATCTGCTGGCCGACGAGAAGGAACGCGCCGAACA
The DNA here is from genome assembly GCA_047605445.1 of Rhodoblastus sp. Classification (GTDB taxonomy): domain Bacteria; phylum Pseudomonadota; class Alphaproteobacteria; order Rhizobiales; family Beijerinckiaceae; genus JAJXWB01. The sequence continues at coordinate 3,085 of JASGFP010000089.1, forward strand.
TCTGATGCTGCTCGATCTCGGGCGCAACGACGTCGGCCGCGTGGCCGAGATCGGCACGGTGGAAGTCACCGACCAGTTCGCGGTCGAGCGCTACAGCCATGTCATGCACATCGTCTCGAACGTGATCGGCAAGCTCGATCCGCGCCGGGACGCCATAGACGCCTTGTCGGCGGGCTTTCCGGCGGGAACGGTCTCCGGCGCGCCAAAGGTGCGGGCGATGGAGATCATCGACGAACTGGAGGTCGACAAGCGCGGCATCTACGCCGGCTGCATCGGCTATTTCTCCTCGACCGGCGACATGGACACCTGCATCGTGCTGCGGACGTCCATCGTGAAGGACGGCAAGATGCATGCACAGGCCGGCGCGGGAATCGTCTACGATTCAGAGCCCGCCTACGAGCACCGCGAATGCGTCAACAAGTCGATGGCGCTGTTCAGGGCGGCGGAAGAGGCTGTGCGGTTCGCGACAAAGGCGAAGCGCGGGCAGTAAAATCGAATAGGGTGTTGTTAGGTGAATAACGCACCAGTCAGCGTGAGGCCAACTTGCCACTACGATACGACGCTCCCGATCGAGTTCTAGAACAAGAACTTCTAGAGGTTCGGAGCGATGCTGGGGACTTTTTGTCGCATCTAAGTGCTCTTAACGCACCACTCCCGAGCGACTTCCCCATTACCGCCGTGATCGAAGTAGCGCGCGCTTTGCAGGAATTGCCTTCTGGCACCGCCAAAGGCTGTCTCGTACCCCTTGTACAAGCACAAGAGCAACTTGCCACGATCCGAAGCCGCTTTGTGCAATCTGAAATCGATCTTGGTCCCGTTTCGGAAAGCTCTATCCCTTTATTGCGGGGAGAGCCGTTTGATCAGAAACTCCGCGCGGTCATGAGTTCGGTTTCGACAGCACTTCAAACTGCGCACCGACTTGCCGCGGACGAGCGACAGGAGGCGTCGGACCCAGAGCCGAGCGTGACCCCACCCGGCGGCCCTGCGCTTGGGAATTCTTTCAACGCATCCTTGAATGCCGACAAAGAGTTGCGGACTGAGCGAGAGCAACTTTCGAATATAGCGAAGCCCGGTTCCATTGCGGCTGACACGCTCGGACGTCGTCTCACAGACGTGATAATACTTAACAGGATTGGCTTCAGCGAGATGCGGATGCCAAGAGTGTTGTCAAGTAGAGTGAGGCGGATCGGTGAGGCCCTGCATAATTATCCAGATTTACTGGAGCGGGCCGCCGATGCAATGCAAGCGGGAGCCGATTTTTTTGATTATGCCTCCGATAAATGGGGAATTTTAAAGAAGCGTATTAGAACGAGCGCGACTGAAACTGTAAGAGAGATAGCTACCGACCTTAAGGAGTGGGCAGCAAAGCTAGACAGAAAAAGAGTTTCAGACAAACCTCCCCAGAGTGTTCCTACAGATTTCGACATCGAAAGAGCAACCAATATGTTGCACGCCGGGGAAGAACTTCCAGAACATTGGAAAGAACTGGTTGTTCATATGCCGCTTAGACAGCGACGAATTCGCCACATTCATGCACTTAAAGGTCTTATAAATCTACAAGTTCTCAACCGAGTGAGCGTAAACGCGACAGGATTTGCTACTTTATCGGACCTGTCTAGTTTAACAACTCTTGATTTAAACGACACATCGATCAAGGATCTTGATCCAATAAAATCCCTGAATCGACTCCAGTTTATCAATTTAAATCGAACAAAAGTCACGTCTCTTTCTGCACTAAGCAGCCTAAAAGATGTGAGAAGTTTGGATATTGCTGATACGACCGTCTCCGACGGAACTGTAATAAATAATTTCGGGATTATCCCCTTGACGCAAGTATGATCGTGTGAGATATTTGGCTGCATAGGAGATGCAGTCGTGACTACCCGCCAGCGCAAGCGCCCCTCGAAAGCCGGACATAAGGAAAGCAACGTCCAGTCGTTTTCTGTCCGCGAGTTCTTTGCCGAGTTTTCGAGCGACGACGCCTGCCTGAACCGCGTCATGGAAGTCCGCTACGGCATGCGCCATGTATGCGGAAAGTGCGGCATTGATGCGACCTTTCACAAGATCACCGGCCGCCGCGCATTCGCTTGTGCAGCTTGCGGCGATCACATCTACCCTTGCGTCGGAACGATCTTCGAGGACAGCCGCACGCCGCTCCAGACGTGGTTCTATGCGATCTACCTGTTCATTGCGACGCGCCACGGCGTGAGCGGCAAGGAACTCCAGCGCTCGCTCGGCGTGACGTACAAGACCGCTTGGCGCATCGGCCATCAAATCCGCACGCTGATGGAAAAGGCGGACGGCTTTGCCATGCTGAAAGGCCATGTCGAACTGGACGAGGCTTATGTCGGCGGGCGTCGCCCCGGCAAGCGTGGTCGCGGCGCAGAAGGCAAGACGATTGTCATGGGCCTGAAAGAGCGCGGAGGCCCGATCAAGACCGAAGTCATTCCGAACGTGAAGAAAGACACGCTGCGCGGCGTAGTTCTCGAAAACGTCGAGCCGGGCGCGACCGTCTCGACCGACGAACTCTACAGCTACGGTTTACTCACTGGCGACGGCTACAAGCACGGCGCCGTGAAGCATGGCGCTCGCGAGTACGCCTATTACGACTACCGGCACGATGCGATGCATCACACGAACAACGTCGAGTCGTTCTGGCGGCTGTTCAAGAAGTCGATTGCTTCGACCCACATTCACGTCAGCGGGAAGTGGATGCAGTCTTACCTCGGCGAGTTCCAATTCCGGTCGAACCATCGCCAGATGCGGAACGCGATGTTTGATCTTCTGATTGCGGCGCTCTAATCAGCGCCGCAGTCAAGGAATCGAGTGCGGCGCGGTCGATTGGGCCGACACCTCTCGCTTCTTCTTGAGCAATGAACTCGCTCAAACGCCCAGACTTAACGGCTTCCGCGAGCGTCATCAGGCCGCGCTCCTTGCCCTGATAAATTGATCGTTCGCAGCCGAAATCTCGACGATGGCGTCAGACGAGCTATTAACGAGACCGAACCAGTCGCCCAGACCTATGATGCTCGGGGTTACAGCAACTCGCCGGGGCGCGATTTCAAGCCTGCCAAAGTCGCCAAATTTTGCAGCAGTTCCGGTCGCGGAGACGTAGTGTTTCGTGACCGCGTTGAAGATCACAACGCGGGAGGCATCCCGCACAAGCGCATCGACTTTCCACTTGTGGTTTGACGCACCAATCACATCAATGTCCCGCTCAAAGCCAGATGCGCCAAACACATCGGCAAGCTTCTCGAACATTGCTTCCTTAACGTCTCTTTCGTGCCGTTCGGCCGCTTTGAGAGCAGCAAAGGCTGCTGCCTGCGCGGAACAATGTGCGACTGCAATCATCGCGCCGTCGACCCGATCAATCGGGACTTCCGCAACAAACATATTGCGCCCGTCGAACCGAATGCCGGACTCCCCGGCAACCCGTTCCGCCTCTCTGGCAAATTGGCGGGTCGTACCCATAAACTCAGCTTCATTGTATCCGCCGCCGCGATCAGAAACGAATACACGGCCAGCTTGCGCCGAAATCTCGATCAGAACCGATGCCCCGCTTGGGTACATAGATGGCATGGAAACTATCGACCCGGCGTGGAAATGCTCCACTGTCACGAGCCGGCGAACGGCCTCGTCAATGGTCGGAATGAACGTCTTTTCAGGCATCTGGCTCATGCCTTCACCCAGAACAAATCAGCACTCGCACCCGGCAATTGAACATCAGTTATGTTAATGATTCTAAAGCGGTTCCCGAAAAAAGCAAGGAATTCAGAAAGCGTTGAAGGATCAGGGTCTATTGGCACGGCGGCAGGCAGGCTGCCGCTTCGCATTCGGCGTTCATCCACAACAAAGTTGTGTTCGAAGCCATGCAGATGGCTCTGCCGATAGAACCGAGCCCCCTCATAACCAGGCGGACCCCATTGGCGGTTCGTGTGCGTTTCGAACGGGCGCCATTGTGCTCTTGCAAGTTCAGTTCGATCACGCCCGCCGCGCGTAAATTCCAGTTGGAGAAGACAGTCCCGGTCAACAAATTGCTTGGAGAACTTCGCTCGCATTTCAAGGCCGGCAGTAGGGTCGTCGGGAACAAGCAGCGCCGCAGTGAAAACATGGAATCGAGGGTCAAGCTTCGAATCCCAGATCGGGCGCTGGACGAAACGTTTTTCCGAATTGACCAGTTCACTGATGTTGCGGGGCAGGAGCGACATGTCCCTTTTTCACCACGCCGCGCTTCAGATTGCGACTCGATTCAATCGAACTTGCTTCTAAGGGATAATCCCGAATAATTTTTCAGAAATTGTTAAATTAAACATATCAAATACAAAGATTCGTAATATTGATTTTATGCGAACTCTCACACAAATTCACACTTTGAATATATCTGGCTGCATAATAGATGACTTCAATCCACTTAGCGAACTAAAAAGCCTGACAGCGTTTTATGCAAATAACTCTAATATTGATTCTCTCTCCTATCTGTGCCATAATGCGAAATGTAGATCAATAAGTGCGTCTGGATCAAATTTAAGTGATCTATCCGATTTGCATTATATGAAAGATCTTCGACAACTATCTATTGACCACTCTCAGGTTGACGACTTCAGTCCTCTTTCTAATCTTCACGCCCTATATTCTCTCGATTTAAGTGGTACAAATTTTTCAGATTTGTCTTTACTTATTCAACTTAAAGAAATTGAATATTTAAATTTGTCTGATACATTAGTTGATAATTTAGAACCACTTCGACAATCTTCAGTATGGTATTTAAATATTTCTAATACAAAGATAATTAACATCGACGCCTTGATGGATATGCCCAAATTGAGCATTCTCTATATGCGTGGATTACAAATCGAAAACCCACCAAAATTTCCTCGCCGCATTACAGTGGTGCGCGACCCGGTCGACGTGGAGCCAAAAAATTAAAGTCGCAGAATCCTGCACGCCTCTCCCGCCTTCGCGGCCGGCGCATGCGGCGGTCGGATCAGCAACGCCTGCGAGCGGGAGAAGACCGAGAGCAGCGAGGAGTCCTGCAGCGCTTGCGGCGTCGCGACGATGCGGCCTTCGGCGTCCGTCGATAACGTCGCGCGCAGAAAATCCTGGCGCTGGTCGTTGGGCTTGAGGTCGACGCCGAGAGTCGCGGGCTGCGTGTGATCGGCGCCGGCGTCCGGGTCGCCGCAGAGTTTGCGCACGAGCGGGATGAGAAAGATCAGGCTGCAGACGATGGACGACACTGGATTGCCCGGCAGACCCAAGATGTGCATGTCGCCGAGCCGCCCGTGGATCAGCGGCTTTCCCGGACGCATGGCGATGCGCCAGAAGCCGAGTTCCATGCCCTCTTTCTTCAGCGCGGATTGCACGAGGTCGTGATCGCCGACCGATGCGCCGCCGAGTGTGACGAGAATGTCGGCCTTCGCTTCCTTCGCGCGCGCGATGCCGCGTTCGAGCGCGGAAAATTCGTCGCCGGCGATGCCGAGATCGATCGCCTCGCCGCCGGCGCCCTCGACATAGGCCGCCACCGCGAAGGGATTGGAACAGACGATCTGGTCGGGGCCCGGCGTTTCGCCCGGCATGACGAGTTCGTCGCCGGTCGCGAGAATGGCGACGCGCGGGCGGCGCGTGACGGGAACGCTCGCGTGATTCATCGCCGCGGCGAGCGAGATTTCCGCGGGACCGAGACGCGCGCCAGCCTTGAGGCCGATTTCGCCTTCGCGGAAGTCGACCCCCGCGACGCGGATGTGCTGACCCTGCCGGACGGATTCACGCGCGCCGACAACAGCGCCTTCGACGATCGCATCTTCCTGAATCAGAATGGCGTCGGCGCCTTTCGGCACGGGCGCGCCGGTGAAGATGCGCACGCATTCGCCCGGCTTCAATGCGCCCGCGAAACCCCGGCCGGCGGCGCTTTCGCCGGCGAGCAGCAACCGCTTATCCGGGCTCGCCACATCGGCGGCGCGCAGCGCGTAGCCGTCCATGGCGGAGACGTCGAACGGCGGCTGCGTGCGCGTCGAAATCAGATCGCGCGCAAGCGTGCGGCCGAAGGCTGCGTTCAGCCGGACGGTTTCGACGTCGGACACGGGCGAGGCGGCGTCGAGGATCTTCGTTAGCGCGTCGGCGACCGGGAGGAGATTCTTGGGGGCCATGTATCTTTCCTCCGTCATCGCGAGGAGCCTCGCTAGGCTCCTCGCAATGACGGCAGTGATTTGTGAAACTAAGAGCGCCGCCAGTCGCCCGACTTGCCGCCGCGCTTTTCCTCGAGCGTCACGCCGTCGATGCGCATGCCGCGATCTGCGGCTTTCAACATGTCGTAGATGGTGAGGCAGGCGACGGAGACCGCCGTCAGCGCCTCCATCTCGACGCCCGTCTGTCCCGTTGTCTTCGCCGTCGCAATCACGCGCACGCCGGGCAGTTTTTCGTCGGCCTCGAGATCGACCGTCACCTTGGTCAGCGCGATGGGGTGGCAGAGCGGGATCAGTTCGCTCGTCTTCTTCGCCGCCATGATGCCGGCGATGCGCGCCGCGCCGAGAACATCGCCTTTCTTCGCGTTGCCGGACATGCACAGCGCCAGCGTCCCGGGCTCCATGACGACACGGCCTGTCGCCACCGCCATGCGTTCTGTCACGGCCTTGTCGGACACGTCGACCATCCGCGCCTCGCCGGCGTCGGACAGGTGCGTGAGCCTGCTCACGAAGCGCTGGCCTTGGCGGTTTCGCCGACCAGCAGGTCGCGCGTCGCCTGCGCGACGTCCTTCTTGCGCATCAGCGTCTCGCCGACGAGGAAAGTCGCGACGCCCGCGCGCTCCAGCCGCACGCAATCGTCATGCGTCTCGATGCCGCTCTCGGCGACGACGATCTTGTCCTTCGGCACTTTCGGCGCAAGGCGCTCCGTTGTGGCGAGATCGACCTTGAACGTGCGCAGGTCGCGATTGTTGACGCCGATGAGGCGGGCTTCGAGCTGCAGCGCGCGCTTCAATTCCTCTTCATCGTGCACTTCCACCAGCACGTCCATGCGCAGGTCGTGCGCGGCGGCGTTGAGCGCCTTGGCCGCAGCGTCGTCCACCGAGGCCATGATGATGAGAATGCAGTCCGCCCCGTTCGCGCGCGCCTCGTAGACCTGGTAGGGATCGAGCATGAAATCCTTGCGCAGCGCCGGCATGACGGCGGCCTTGCGCGCGATTTCCAGATTGGCCAGCGCGCCCTGGAAAGAGGGCGCATCGGTCAGAACGGACAGGCAGGTCGCGCCGCCTTCTTCGTAGGCCTTGGCGAGTTTCGCCGGATCGAAATCCTCGCGGATGACGCCCTTCGACGGGCTCGCCTTCTTGATTTCGGCGATCAACGCGATGCGGTTCTGCGCGTGCTGTCGCTCGATGGCGCGCAGGAACCCGCGCGGCGGATCGTGCTCGCGCGCCTGGCGCTCGAGCGTCTTGAAGGGCATGCGCACCTTGGCCTCGGCGATTTCGCGTCGCTTGTAAGCTTCGATCTTGCGCAGGACGTCCGGCATGTTCAGCTCCCGTCGGCGTTCGACACGGCGACGAGGCGCGCGAGCGCGGCGCGCGCCCTGCCCTCGTCGATCGATTGCGCGGCGAGCGCCGCGCCCTCCTTCAGATTGGCGGCCTTGTCCGCCACCACCAGCGCGGCGGCGGAATTGAGGATTGCAATATCGCGATAGGGGCCGTGCGCGCCGTCGAGCACCGCGGTCAGCGCGGCGGCGTTGTGCGCGGGATCGCCGCCCTTGAGATCGGCGAGGGTCGCGCGCTTCACGCCGGCGTCCTCAGGCGCGACGTCGAAAGCGTGGATGTTTCCGTCCTTCAATTCGACGACATGCGTCACGCCGGTCGTCGTCATCTCGTCGAGACCGTCGGAGCCATGCACCAGCCAGACGCGTTCGGATCCGAGCGCGCGAAGCGTCTCGGCCATCGACACCAGCCATTCGCGCGAAAACACGCCGAGCAGCTGCCGCTTCACGCCGGCGGGGTTAGAAAGCGGTCCCAGAATGTTGAAGATGGTGCGCGTGCCCAGTTCCACGCGCGTCGCGCCGACATGGCGCATGGCGGCGTGGTGCGTCTGCGCCATCATGAAGCCGACGCCGGCCTCGCGTACGCAGGCCGCAACCGCATCTGCCGAAATGCCGATCTTTACGCCGAGCGCGGTCAGCACGTCGCTCGCCCCCGAGCGGGAGGAAGCCGCGCGATTGCCGTGCTTGGCGACCGGCACGCCGCAGCCGGCGACGATCAGCGCCGAAACCGTCGACACATTGTAGGAGCCGTGGCCGTCGCCGCCGGTGCCGACGATGTCGATCGCGTCCGCGGGCGCATTCACCTTCAGCATTTTTTCGCGCATCGCGGTCACCGCGCCGGTGATCTCCTCAACCGTCTCGCCGCGCACGCGCAGCGCCATCAGGAAAGCGCCCATCTGCGAGGGCGTGACCTCGCCCGACAACATGTCGTCGAAGGCGGCGCGCGCCTCGTCCGCCGTCAGCCGCGCGCCGGTCGCCACCTTGGCGAGATAGGGTTTGAACGCGTCCATCGCTCAGGCGGCCCTGCGTTGCGTGTCGTTCCAGCGGCCCGCCAGATCGAGAAAATTGCGGAGGATCGTCTTGCCGTGCTCGGAGGCGATGCTCTCGGGATGAAACTGCACGCCATGCGAAGGCCGCGTGCGGTGCGACAGGCCCATGATGAGCCCGTCGGCGGTCTCCGCAGTCACCATCAGGTCGGCAGGCAGTGTCTTGCGGTCGACGACGAGCGAATGATAGCGCGTCGCCTTGAAGGCGCCGTTGATCCCGCGAAACACGGTCTGGCCGGTGTGGCGGATCTCGTCGACCTTGCCGTGGATGGGCAGCGGCGCGCGGATGACGTCGCCGCCGAAGGCCTCGCCCATCGCCTGGTGGCCGAGGCAGACGCCGAACATCGGGATCGTCGCGCTCGCCGCATGGATGAGATCGAGGCACACGCCCGCCTCGCGCGGCGTGCAGGGGCCGGGCGAGAGCAGGATGGCGTCGGGACCGTCCGCGATGATGTCAGCGACCGAGCGCGCGTCGTTGCGCCACACCGTGACATCCGCGCCCAGAGAGCCCAGATAGTGCACCAGGTTGAAGGTGAAACTGTCGTAATTGTCGATCAGCGTGACTGATGGCATGGATTTCCCTGAATCTGCCCTGTGTTTTCCGGTTTTGGAGCGGGGAAGTCAACGCGACGCCGGAGCGGGCGCGAGCAGGGCGGGAAAGTGACGCAGGACTGGCAAATCCGGCTGTTTGCGGCCTTCGCGATCTTCGCGGCCGTCGCGCTGTGGGAGGCGCTGGCGCCGCATCGGCGCCTCGAATTCGGACGCTTGCGGCGCTGGCCGTCCAATATCGGGTTGATCGCCGTCGACGCGCTGGTCCTGCGCGCGCTGTTTCCGGTCGCGCTCGCCGGCGTCGCGCTGTTCGCGCAACAGCGGGGCTGGGGCCTGTTCAACCTTGTCGCCGCGCCGTCATGGCTCGCGGGCCTTGTGTCGATCCTCGTGCTCGACTTCGTCATTTTCGCGCAGCACGTCGCCTTTCACCGCATTCCGACGCTGTGGCGGCTGCACCGCATGCACCATGCCGATCTCGACTACGATCTGACGACGGCGCTGCGGTTCCATCCATTCGAACTGGCGATTTCCTTCGTGCTGAAGAGCGGCACCGTCGTCGCGCTCGGCGCGCCGCCGTGGGCTGCGCTCGCGTTCGAGATCCTGCTCAACGGCCTCGCCATGTTCAACCACGCCAACGCCGCCTTGCCGCGCGCGGTCGAGCCTTTCGTGCGCGCGATCCTTGTGACGCCGGACATGCACCGCGTGCATCATTCGGTCGAGCCCGCCGAGACGCATTCCAATTTCGGCTTCAACCTGTCGATCTGGGATCGGCTGTTTCGCGTCTATCGCGCCGAACCCACCGGCGGGCAGGCGGGGATGACGGTCGGCCTGCCGATCCTGCGGGATGAAGAGGAGTTGCGGCTGGACCGGATGCTGACGCAGCCGTTTCGCGAGGGGTAATCGCAGTCTGTTCGCTCCCCCCTTGCGGGGGAGGCTCAGGGTGCGTGGTCGCGTGTTCCTGCGATGCACGCCGGATCTGAACGGCGCCAATCTCGCAGCATAGCGCGACCCCCCTCCACACAGGCGGGAGGCGTGTGCGCCCCCTACCCGATCCCCAGCGCCTCTTTCGTCTGCCGCAACATCTCCTGATGCGGCGAATATTGCCTTCCGCCGATCACGCCGCCGTCGACCACGATATCCGTGGCGTTGATGAAGCTGCCGCGATCCGAGGCAAGGAACAGCACGCATTGCGCGATATCCTCCGGCAGGCCGGCGCGCGGAATGGGCTGCGCCTTGGCGAAGCCGGCCTTCATGCCCTCCGCGATCTGGTCCGCTTTCGCGGCGTCCATGCCGAGCGCCTTGGCGAGAATGCCGGTGGCGATGGCGCCGGGCGACACGGAATTGACGCGGACATTGCTCTCGCCCAGCTCCATGCCGACGCAGGTCGTCAGATGCTTCACCGCCGCCTTGGCCGCGCCATAGATCATCGACGAGGAATAGCCGGCCAGATGCGCTGCGATCGAGGCGTTGTTGACGATCGAGCCCGCGCGCTGCGCGACCATGACCGGCGCGACATGTTTCATGCCGAGCATGACGGAACGCACCAGGAGCGCCATGGCGGCGTCGAAGCCCTCGACCGGAACGCTCGCGATTCCGCCCGTGGGCGCGGGGCCTCCGGCATTGTTGAACAGGCAGTCGATGCGGCCGAATTTCGCCTTGGTCTCGCCGACGACGCGCACCCAGTCGGCTTCGTCAGTGGCGTCGGCCTGCATGAAGACCGCCTTGCCGCCGAGGGGGCCGGCCACAGCCGCGCCTTCGGCCGCCCGCCTGCCGGTGAAGACGACCTGCGCGCCCTCCTCCACGAATAATTCGACCGCGCGCGCGCCAATGCCGCTCGTGCCGCCCGTGATGATCGCCACTTTGCCGTCCACCAGACCCATTTTTTCCTCCCGTACCGGCCCGCAGGTTCCGCTGGGCGAAGCGAGAGGTCAACCGAGGGAAAATGCAACGGATGGGCTTAATCCCCGCGCAACTTTCGGCTCGCATCATCGGGAAACCGCACATGAGTCCGCCATGAGCAAATTCGCGATCAACCCCAACGCCCTTCCCGATCTCGCCGCCGAACAGGCGGCGGCCCTCGACCGCGACCGCGCGGCGCTCCACCATTTCGACGACGACGGCGAATCCGACGCGCCTTTCCCCGACGAGCCCGCCGGGCTCACGCCGCTCGGCCCGCGCATGGTCACGCCCGACCCGCTCTATCGCCACGGCGATATCGACGCGATCGAGGCGCGACTGGCGCTGGCGAAAGCGATGCGGGAGGAAGCCGCCAATCTGAAGACGCCCCCCGCCGAGCGGAAGGCGACCGACCATCCGCTGATCGCCACGCTGATCTCCAGCCTGCCGGCGCCCGGCGCCGCCTGGCCGATCAACGAGCGCGACATCTGGCTGAAGGCTGCAGCCTCCATATTCGGCATGGTCTACGCCAGCGATCCGCGCGACGACGACGAGGCGCCCGAAGCCTCCTGATCCTCCTTACGGCAGGGAGTGCACGATCACCGGCCCCGCCGTCACCCGCGCATCGCCAGCCAGCAGCGGGCTGAGGTTTTTCTCGATCCAGGCCGTCGCGCGGCGATTTGATTCTTCGGCGCCCTGCACCGTGTTGAACACGCTGATGGCGGTCACCGTGTCGTCGCCGGCATAGACGACGTAATAGCCCAGAAATCCCGGCACGCTCGAGACGATGGACACAGCGCCCTTCTTGATGAGGCGCGCGAGTTCGTCGGCATGGCCTGGCTTCGCCGTGGCCTGTCGGATGGCTGCGTACATCTGGCCCTCCCGTATGCGGGCGGCAGGCCCGCAGGCGTCACCATAGGCCGCTTGCGATATTTGCGCTTGCGGAACACACCACGAACATATAGCGTTTCGTTCATGCTTTGTTTAAGGCTGCGATTCAGTTTAGAGGCGTAAGGACGAGACTGCCGATTCGGAAATCGGCCGGAGAACAGGGATTTCGGCGAATGTTGACCCGCAAGCAGAACGAATTGCTGCGCTTCATCCACGAGCGGTTGAAGGAGACGGGCGTGCCTCCCTCCTTCGACGAGATGAAGGACGCGCTCGATCTGCGGTCCAAGTCGGGCATCCATCGCCTCATCATGGCGTTGGAGGAGCGCGGTTTCATCCGCCGCCTGCCGAATCGCGCCCGCGCGCTCGAAGTCATCAAACTGCCCGAGGCCTCGACGCCCGGACCTTCGCGCGCACGGTTCTCGCCCTCTGTGATCGAGGGGAATCTGGGCCGTGTGCGCGCGCCGGTCGCGGCGGCGCATGACGACGACGGGCCTGCGCATGTGTCCATTCCCGTCATGGGCCGGATCGCCGCGGGCACGCCGATCTCGGCGATCCAGAGCCGCAGCCACACCATTCCCATGCCGCCCGAATTTCTGTCCTCGGGCGACCATTACGCGCTGGAAATCCGGGGCGATTCCATGATCGAGGCCGGGATTTTCGAGGGCGATACGGTCATCCTCAAGAAGCAGGACACAGCCGATTCAGGCGATATCGTCGTGGCGCTGATCGACGACGAGGAAGCGACGCTCAAGCGCTTGCGCAAACGCGGCGCCTCGATCGCGCTGGAAGCCGCCAATCCCGCCTACGAGACGCGTATCTTCGGCCCGGATCGCGTTCGCATCCAGGGCAAGCTGGTGAGCTTGCTCAGGAAGTATTGAGGCGCGAGTTTCAGTCCAGCCGGTCGAGCCCGCTGACCGCCTCGGAAGCGTCCACGCGTTCGCCGTTCTCGTCCATCGCCTCCGCCGCCACGCGCGCGGCGCGGCGCCTCGGCGCGGGCGACCACGGGCGATCCTCGCCGGCGGCCCGCGCCGTCCGCATCGATATTCCGTCCGCCTCGAAGCGCAGCGTGATCGCGCCCGTCTCTTCCAGTTTCCTCCGGTCGATCACCAGAGGCGCCTTGCAGCCCCAGGGCGCGTAGAGCGGCGTCACGACGATTTTCGCGCGCGAACAATCCTCGGCGAGCGCCGTGTAGTCCGTGACCAGCGCCAGCGCGCCGCCATTCCCCGCCTGCGCCGTACACCCCGTCTTGTCGCACATCTCGCCGCGCGAGGACCGTGGCTCTCGGCCATCGGCGTCTGCGCGCAGCCATTGTTCCGCCGTGAAGCCGGAGAAGCGGCCGATCGTCACGAGGTCGCCGTTGGCGGCGCGCACCGCGGCGCTTTCCCCGGTTGGCTGGACCGCGACGTCCCACCGCGGACCCTGCGTCGCGCCGTAGAGGCCGATGGCGAGGAAGGGCAGCGCGGTCAGGCGCATCAAATTCGTGCGCCAGACGGTCGCCGAGAGAACGGCCAGCGCGAGGAAGGGCAGCGCCCAGGGCGCAAATTCGCGCAGATGGACGGTGGCGGCGGGCATGGACGCCAGCATCCGCGCCGCCGCCAGAATAATGTCGATGCCGAGCCCGAGCCACAGCCACACCGGCCCGTCGAGACCGAGCGGATAGAGAAGCGAGCCGGCGAGCGCCGCCGGCACGGCGAAGAATTCGATAATCATCAGGGTCAGCGGATTGCCGATCAGGACGTAGGGCGACAATTCGTGAAAATCGGCGGCCATGAAGGACGCCGTGGCCGATGTCGCGCAGATCGTGGCGAACAGGACCGCGCCGAGCCCGCGCCAGCGCGCCTGCGACGCCCAGGCAAGCCACTCTCCCGCCCTGCCCGGCCGCAGGATTCCGAGCGGCGCCGTGCGGGCGCGGGCCTGTGCGGCGAGGCGCGCCTCCCACACCGCGACCAACGCGGCGACGGCGGCGAAGGAGAGCTGGAAACTTGCGCCCATCAGCGCCTCGGGCTCGACCGCGACGACAAAGACAACGGCAAGCGCAAGATTGCGCATGGAGACGGAGGGCCGGTCGAAGACGGCGGCCAGCAGCATGATGCAGGTCATCACCAGCGCGCGCTCGGCGCCGACGCGCGATCCGGTGAAGACGTCGTAGGCGATGGCGCCGCAGATCGCGAGCGCGGCCGCCCATTTCTTGATCGGATAGTTCAGCGCCAGCGTCTGCGACAATGCCAGCAGGCGGCGCAGGCCGACAAAGAAAATGCCGGCGACGAGCGTCATCTGCACGCCCGAAATGGTGATGATGTGGAAGATGCCGGCCTCGCGGATGAGTTCGCGCGCGGCATGGCTCAGATGGTCGCGCTTGCCGGCGACCATGGCGGCGGCGATGGCGCCGGAATCGCCCGGCAGCCGCTCGGTCACGCGCCGGACCAGCGCGTTGCGGAAGCGGTCGACGGCGGCGGACAAGCGCAGCGACAGCGGCGCCGGCTCGGGCGGCGCCAAGGCCTCGATGCGGCCGAGCGCGGAGCCCACCGCGCCGAGGCGCATGAAATAGGCGTCGCGCGCGAAATCGTAACCGCCGGGCAGCGCGGCGCGGGCGGGCGGCAATAAGCGGGCCTTGAGCGCGATATGCGCGCCCGCCTCGAAGTCCGGCTCTCGGTTGGTCGTCAGCCGCACGCGAAAGGGCATGACGCCGTCCTCGAGGCCCTGCGCCGAGGTCAGGCGCAACACGAAGCGCGCGCCGGCGCGGCGCAGATCGACCTGCTCGACGAAGCCGGTGAGCTCGACGATCTGCGGCCGCGTCACGACCGGCGCCGCGACACGCGCGGCGCGCCAGCCCTGCGCGACGAAGCCGGCGGCGACGG
>JASGFP010000090.1:0-17522 GCA_047605445.1 Rhodoblastus sp.
CTCGCGCGCCGCGAAAGCGCCCGCCGCGCCGCGTCGCCCGCTCGCAGAAGGCGGCCCGGATCCGCGCGCCGCCGAACTCGCCGCAACCCAGGAGGAGGCAGCCCGCGCCGAGGTCGAATACGACAGGCAAGCCGCGCAGGCCGCCACGCCGAACCACGAGGCGCGCATCGTCGCCGCCGCGGCGGCGCCGCTCAGCGCCGATCGCGCGTCGACCCCTCTCACCGTCGCCGCCTCGGCCCTGCTCGGATTTCTGCTGTTCGGCGCGGCGCCCGGCGTCGGCGCCCGGATCCAGCGGACGCGGCGGCCGAAGTTCGGTCGGCCACATGCGATCCTGCGGCGCGGCGCCCTCGATCCGGCAAGCGCCGGTCTTGTCGTCGAGGCGCTGGACATTGCGGCGAGCACGCATGCGAGGCGCATTCTGGTGACCGGCGAGAGCAGGCGACTGCAGCAGGATTGCGCGCACGCACTGGCCGCCGCGGCGGCGCAGCAAGGCTGGCGCCCCTTGCTGATCGACGCCGCTGGGCAAGGGTCCGGCCCTGCGCACGACATCTTTCTCCTGAACGGCCGGACCTACCGGACGCGGACGATCGGCGCAGGCGCAGACGCGCTGGCGATCGCGCATCCCGCGCCGCCCCCGCGCCATGCGGCGCCTGACGCGGACCGCGCTTTCGATCTCGTGCTGTTCGACGAAACGGCTCGTATCGACCGCATCGAGATTGCGGTCTGGATCGGCGCGGCGGCGCCGGACGACCGACTCGTTCAGTCCCGGGAAACCATTCTCTGGATTTCGCCGGCCTGAGACGCGCCGGACGTGACCAACGTCACGCCGTGCGATGACGCGCGACACTGTCCGCCGCAAAAGACGAATGGCCCCATACGCGTAACACAAAGGATCGACTGTGGCGGCCATGATCATCACTCGCGCTTTCGACGGTTTCGAAGCCGCCGTCAAAGCCATGCGCGCGGCAGAAATAACCGCGCTCGGCGCGGACGAAGCGCAGGAGCGGGAGGCGGCAGAGGAGCTTGCGTCCTGCCTCGGCGACGTGCGCGCGGCGTCCGTGCGCCTCTGGTCACTGCCGGCGCGCGGCCCCTGCGATCTCGTGCTGAAAGCGCGCGCGTTGCGCTGGCATTTCCCCGATGGCGTAGAGATCGACGACGGCGCGCGGCTGGGCGCGGAGCCGCCGACGCCGGGCGCGCCGCTCGGCGAACTCGCGCTGCACTACATCATGCGGGATCTGCTGGCGCTCTCCGAATGAGCGCGCGCGCTATCGAGCGAAAAACTGCACGAACGGCGACAGCAGCGGCGACAGCCACGCAGGCGCCTTTCCGGCCAGATCGGACAGGCGTCCGAGATCTTCGTCCGGAAGGGCGCGCGTGAGCCGCACGAGCGCAAAATAGACCGCCGCCCCGAGCGCGATGCCGAGCGCAATGCCGAAAACGCCGGGCAGAACGATCACGACAGCGCGCGCGGCGATTGCACAGCCTGCCGCAGACCCGACGATGCGCGCGACCGAACCATAAGGGCTCGCGCAATCCAGCGCGCGATGCAGGTAGATGAAACTCGCCGCCACGATGGAAAACTGGATGATCGAACGCGCCACGACGGCGCCCATCAGGCCATAGGCGGGCACGACGAAGACGCCGGCCGCGACGATCGCGGCGGCGCCGGCGACGCCGCTGCGGACGAGATAATAATTACGCTCCGTCGCAAACAGCAGCGCCGAGGAAACGGTCGACACCGCGCCGAACGCCTGCGCCGCGACAAGCACGGCCGCCGCGTCGGATGCATCGGCGAAATCCGCGCCGAACAGCGCCGGCACCAGCGACGGAGCTATAGCCGCCATGCCGAAGCAGGCGGGGAAGATCAGGAACGACATGAAGCGCACGGCGGACGCAAAGGCGCGCTTCAGCCCCGCCTTGTCGCCGACGGCGAAGAGCTGCGCGAACAGCGCCAGCAGGCCGCCCGTCATCAGCAGCGGGGCCTGGGTCGCCACCGTCGCCAGCGTGTTGGCGGCCGAATAGAGCCCGGCTTCGTGCGCGCCGCGATAATGATTGAGAAAGGCGAGCTCCGTGCGCGACCAGACGATGGCCGCGATCAGGCCCACGCCCCAGCTGGCGAGCGAAAAGCGCCATGCGCGCTGCTTCAGCTCGGCGTCGATGACGGCGCCGGGCCTGATATTGATCACGGTATAGACCGCCAGCAGCAGGCTGCCGCCGCCATAGCCGACAAGCGCGCCGGTTACCCCGAACAGCCACGCGCCGACCGCGACGCCGCCGAGTTGCACGAGCAGCGAGATCGCAGACAGGCGCGCGGCCTCGTCGAAGCGCTGCGCGCCGCGCAATTGCGACAGGCCGTAATTGCCGACCGCCTGCAGGGTGAAGAGAAAAGCCAGCGCGAGCCACACGCTGTCCGAAACGTCGTCGAACGGCAGCGCCGGGAGATGCGTGTCGATAAACGGCGCGAAACGCCAGATCGCGGCGAGCGCCGCCGCGCCCAGCGCCGTCGTCAGCAGAACGGGGGGCAGAAAAGCGCGGGCGAAATTGACCGCGTCCCTGTGTATGCCTCGCGCCTCGAGATCGGGAACGAAACGCGCGACGGTGATCGGCAGGCCGAGATCGCAGATCGTGACCAGCGTGCCGACGATCCAGATACCGAGCGCCACATTGCCGGCGCCGCCGGGCCCGAGCATCCGCGCGACGACGACGACGCTGAGCAGCCCGCCGAGCGCGGTCGAAGCGCCGGCGATGCTGGAATGCAGCGTGTTGCGCGCAAAGCGCGGTAGGCTCATGTTAACGACCCGTTAATCGTGATCGACGCCGACATGGCCGGAATTGCTGGCGTTCGCGTGCATCATCTCTAACCTGAGACATCGGGACTGCGCGAGTCGGAAGCACGATCATAATGAACACGCAGCATAGAATCCGGCGCTTCGCCTGCGCCATCGCCTGCATCGTATCGGGCGCGACGCCGGTGATCGCCGACAATGCGACGGCCGCAAGGCCCGCGGCGGGCGTCAGTCTTGCCGGCGCCGAATTCGGCGATGCGCCGGGCAAGGCGGAGAAGGATTTTCATTTTCCCGCCGACAGCGAATTCGCCTGGGCGAAATCGAAGGGCTTCGCCGTCGTTCGCCTGCCCTTCCTGTGGGAGCGGCTTCAGCCAACGCTCGAACAGGACTTCGACGCCGGTCATCTGGCGCTGCTGACGGAGGCGGTGGATCGCGCGCGCGCGCATGGCCTCTCGATCATCCTCGACGTGCACAATTACGGCCGGTGGCGCGGCGATGTCATCGGCGGCGGCAAGGTCGGCGACCAGGCTTTCGCCGATCTGTGGCGACGTCTCGCGCAGAAATTCGGCAAGGAGCCGCATGTCGTCTTCGGCTTGATGAACGAGCCGCACGACATGCCCGCCGACCGATGGGCGAAATCGGCGCAGGCGGCCATCGACGCGATCCGCAAGGCCGGCGCCTGCAATCTGGCGCTCGTCCCCGGCGTCAACTGGACCGGCGCGCATTCCTGGACCAAGGACGGCGGCCACGGCGTCAACGGCGAGGCGATGCGCGCAATCCGCGACAAGGGCGCGCACGCTTTCGAGTTCCATCAATATCTCGACAGCGATTCCTCCGGCACAAGCGGACAATGCCGCAAGAAGGAGGAAGTCGTCGCCGCCCTCTCCGTCGCGACGGACTGGCTGCGCGAGAACAGGCGCAAGGGCTTTCTCGGCGAGTTCGGCGCGGGAGACAACGAACAGTGCCGCGAGGGCCTCGACGCCATGCTCGCGCATATGGCCGGCAATGCCGATGTCTGGATCGGCTGGGCTTATTGGGCGGCTGGCGCGTGGTGGCCGAAGGACTATCCGCTGTCGATCGAGCCGAAGGATGGCAAGGATCGTCCGCAGATGGCGATTCTGGAAAAATGGACCGGCGGCAAGCTGGCGAACGCCTGTCCCGCGCCAAGAGGAAAGAAGCAATAGCGGCTAGCGCGCCGCCTCTTCGTAAACACGCATGTAGCGGTCCGCCACGCCCGGCCACGCAAAGGGTTGAGCCGCCTCGATGAGCCGCGCGCGCGTCGAGTCCGGATCGGCGGCGAGCCGCGCCTGCGCCCGCGCGATGGCGTCGGCCGCCTGCGCCGGTTGCGCATAGTCGGCCAGCACGACGTCGGATGCGCGCGCCGCGAAGGATTTGAAGGCGGCGTTGGCCTCGACCACCGGCAGGAGGCCGGCGCTCAAAGCCTCGATCAGCGATATGCCGAAACCCTCGTGCACGCTGGCGCTCACGAACAAGCTCGCGCGCGAGAGAATCTGCGCGATTTCCCCATTGCTGACGCCAACATGCAGCCGGACCGTCGCGGCCAGATTTCGCGCGGCGATTTCCGCCGCCAGCTTCTCGCGCGTCCAGTCGAATTCGCCGCCGATCAGGTCGAGCGAGAATCCGGGATCGCGCTTGCCGAGTTCCACCATCGCGTCGAGCAGCCGCTCGGGCTTCTTGTTGAAGGAAAAGCGCCCGATTGCGACCAGGTTCTTCGTCGGCCTGCGGCTCGCTAGGCCGGCGAATTTGCCGATGTCCACGCCATTTTCGATGAGCGTGAGATTGTCGCCGGCGACGCCTGAAAACATCTCGAAGTCCGGCTGGCTGCAGGCGACGATCCTGTCGTAGCCGCGCGCCGCCGCGCGGGTGATGGTGGAAAACCAAAGCCGCTTGAGCCGCGCATGGGCGTCCGTATGGAAGAAGCCGCCATGTGTCGTCGCCACCAGCGGACGCCGATGCCAGACGCGCGAAAAACTCAGGAAATCGAAGAAGAAGTCGATGGCGTGGACATGGACGACATCGACGTCGCCTACGTGGGCCAGCACCGCGGGCGCCAGTGGATAGCGCATCGAGCCGCGATAGGGAAAGCGCAGGACCTGCGCGCCCATCCATTCGTCCCGCGCCACCAGTTGCGTGGCGGGATCGGTGAAGATGCGGTCGAGCGTCAGCACGCGCACGTCATGGCCTGCGCGCGCCTGATGCTCCACGAGTTGGGCGACGACTTCCTCGATCCCGCCGAGGCCCGGCGGGAACTGCCGCGTGACATGAACGATCCGCATACCCGCCGCTGTTCACCCAATCGCAAGTCCAGCTGTGCACTATGCCCGCAACCCCGCAAGAAAGTCTGAACGGCGCATGGCGCCCCCGATACGAGACCGCCCTTGACCGAAGCCGCGCCGCCGCGCCTCTCGCTGCTCTGTTGCACCGTCGGCCGCACCGAAAAGCTCGGCCGGCTGCTGGACTCGCTCACGCGGCAGACGCTCCGCGATTTCGAACTGATCGTCGTCGATCAGAACGAGCCAGGCGTTCTCGATCCCGTGCTCGCCCCCTTCGCCGGGCGGCTCGCCATCAATCACGCCCGCTCCGAACGCGGCCTGTCGCGCGCGCGAAACGTCGGGCTGAACCATTGCCGCGCGGAAATCATCGCTTTTCCGGACGACGATTGCTGGTATCCGGAAACGCTCGCGCAAAGCATTGTCGCGCTTTTCGATGCGACGCCTGACGCCGGCGTTTTCACGGGCCGCACGACCGACGTCTCAGGCGCGGATTCGCTGGGCCTGTTTCTCGGCGCGGACGCGGAAATCTCGAAATCGAACGTGTGGCTGTCGGGCAATTCCAATTCGCTGTTCATCCGCGCAGACATCGCGCGAAAGATCGGCGGCTTCGACGAGACGCTCGGCGTCGGGGCGCCAACGCCCTTCAAGTCCGGCGAGGAGACGGATTTCATTCTGCGCGCGCTCGCAACCGGCGCGCGCGGCTTCTACCGCCGCGACATCGTGGTTCATCACGATCAGGCGCCGGTCGGCGGCGCGGGCGGCGTCGCCCGAGCGCAGGACTATGCGCGCGGCTTCGGACGGGTGCTGCGGCTGCACGACTACGGCCCGGCCTATCTGGCCATGCGCGTCCTGCGCTCGTCCGCCCGCGCGGCGCTGGCGCTGGCGTCGGGCGACGGCGCGACCGCCCGCTACAAGGCCCTGTGGGCGCTCGGCACGCTGAAGGGCTTCATCGCGCCGCTTCGAAAACGCGAAGCCTGAGCACGGCGAGAAGGAAGCCGCCCGTTTCGATCGTGTAGCGGCGCAACAGGCGTCCCGGCTCCTGCGCGAGACGGAAGGCCCATTCGAGCCGCGCGCGGCGCATCCAGTTCGGCGCGCGGGCGACGCGCTCGGCGGCGAAATCGAACAACGCGCCGACGCCGAACATGGTCTTGGCGCCAAGCGCGTCGAAATGACGGGCGATGAACAATTCCTGCCCGGGATTGCCGAGCGCGACCAGCAGGACATCGGGCCGCGCCGCGGCCACCGTGCGCACGACATCCTCTTCCTCCGCCGCGCGAAAATACCCGTGGCGCGCGCCGACGAGTTCGAGATGCGGGCAGCGCTGGATGAATCGGCGGCCGGCTTCCTCGGCGACGCCCGGCGCCGCCCCCAGCAGATAGATGCGCGCGCCGGCCGGCAGATCGGCCAGCAGCGCGGGAATGAAATCCGTGCCGTTCATATTTTCCGGAAAGCCGCGGCGTTCGAGAATGCGCGCTGCGATCTCGAGCCCGATGCCGTCGTTGACCACGCAGAACCGGCCGAGCGCGGCCCGATACCTGTCGTCGCGCAGCGCGATCTCCGCCGTATGGGCGTTGCAGAAGGCGACCGCCAGCGGCTCCGCGCCCGGCGCGAGCGCCGCCATGACGCGCTGCGTCAGGTCCCGCCGCGTCGTCCTCTCGACGCTCAAGGCGCCGATGGCGGCGAAATCGGGGCGAGTTCCGGCATGTTTCGATTCAATCGTCCGTCTGATCTTGATCATGGCGTCCCGATCTGGGTCACGGCGTCGGCGTGACCGGGCGCCCAGCAGGCGCGGCGCCATTATCGGGACTTCGTCCGCCCGCGGTTCGAGAAAAACCCGGCTTGGGAAACGAAACGTAAAGATCGGGCGGGCAATGTAGCGCCGGGTTGCATTCGTACAGGTGAATTTTGTCCCACGCGGTCGAGAGGATCGCCTATCCAGATCGGGCGGCCGACCCTGCGCCGGGGCGGCGCAGCGTCGCCGGCTTGCGTCGGGATGCGGAGGCCGCTATCCGCCGCAACTGGCGGCTTGTGCTCGCGACTACGCTGCTCACGCTGCTGTTCGGCCTCGCCTACGCCCTCCTGTCGCCGGCCAAATACAAATCCTCCGCTCAATTGCTGGTCGATCCGCGCGGCCTGCAGATCCTCAAGAACGACATCACCCGCGCGCCGGAGAACGCCGACGGCAATCTCGTCGACGTCGAGAACCAGCGCTACATCCTGCTGTCGCGCTCGATCCTCGGCGCGGTCGTCGACCGCGAGAAGCTCGCCGACAACCCGGCTTTCGCCGGCAAGGCCGGGCTGATGTCCAGGCTGCTCGGCGCGCTGCATCTCGGCCGCGCGCCCATCGATCCGCGCAGCCGCGCCATACTGACGCTGAGCGACATGGTGGAAGTCGTGCGTGGCGAGCGCGCCTATGTGCTCGACGTCGTCGTCACGTCCGGCGATCCGCAATTGTCCGCCGAACTCGCCAACGTCATCGCGCGCACTTTTCTCGACGCGCAGGTGGACTCGCGTTCCGAAGCCGCCAAGCGGGCCAGCGAGGATCTGGCCAAGCGCGCCGAAGACCTGCGCCGCCAGGTGCAGAAAGCGGAGACCGAAGTCGAACATTTCCGCGCCGATCATGGGCTGGTGCAGACCGCCGCCGGACGTCCGCTCGGCGAACAGCAGATCGCCGACCTCTCCACGCAGCTCGGCGCCGTGCGCGGCCGCATCGCCGATGCGCAGGCGCGTGTCGAGGCGGTCGAGAAATTTCACAAATCCGGCCAGAACGTCGAGACGCTGAACGAGGCGCTCAACGCGCCGACCATCGTCGCCCTGCGCTCGCAATATGCCCAGGCCGCCCAGCAGGCCGCTTCGCTCGCCACGCAGCTCGGCCCGCGCCATCCCGCCCTCATGCAGGCCCAGGAGCAGGTGCGCGACGCGCGTCGCCTGATCTCCGCCGAACTCGACCGGATCGGCGACAGTGCGAAAGTCGACCTCGCCCGCGCCAAGGCGAGCGAGGCTTCCCTGCTCAAGCAGAGCGGCATGGCGCGCGCATCCAACGACGACGACGGGTCCGCGCTGGTCAAGTTGCGCGATCTCGAGCGCGCCGCCGACGCCAGCCGCGCCGTCTATCAATCCTTTCTCGCGCGCGCCAAGGAGCTCGGCGAAAGCCAGGGAATCGACACCGCCAATGCGCGCGTGATCTCGCCCGCCGTCCCCGCGCTGAAAGCCGCAGGCGCGCCCGCCTCGCTGATCCTCGCAGGTTCGCTGCTGTTCGGTCTCGTTCTCGGCTGCGGCTTCGCCTATGCGCGCGAACGGCTGGACGATCGCGTCCGCTCGCGCCGCGATCTTTCCGCGCTGACGGGCCTTCCGGTCCTGGCGACGCTGCCCCTGCGGCGCGCGGCGGCGAAGAAAGCCGCCGAACTCGCGCCGGATCAGGCCTCCTTCCGGCGCCTTCTGGCGCGCATCGAGCCGGATCCGCGCGCGGGCGAGAAGACCGTCGCTTTCGTCGGCCCCGGCGGCGACGCGATCGCAACGGAAATCGTCGTCGCCCTCGCGGAATTCGCGCGCTGGGAGAAGCTCGACATCGCCGTCGTCGCCGGGCAGGCGCCAGAGCGCGTCGCGGGCGCGCTGCAGGCAGGCGACCGCCGCGTTCTCGGCCGCGGCAATGTGGAAGTGGCGCGCCTTTCCGACATCGCCAACGGCGAGCGCCGGTCGCTGCGGCGGTTCCGCGACATCGTCGCCCGCGCCGATCTGGTGCTCGTCGATGCGCCCTCGCCTCTCGACAATGCCGACGCCCCGCTCGCCTTCGAGATCGCCGATCGTATCGTGCTCGTTCTTCGCGCCGACGCGCTCGATCGCGCGCGCCTGCAGGCGGCGTTCGACGCGCTCGCCGATTTCGACGACAGGATCGCCGGCATCGCGCTCGTCGGCGATCTTCCGGCGGCCTGAGTCATGCGCCTGCGCGCCGGCGCGATCGACGAAAACGCCCAGCCGCAGGACTGGCGCTCATCCGCGCTCGTCGCGATCGTTCTTGGCGCCATCCTGTTCAATTTCGCGCTGTGCTTCGTCAACACCAACCTGTTCCGCACCGGCGCCGGCATCGTCATCGGCTGCGAGATCGCCTTGATCGGCGCGACGCTGGCGCTGCTCGGTCTGCGCGCCTTCGATCTCTTCGTCATCCTGGGCGTCTACGTCGCCTACACGCTGTTTCTCGCGGCGCTTCAGGGCTCGTTCGATCCCAAGCCCGCGCGAGATCTGATGATTCCCGTCATCTTCTATTTCGCGGCGCGCGAACTGGGATCGCGCGAGGACGGCGACAGGCTCGTGTGGGCCGCCATCTGGATCGTGCTCGGCGTGGGCCTGTTCGAATACGCCTTTCTGAAGCAATTCGTGCGCCTGTTCGACATTCTCGGCTATTACGTCTCGCGCGGCACGGTGCAGGCCGCCGCCGCCGAAATATCCGGCGACAGGCTGTTCGCCTCAGGCATGCGCTACGAAGGGCGCACGCTGCTGCCCATGCTCGGCGAGCACCGCGTGTCATCGGTATTTCTCGAACCCGTCTCGGTCGGCAATTTCGGCGCGATCTGCTTTTCCTGGATCGTGCTGCGCGAATGGGGCCGGCCCCTGCGCATGATCGTGCGCCTCGCGCCCGTCATCGCGATCTTCACGCTCGCCGACGCGCGGTTCGGGCTTTCAGTCTCCCTGCTCTCCGTCGGCGCTTTCGCGTTCGCCCGTGTCACCGGCCGCGTCATCGTCGCGGCGACGCCGTTTGCGATCATCATCGCGCTCGCCTGGGTCGGGTATACATGGCCCGATGTGGCGTGGGACAACACATTGCGCGGCCGCATCCTGCTCAGCGGGCAATTCCTGTCCAAGCTCGACGCCGCCGATGTTTTCGCGCTCGTCCCGAACTTCGCCTTCACCGCCGATTCCGGTTACGCCTACACGCTGGTGAAGATCGGCCTCGCGGGCTTTGCCGCCATGTGGTTTCTATTCGCGATGGCGCCGGCGCGCGACGACGCCTCGTGGCGCTATCGCGTCTTCGTCGCGATCTATGTCACGCTGCTTCTGGTGATCTCGAATTCGATCTATTCGATCAAGACGGCGGCGCTGCTCTGGTATCTCGTCGGCGCGCTCGATGCGCCCCGCCGCGCGCCTGCGCCCGCGCCTGCCAAAGCCGCAATAGCGCCGCTGCGCCGTGCGGCGATGCGTCCAGCCTGACGAAAATCAGCGGCGCATTGACGTAGCCGCCTCGACTACGCGCAGAACTTCCGCAACAAGCGTCGCGCTCGCGCGCCGCGGCGTCATGTTATGGTCGCAGCGCTCCATGGCGACGAAACGCACGTTGGGATAGGCGGAAAGCCCGGCCCGGTCGCGGCCGAAATAATCGTCGATCTCGCTCAGCCCGTCGTCGCCGGCGCTGTAGCACAGCGAGGTCGACACGTTGCGCGCGCGAAGAATGTCGAACCGGCGCCGGCATTCGGCATAGAGTGCGCCACGCGGGCCGACCGTTCCCAGATAGCGCATGGCGACGACGCCGAGACGGCGACGCACGCGCCGGGCGGCATGGACGAACGCCGGCCATAGATCGGCCTGCCCCGCCAGGACGCGGGCCATGCGCGCGCGGGTCAGCAGGCGCGACACGGCCGGCGCGATCCGGCGATTGCCGAACCGCAGCGCGTGTTCGACGGATTCGGAAGGGTCCCACACGAGGCGATAGATATTTGTCGCCACAAGGCCCGCGACGCGGCCGTCGTTGACCGCCGTCTGCAGACCGACATAGGCGCCGCTGCAGACGCCGACCAGAACGACCGGGCCGAAGCCGCGCGCCGTAACGAAGTCGATCGCCTCGGACACATCGAGCGTCGGCCAGTCGGTGTAGAGCGTCTGTTCGGGCTGTCCCGGCCGCGCCGCGCTGTCGCCGACGCCGGAGAGATCGAAGCGCAGACTCGCCACGCCCTGGCGCGCGAGCGCACGGGCGTTTTCCACGTTCATACGCCGCCAGCCGATATGCGCATTGCGGCCGACGCTGATCATGATCGCGACCGGACCGCCCTGCCGCCCCTGCGCCGGCCGGCAGAGAACGCCGAACAACCGGTCGCCGGCGCCGAAACGCGCGGCTACCTCGACGAAGCCATCGCCCTCGGCGACGGCGGGCTCGTGCGTCTCGATCGCGCCAGCCTCGGCGCGCGACTGCGGCGGCGAGAGATCGCGCAACGCCGCGAGCGCATGCTGGAAAGCCTTGCGCGGCGTGACGGCCATGGTCGGCCCGGCCATGATGTCGGCATAGCCGTGCAGCACGCCGGCGCGGACCTGAACGCCATCTGCGCTCCATCCCGCGGCCAGATCGCCGGCATCGGTCTCGGGCTTGGACGCGATCACACAGAATGCATCCCCGCCGAGCGCGAGACGGTTGAGCTGCAGTGTGCGCGCCTGCGCCGCAAAGGCCGCCGGCATGAGGAAGCCGGCGACCAGAATGTCGCCCGCCGCGGCCTCCTCGGCCCCGTCGTCGGGCGCGGCGACCATCGCGGCGAGCGCCTGCGTTTCGCGCACGAAGCGGCGGCCGGTGAGCGGCGGCGCCAGCAGCACGGCGCCGCGCGCCGCAAATCCCCGCGCCACGGCCTCCGCCGCAACCAGACAACCGAAGCCGAAACCCGCCAGCACGATTTCGCTGACGCCGGTCATGCGTTTGAGCAGCGCCGCCGCTTCCGCCGCCGCCGCAATCCAGTCGTCCAGATGGCGGACGTCGAGGTCGGACGCCGAATTGCCGGCGCCGGGATAATCGAAGCGCAGCGTCGGATAGCCGGCGCCGGCAAGCATTTCGCCGAACTCGACGCAGGCGCGATGCGCGCAGAGCGCCTCGTAGCCCCAGGAACCGCAGAACACGACTCCCACATCGCCATTGGCTGGATGCAGATAGCCGAAGCCGTCGAGAAAGGAGACCGGCGTCGCGGCGGGCCCGGCGGACGCAAGCGCTTCGGCCGCGCGCCCGAGCGGCGCGGCATGCGGTTTGAGCCCGCTGACGGAGATGACGTCTGTGCCGATCATTGCCTGCGAAGATACTGAAATATCGACAGACATTGGAGCGGAACTCCTGATTCCGGTTAATGGCTCCGGTTGCGAGTCGGACGGCGCTGCTCTAGGCGAAACCCATGAATCAGATCCTCGCCATAACGGTCCCAATCTTCCTGCTGATCGGCGTCGGCTATTTCGCCGTCCGCGCCGGGCTGGTCGAGCAGGCGGGCATGAAGACGCTGGCCGGTTTCGTCCTCAATTTCGCGCTTCCGGCGCTCATCGTCCGCGCGCTGGCTGCGCGCAGGCTCAGCGAGGTCATGGACGTTTCCTACCTCCTCGTCTACGGCGCCGCCTCACTCCTCGTTTTCGCCGGCGTCTTCGCCATCGCCCGCCTCGGGCGCGGGCGCGGCCAGTCGGCGAGCGCCATCCAGGCGATGGGCGCGACCGCCGCCAACAGCGGCTTCTTCGGCTATCCGACTGCGGCGCTGGTGCTGGGCGCGCCGGCCGGCGTCGCGCTGTCGCTCAACATGGCGTTCGAGAACATCATCCTCATCCCGCTGGCGCTGGCGCTGGCCGAAAGCGGCCGCAGCGGCGGCCGCGGCGTGGCCGAGACGCTGAAAGGCGCGGCGCACAGGCTGGTGCGCAATCCCCTCATCATCGCCATCGTCATCGGCGTCTTCCTGTCGGGCGCGGGCCTTGCCTTGCCCGGCCCCGTCGCGCGCGCAGTCGACATGCTGGCCAACGCGGCAGGCGCGGTCGCCCTGTTCGCCATCGGCGGCGCGCTCATCGGGCTGGAGACGCGCGGCATGGCGGGCGATGTCGGGCTCGTAGTGGCCGGCAAGCTGATCGCCCATCCGCTCGCCGTCTTCGCGGGGCTGAAACTGGCGCCGGGCCTCGACCCCGCGCTCGCCAAGGCGGCGCTGATCTTCGCTTCGGCGCCGGTCATCACCATCTATCCGCTGCTGGGCCAGGTCTACGGGCAGGGCCAGCTTTGCGCCGCCGCCCTGATCACGGGCACGGCCCTCTCCTTCGTCACCGTCTCGGCCCTGCTGTATTTCCTCTGAGCGGTCTTTCGGGCGCTCTTGCGCCAGCGGCGCGCTTGCGATATTGAGCCGCCTTCCGTTTCAACGGCGCGAAATTCGACGGCTCGCCCGGCGATCCCGGACGCGCTGGAAGGACATCCGATGAAGAGCGACATCCATCCCCAATATCACATGATCAAGGTCGTCATGACCGACGGCACGGAGTTTCAGACCCGCTCGACCTACGGCAAGGAAGGCGACACGCTGAACCTCGACATCGACCCCAAGACCCATCCGGCCTGGACCGGCGGCTCGCAGCAGCTGCTCGACCGCGGCGGCCGCCTGTCGCGCTTCGCCTCGCGCTACGGCTCGATCGGCGCAGCGACCAAGAAGTAATCCGGGCCTTTCGGCGCGCAGGAAAACAGAAGCCCCGGGCCTTGCGGTCCGGGGCTTTTTCCGTTGAGCCAGACTATTGGAGTTTTGAGCCGTTTACGAAGCGAAAGCCGTCCGCAGCCGCGCGATCTGGTCGGCGACGGGCGAGGAGGCGACCGGCGGCAGCACTGCTTCCGCGCGGGCGTAGAGCAGCTGGTCGAGATGGACGATGCGCGCCTGCAACCGCATCGAATGCGCGACGAGATCGCGCAGCTTGGCGGGCAGGCGGTGGAAGGCGTCGGGGGCGGTCGCCATCTCCTGATTGGACAGCTTGACCTTGTGTTTTTCGCTGGCGGCCTGCGACTGGGACATTTCGCCCTCGTTGACCGCGCGTTGCAGCAGAAGCCAGGAGGCGAGCTGCATCAGCCGCGTCGTCAGCCGCATGCTTTCGGAGGCGTAGGCCAGCGCTTCCATGCGCGGCAGGGCCTTGGCCTCGGCGCGGCCGGGGCCGTCGAGATAGGCGGCGGCCTCCTCGACCAGGTTCATGCCTTCCTTGAACAGCGACTTGAACGCCTCGGAGCCGGCAAGGCGTTCGACGAAGGAAACGGGCTCATGGCCCAACGAGGAAACCAAACGCACCATCACGCCACCCGCATCGTTTCGAAGTGAGCCGCCAGAACAATCAGGCGGCTTCGATCCGACAGGGAGCAATATAGCCGCCAGAACCGGGGCTTGTCCTATTCAGTTTTGATTAGGGTTAATCTTTGCGGCCCGGAATCCGGGCCTTTCGGGCGACAAGTTAACGAAGTCGCAGGCGCGCCAGACGCCGATATGGCTGCAATTTCAGGACTTCGCGCATAAAAAAGAGCCGCCCGAAAGCGGCTCGTAAAAGTTCAACAGGGAGGCGTCAAACAGAGTGGGCAGAGCCACTCGAGATTCCGAAAAGCCGGAACAGGAAAAAGGCTGCGCCGACAAGGTTAACATCCGGTTAATGAATTAACGCCTCCGCCGCGCCATTTTGCGTCGACGCGCGCAGGCGATCCATTTTGCGACGCCTCACGTCTTGAAAAAGGCCGCAGCCGCAGCCGCCGACGCCGATTTGGCGGTCCTGGCCGCCTCCAGCCGCGCGATTTCGGCGCGCAGCAATTCGATCCGCTCGCCCAGTTCGCCGACCGACAGCGTATCCAGCGGCTGGCCGATCTCGTGATCCGGCTTCTTCTTGGGCGCGGCGAAAATGTCGTCGTCTGCGGCCATGCGTCTCTCCCCGGCGCGTCGTTTCGATTGCTTTCGACCCTGCGCCCGACTATATAGCGGCCATCCCGTAATTTCAGTTCATACGAGGCTTATAGCCTCGGCCGGGCCTCGGTCCGGCGGGCCTTTCTGCTTGGGCCCGATTCCGAGGCTAGCGCTTTCTGGAGGAAGAAATGAGCAATGCTCCGCTCATGCCCAAGGCGACCGCAATCTGGCTGGTCGAGAACACCTCGCTGACCTTCGACCAGATCGCCGGCTTCTGCAAACTGCACCCGCTCGAGGTGAAGGGCATCGCCGACGGCGAGGTCGGCGCCGGCATCCGTGGCGCCGATCCGATCACGTCCGGCCAGCTCACTCGCGACGAGATCGCGCGTGCGGAAAAGGATTCGGGCTATCAGCTCAAGCTCGCGACCTCCAAGGTCGTGCTTCCGACGGTCAAACGCCGCGGCCCGCGCTACACGCCGCTGTCGCGCCGCCAGGACCGCCCTAACGCCATTCTCTGGCTGGTCCGCAACCATCCGGAGCTCAAGGACGCGCAGATCATGCGCCTCGTCGGCACGACCAAGACCACCCTGCAGGCGATCCGCGAGCGCACCCACTGGAATTCGTCGCAGCTCGCGCCGATGGACCCGGTGACGCTGGGCCTCTGCTCGCAGATCGACCTCGACATGGAAGTCTCCCGCGCCGCCAAGGATGCGCCGGCCCGTCCGGAAGAGCCGAGCCAGACCCTGCTGCCGGCGGAAACCACAACCGCCCGCGAGCCGCGCACCACGGAAGACGTGTTCGGCGCGCCCAAGCCCGCCGCGCCGCTCGAGGAAGAGGAAGAAATCGACGTCGCGAGCGTCTTCGGTAAGCTCAAGGGTCTGAAGACCAAGGACTGACCGGCCGGACGGGCGCGACCGCATGTCTGCAGCCTGCGAGAACGTCTATGGGGCGCCGGCCGAGGATCTGGTCGGCGCCTGCGGCGGCGCCCGCCAGTTTTCCCCGCTCGTTCCCGGCGCAAACCGTCTCGAAGACGTCGCGCCCGGCGCCCTGAACGGCTTCGCCATGTTCGCGCCGCCCGGCACGACGGAGCGCCGACGCGCCCTCGCGCTGGCCATCCGCGCATTGGCGCCCGGCGCGTCGCTCATCGTCCACGCGCCGAAGGACAAGGGCGGCTCGCGTCTCGGCGCCGATCTCGACAGGCTCGGCTGCGCTTTTCAGGAAACCTCCAAGCGCCACAACCGCATTTGCACTGCGCAGGGTCCGGGCGACGCGACGGCGATCGCCGCCGCCATCGCGGATGGAGAGCCGCGCTTTCTCGACGCCGCCGGTCTGTGGTCGCAGCCCGGCGTATTCAGCTGGGACCGGATCGATCCGGGCAGCGCGCTGCTGCTGCAGCATCTTGCGCCCCTGAACGGCCGCGGCGCGGATTTCGGCTGCGGCCTCGGCGTTCTCGCGCGCGCCGTTCTGGCCTCGCGCAAGGTCGCCAGCCTCACGCTCGTCGATATCGACCGCCGCGCATTGGACATGGCGCGGCTCAACATCGACGACCCGCGCGCGACATTCGTCTGGGCCGACGCGCGGACGCTTGATCTGGCGGGCCTCGATTTCGTCGTCATGAACCCGCCCTTCCACGACGGCGGCGCCGAAGACAAGGCGCTCGGCCAGACCTTTATCCGCCGCGCAGCCGGCGCGCTGCGCAACGGCGGGACGCTATGGCTCACCGCCAACCGCCACCTGCCCTACGAAGAAGTCCTGAAACCCCTGTTCCGCAGCGTGACGCCCGTCGCCGCAGAAAAGGGCTACAAGATCTATCAGGCTCAGAAATGAGCGGCGCCGCCTCGATGCGGCTCGACCGCCTGCTCGCCAACATGGGCTACGGTTCGCGCCGCGAGATGCAGGCGCTTGCGCGCAACGGCCGCATCGCGCTCGACGGCGAAGCCCTGCGCGACATCGAGCAGCGCGTGAGCGCGACGCCCGAATTCGCCGCGCGTCTGACGCTGGACGGCGAGGCGCTCGATCCCTTGCCCGGCCTTGTGCTGATGCTGCACAAGCCCGTCGGCGTGACCTGTTCGCACAAGGAGGCGGGCCCCCTCGTCTATAGCCTGCTGCCGGATCGCTGGCGCCGCCGCGACCCCGCCATCTCCAGCGTCGGGAGGCTCGACAAGGAGACTTCCGGCCTTCTGCTGCTGACGGACGACGGCGGCTGGCTGCACAAGGTCATTTCGCCGAAACGCCATATCGGCAAGCGCTACGTCGCCACGCTCGACCGGCCCTTGCGCGGCGACGCCGGACAGATCTTCGCCTCCGGAGACCTCATGCTGGATGGCGAAGCGAAGCCGCTTCTGCCGGCGCAACTCGAAATGATTTCGGAGCGCGAAGCCGCCCTGACGATTTTCGAAGGGCGCTACCATCAGGTCCGCCGCATGTTCGCAGCGCTCGGCAACCATGTGGTCGCCCTGCATCGCGTCTCGATCGGCGGGCTCGCCCTGCCCGATGGCCTCGCGCCGGGCGAATTTCGCGTGCTCGATGCAGCGCAGCGCGCGTTGGTGCTCGCAGCCGCCGCCTGAACGATGGCCCGCACCCGGATGCGCTAGCGCCCGATGCGGATGCCGCCGAGCGTGCGTCCGATCCCGCCGGCGACCCCTCCGAGCCCACCGCCGAGCCCGCCCAGCGTCCCGTTGACGCCGCCGATGACGCCGCTGGCCGCGCCGTTCACACCGCCGACAACGCCGCCTGCGGCATTGGCTGCGCCGCCCACGGCCTGTCCGGCCGCGCCGGGCAATTCGCCCGTTGCGGCGCCCGCAGCGCCGATC
>JASGFP010000091.1:0-17237 GCA_047605445.1 Rhodoblastus sp.
TCAATCCGCAGGGCACGCTCGCCGAGCGCATCCGCGCCGGCGGCGCGGGCATCCCCGCCTTCTTCACCAAGACCGGCGTCGGCACCCTGATCGCCGAAGGCAAGGACGTGCGCAATTTCGATGGCGAGGATTATGTGATGGAGCGCGGCCTGACCGCCGACATCTCCCTCGTTCACGCCTGGAAGGGCGACACCGAAGGCAATCTGATCTACCGGAAGACCGCACGGAACTTCAATCCGATGATGGCGACCGCCGGCAAGGTCACGATCGTCGAGGTCGAACATCTCGTCGAGCCCGGCGAACTCGACCCCGACGCCATCGTCACGCCCGGCGTCTTCGTCCAGCGCATCATCCATGTGCCGAACGCCAAGAAGCACATCGAGCAGCGCACCACCCGCAAGCGCGAAGCCGCCTGAGGAGACCACAACATGGCATGGACCAGAGACCAGATGGCCGCCCGCGCCGCGCAGGAACTGCGCGACGGCTTCTATGTCAACCTCGGCATCGGCATTCCGACGCTCGTCTCCAACTACATTCCCAAGGGCATGAAGGTCTCGCTGCAGAGCGAGAACGGCATGCTCGGCATGGGCCCCTTCCCCTATGAGGGCGAGGAGGACGCCGACCTCATCAACGCCGGCAAGCAGACGATCACCGAACTGCCGACGACCAGCTATTTCTCGTCGGCCGACTCGTTCGCGATGATCCGCGGCGGCCACATCGACCTGTCGATCCTGGGCGCCATGCAGGTCGCCGAGAACGGCGATCTCGCGAACTGGATGATCCCCGGCAAGATGGTGAAGGGCATGGGCGGCGCGATGGACCTCGTCGCCGGCGTCAAGAAGGTCGTGGTCGTCATGGATCACGTCGCCAAGGCCAAGGACGGCACGATCGAGAAGAAGCTGCTGCACCGCTGCAACCTGCCGCTGACCGGCGCGCGCGTGGTCGACATGGTCATCACCGACCTCGGCGTCTTCTCCATCGACAAGCACGGTTCGGGCGGCGTGAAGCTGATCGAACTCGCCGACGGCGTGACGCTCGACGACGTGAAGGCCAATACGGAAGCGAGCTTCGACGTCGCGCTGGCGAAGGCTGCCTGACCCTGCGCGCTCGCCGATGACGGCGGCCTGGCGGAGCGCTCGCGCAACGGGCGCTCCAATTCGCCGGCCCTCGCCCGCCGCGAACGCTGAAGGCCACGATTTCGCCGCGCTTTTCGCCGAAGGCTTTCCGCGCCCGCCTTCCAGCGACGGTCTCCGATGCTAGATCTGAAATTCCGCGCCGCGCCGCCAGCGGACGAGCCCGCCTCGTCCTCCGCGCGCGCCGATCTGCGAGCCCGCCTGTGGCCTGCCGACTGGCTCGGCCGCGGATGGCGCCTCGCCGGCGTCGCCGCCGCCATGCTCGGCCTCGGCGCGGCGATTGCGCCCTGGACTGTGTCCCGCACGGCGCTGCGGGAAGAGATCGCCGCGCAATTGCGCTCCTCGTCCGGCCTCTACGTCTTCATCGAGGGACCGTCGACCTTCTCGCTCCTGCCCAGCCCGCATGTGAAGCTCGGACGGGTGAATTTCGTCGAGCCGCAGGCCGCGCTTGTCCTGCAGACCGAAAGCCTGACCGGCCAGTTGCGCTGGCTGCCGCTTCTGACCGGCCAGTTGCAGCTGCAGCGCGCCGAACTGCTACGGCCGCAATTGACCATCGACCTCGACGGCCGTCCGATGACGCGCGCCGGCGCCGTTGTGCGCGCCGCCGACGCCAAGCCGGCGACGCCCGAGGCCGACAAGACCGACCGCGCGCGGCTCGGCGTCGTATCCTTCGTAGATGGAGCGGCGGTTCTACGCCGCGGCGGCGCGGCGGTCGAAAATCTCGACCACATCGACGCCACGCTGGATTGGCCGACCGTTTCCTCGCCGGCCGCGCTCGACGGCGAAGCGACCTGGCGCGGCCAGCGCGGCACGGTCGCGCTCTGGATCGCGCGACCCTCGGAAATGCTGCGCGGCGAGCCGAGCCGGCTCACGTTTCAGGTGAAATCCCCCCTCGTCTCAGTCCAGGCGAATGGCGAGGCGATTTCCGGCGCGCGCCCGCATTTCGAGGGGCGCCTGATCGCCTCCACGACAGCCCTGCGCGATGTCGTCGAGACCATGCGCGGCGCTGTCCCGCTGCCCCTGTCGCTCGGGCCCGCGTCGATCGACGCCAAGGCGGACGCCGGCCCCAAGGGCCTCGATCTTGCCGGCGTGCAGTTGAAACTCGACAATTCATCCTACGAAGGCTCGCTGTCCTGGCGCGTCGACGACGAGCGCCCGCAATTGTCGGGCACGCTGGCGACCAGCGCGCTCGACTTGCGCGATCTGATGGGCGCGCTGCCGCCTCTGGTCGAGCGCGACGGACATTTCAGCCGCGATCCGATCGCCTGGCGCGACCAGCATGCGCTCGACATCGACCTGCGCCTGTCGGCCGCGCGCGCGACCTGGGACCGGCTGCAGGCGCGCGACGTCGCCGGCGCGCTCCTCCTGCGCGCGGGCCGTCTCGAGGCCTCGCTTGCCGACGCCTCGCTCTACAAGGGCACGGTAAAGGCCCGTCTGGTCATGGCGCCCGCGCAATCGGGCGGCGTCCAGATGAAATCCGACATCGAGGCGCGCGGCGTCGATGTCGGCGCGCTCGGCTGGGACCGCTTCGGCGCGACCAGACTTGCTGGCGCGGCCAACGTCAGTCTCACGATGGAAGGCGCGGGCGCGAGCGCCGATCAGATCGCACGCGGCCTGACGGGCCGTGGCGACGTCGATTTCGAGAAGGGCGAAATTGTCGGCCTCGACGTCGCGCGCATCCTGCGCCGGATCGAGAAACGCCCGCTGGCCAGCGGCCTCGACATCAACAGCGGACGCACGCCTTTTTCCTCGGCCCACATGTCGGCCGACATCGCCGGCGGCGTCGCGACATTTACCGATGGCGTGGTGCAGGGCGAAGGCTTCACGATGACGATGACCGGCGGCGCGCAGATCGCCGACCGACAGATCGCCCTGCACGCCAGCGTCGTCTCCGCCGATTCCAGGGGCGATCAGAAGCCCGATGCGCCGGCTTTCGCGTTCGACGTCTCCGGCCCGTGGGACAGGGCGGCTCTGGCGCCGGACGCCGGCTCCTTCATCCGCCGCTCCGGCGCCGCGCGCCCGCTGCTCGCGCCGCGCGCGCCGCAGTAGGCCTCAAGTCGCACGCTTGCGGCCGGCGACGAAGAACGCGAGCAGAGCAAGGCCCACAGTCGCCAGCAGCAGCGACGACATGGCGTTGATCTCCGGCGTCACGCCGAGACGCACCTGGCTGTAAATGCGCATCGGCAGCGTGGTCGAGCCCGGCCCCGACGTGAAGCTCGCGATCACCAGATCGTCGAGCGACAATATGAAGGCGAGCATCCAGGCGCCGGCCAGCGCCGGCGCGAGTTGCGGCAGCACGATGCGCGCGAAGGTCATGACGGGCCCGGCGCCGAGATCCATCGCCGCTTCCTCGAGCGACCGGTCCATGCCAGCCAGCCGCGCGCGGATGACGACGGCGGCAAAGCACATGGTGAAGGTCGCGTGGCCCGCCACAATGGTCCAGAAGCCGCGCTCGACGCCGACAGCGACGAAGATCAGGAGCAGCGACAGTCCGAGGATGACTTCCGGAATGACGAGCGGCGCATAGATCGAGCCGACGAACACGCTGCGCGTGCGGAAGGTGCCGAAGCGCTCGAGCGCGAAGGCCGCCAGCATTCCGTTGAAGGTGGCGATGAAGGCCGAGATCGTTGCGACCTGCAGGCTGATCTTGGCCGAGGCGATGAGCTGCGCATTGGCGAAGAGCGACACATACCATTGCGTCGAAAAGCCCGCCCAGACCGTGACGAGTTTCGAGGCGTTGAAGCTGTAGATCACCAGCAGCACGATGGGCGCGTAGAGAAACGCGAAGCCGAAGGCGAGCGTGGCGAGGCGCGGCAGGCGGGCGGCGATCATGGCGCCAATCTCTGGATGGCCCCGGGTTTGCCCCCTCCCCACAAGGGGGAGGGAGATCGACTCGGGCTGAACTGAAGAACTGCGGCCGCTTCTCTCACGCCTCCTGCCCCTTCGCCTGCCGCCGCTCGAACCACACGATCGGCCCGACGAGCAGGATCAGCAGCACGATCGCCCCGGCCGACGCCGCAGGCCAGTCGCGGTTCTCGAAGAAATCGTTCCACATCGTGCGGCCGATCATGATCGTGTCGGAGCCGCCGAGCAGATCGGGAATGACGAATTCGCCGACCGCGGGAATGAACATCAGCAGCGCGCCCGCGATCACGCCCGGCAGCGACAGCGGCAGCGTCACTTTGAGGAAGGTCGCGAGCGGGCCTGCGCCGAGATCGGCCGCCGCCTCGCGCAGGCTCGCGTCCTGCTTCTCCAGCGAATTGTAAATCGGCAGCACGACGAACGGCAGGTAGGAATAGACGATGCCGATGACGACCGCGACATTGGTGGCGTAGATCGTCAGCGGCGCGTCGATCATGCCGAGCGTCATCAGCACGCGATTGAGAAAGCCCTCGTCCTTGAGAATGGCGATCCACGCGTAGACGCGGATGAGAAAGCTCGTCCAGAACGGCGCGACCGCGAGCGCGATCAGCACGGATCGCCAGCGCGGATCGGCGCGCGCGATGGCGAGCGCCAGCGGATAGGCGATCAGCAGCGCGAGCCCGGTCGAAACGGCCGCGATGGCCAGCGACGACAGATAGGATTCAAGGTAGAGCGGATCCTCGAACAGGCCGCGATAGGCGGCCAACGAGAATTTCTGCGCCTGCGCGATCCACCCCGCCAGGCCGTCCGGCAGGTTGAAGACGGGATCGTAAGGCGGTTGCGCGATCGCCGATTTCGACAGCGATATTTTTGCGACCAGCGCCAGCGGCGCCAGAAAGAACAGCGCCAGCCAGCCGTAGGGGAGAAGCAGCGCCCACCGGCGCCCGCCCGACAGCGCGCCCCTACGCATCGAGCGCCACGCAATCCGCTGCGTCGAAGGCGACGGTCACGGCTTCGCCCGGCCGCAGCGCGGGCTGCGCCGCCGGAACGGCGACGCGCGCGAGCGCGCCCGAATTCAGCCTGATCCGAAAAACACGATGATCGCCGCGATAGGCGAAATCGTGGACGACGCCCGCAAGGCGATTGCCGCCCTGCTCGCCCGCCGGAGCCAGACGCATGCGTTCCGGGCGCACGGCTATGGCGATCGTCGCGCCATCGCCGATCGTCGCGGGCGCGATCGCTTCCACAACGCCTTCGCGGGTATCGAGCCGCAACACATCGTCCGCGCGGGAAACGCCGCCTTCGAAAATATTGATCTCGCCGATGAACTCCGCGACGTAGCGCGTGCGCGGCCGCTCGTAGATCTCGACCGGCGATCCGATCTGCTCGATTTTTCCCGCGCGCATCACCGCGATGCGGTCGGCCATCGACATGGCCTCGTCCTGATCGTGCGTGACGACGACGAAGGCCGCGCCGAGCCGCTTCTGGATATCCATCAATTCGAACTGGGTTTCCTCGCGCAGCTTGCGGTCGAGCGCGCCGAGCGGTTCGTCGAGCAGCAGAAGTTTCGTGCCGCGCGCCAGTGCGCGCGCGAGCGCCGTACGCTGCTTCTGCCCGCCGGAAAGCTGATGCGGCTTGCGCTTCTCGAGCCCCTGCAATTGCGCGAGCCGCGCCATCTCCGAGACCCTCGCGGCAATGACGGCGCGCGAAAAACCCGCCGCCTTCAGGCCGAAAGCGATGTTGTCGAAAACGCTCATGTGCGGAAACAGCGCGTAGGACTGGAACATCATGTTGACGGGCCGCTTGTGCGGCGGCTGGTCGGCAGCGTCCACGCCGTCTATTCCGATGCGCCCCGCATCCGGCCGTTCGAATCCGGCGGCCATGCGCATCAGCGTGGTCTTGCCGCAGCCCGAGGGACCGAGGAGCGCGAAGAACTCGCCGGGCGCAATGGCGAGCGAGACGTCATCGACGGCAACGGTCGCACCGAACCGTTTCGAGACCTGCTCGAACTGAAGGATCGGCGTCTGCGGCAATCAATCGCCCTCGCGCATCGCCTCATGCAGGCGCGCTTCCAGGACTTGCGGCTTGAGCAGAACCAGCGCGCCGCGCGTTTTCTCGATCAGGCCTTCCTGCGTCATGGTCGAGAGTTCGCGCGTCACCTGTTCGCGCCGGCAGCCGATGCGCGCGGCGACGACGTGATGGAACGGCGGCGGCGTGACGACGCGCTCGCCGGGGTGGCCCGGTCGCGCATGCGACGAGCGCAGCAGCTCGGAATAGAGCCTGTGCCGGAGATCGAAAATCGCCATTTCGGCCAGTCGCGTGTTGACGTCGCGCACGCGATGCGTGAGCAGCCGCATGACCTTGTCGCAGGCGTGCTGGTTCGAGAACAGGATCTCGCGAAAGACCGCCGACGACATGATCGCGACTTCCGTCTTGGTCAGCGCGGTGACATTGGCGGAACGCTCGATGCCGTCGATCGCCGACATTTCGCCGAAAAACTCGCCCGACTTGATATCGGCCAGAATGACTTCCTTGCCCGCCGCGGTGCGCAACAGAACGCGCACGTCGCCGGAAACGAGAAAATAGACGTCGGTGGACTTGTCCTCGAAATCGACGATGGTCTCGCCGTCGTCGCATTTCTTCCAGATGACACGGCGGTCGAACCTGTCGAAATCGAATCCGGCGACATCCTTGAAAAAGGGATGACGGGCAAGACCTTGCATGGCCGATCCAGCTGATACGCCGCCCCCGCGGCCGCGGAAGCGAATGTATCAGACGGCGGCGCGCAGTCTACGCGCTCGCGCGGCGCGCGGCTTCCACCGTATTGGCCATCAAGAGCGGCACGGTCATCTGGCCGACGCCGCCGGGCACGGGCGTGATCGCGGCGGCGCGCTCCAGCGCCTCGGCATAGGCGACGTCGCCGGTCAGCCGATATTTGCCGTCTTCGGTCGGCACGCGGTTGATCCCGACGTCGATGACGATGGCGCCCTCCCTGATCCAGTCGCCGCGCACCATGTCGGGCTGGCCGACGGCGGCGACCACGATATCGGCGCGGCGCACGACGGCGGGCAGGTCGCGCGTGCGCGAATGCGCCATCGTCACGGTGGCGTTGGCGGCCAGCAGCAGCTGCGCCATCGGTTTGCCCATCAGATTGGAGCGGCCGATGACGATCGCCTCGGCGCCCTCCACCTTGCGGCCGAGCGCGGCGGATGTGCGTTCGATCAACTGCATCGAGCCGAACGGCGTGCACGGCACGAGCGCGCGGTCGATCGCGCCGGTCGCCAGCAGGCCGGCGTTGACGGGATGGATGCCGTCGACATCCTTGCGCGGGTCGATCCGCTCCAGCGCGTCGGCCGTATCCAGTCCCTTCGGCAGCGGCAGCTGCACGAGAATGCCATGTATCTTCGGATCGGCGTTCAGCCGCTCGACCAGCGCGTTGAGCTCGGCCTGCGACACATTCGCCGGCAGATTGTGCTGCACGGAATGGAAGCCGAGTTGCTCGGCCATGCGGCTCTTTGACCGCACATAGACGCCGCTCGCCGGATCGTCGCCGACAAGCACGACGGCGAGCCCCGGCGTGACGCCGCGCGCGATCAGCGCCTGCGCCTTCGCGCGCGTTTCCTCGACAACTCCCGCCGCCGCGATCTTGCCGTCGATGATCAGCGCCCGCTTCTCGGACTGCCGCAGGAAATCGCTCATGTCGGGGCTCGCGCTGATGGGCTTCGTTGCGCGTCTTCTGTCAGACGCATCGGGCGGCGCCAAGCGCGCGAGCGGGGATCAGGCCGGCCTTTCCAGAGAAAAGCGCGCGGCATGGCGCGCGGTCGCGCCCGGCGCGAGCAGCCGCATCGACGGCTTGTCGGAAAGCTCGCCCGCAAAGCCCTGCGGATCGCCATGCCCCGTCCAGGCCTCGATGCACAGAAAAGGCGCAGGCGGACGCGCCCACAGCGCCAGATGCGGGAAATCGTCGAGCTGGACGCGCAGCCGCGTTCCCGCGCCATTGTCGAACACTGCGCCCGTGCTGGCGATGTCGAGGAAGCACAGGGCCTCCTGCCCCATCAGCTCCGGCGTTAGCGCCAGCCGCCGGCCTTCGAGCGGAATCGCGCGGCGCTCAGTGGAAAAAAGACCGCCGGACGCGATGACCGGAACCTCTGCCTCCTCGGGCGCATCGAACAGGAAGGCGTGCGGCGCGACCGAGGCCGCCAAAGGCCACCGGAACCCCGGATGCAGGCCCAGCGCATAGGGCATGGGCTCGTTGCCGAGATTGGTCGCCTCCAGCGCCCATGACAGCGCGCCCGCCTCGAGCCGGTAGATCGCGTCCAGCTTGAAGGCGAAAGGATAGAGCGCCCGCGTCTCGTCATCGGCGGCGAGCCGGAGCCGGGCGAAATCGGCGCCCTGCTCCACGATCGCGAAATCGCGTCCTGCCGCGAAACCGTGCAAGCCCAAAGGATAGGTCCGGCCGCGATGGCGGATTTCGCCATTGCGCGTCCAGCCGACGACAGGAAAGAGAATAGGCGCCGTCTGCGCCCAGACGGCGGGATCGGCCTGCCAGAGAAGATCGAGATCGCCGACAGACCATGCCAGCGGTTCGGCGCCGCGCTGCGACAGCCGCAGCCGGGCGCGCCCGCAGGAAAGATCAAGACTGCTCAGCGGCGGCCCGTTACATTCGCGGACAGCCGATCGCGGTTCGCCTGAACCTTGCGCCGATAATCGCGCACGACCTTTTGCGGGCTGCCGCCGGCGGCCAGATGCAGCCCGGTCTCGACGGCGGCCACCGCTTTCTCCGAAACCATGCGTCGCGTCTCGCGCGCCGCGACGGCGGGACTGCCGAGCGCGAGCCGCGTCAACCGCAGCGCGATGACCTGCTGCGCCTCGAGCGCCAGCATGGTCATGTCCATGCCCATTTTGAAGAAGGGTCCGTACATCGTCGATTCCAGAGCGAATGCCGATCGACTTCACATGTAGCAGGAAAACGAAACCGGCGCGTTAGGCCAAAATGATGGGGCGCCATGCGCGGAACGCGTTGACTCTTGACGGAGTCGCGGGTTGCGATTCTAATCTGGTGATTCGCCCCGTTCGCGGGCCGCGATACGAACGGTCGACCTCGGAGGTACAGGTCGGCCGTTTCCGTTTTGCACGGCTCGACGAAGCGAATGGTCGGAGTGGCGGGATTCGAACCCACGACCCCTTGTCCCCCAGACAAGTGCGCTAACCGGGCTGCGCTACACTCCGACTGCGCCGCTTATAGAGAAGCCTCTTGCGCCGCGCAACGCGCAAACCGCGCTTTCTCAGCCTGAGCGAGCGGCGCGCAGAATGCGGGCGCACTCGGCGAGTTCCCGCGCGATTTCGGCGAATTGCGGCGATAGTGGCGCGGCTTCCGCAGCAACGAAATCCGGCTCGTCGGCGCCGGATTCGGCCGAATCTGCGCCCGCGTCGCCGTCATTCTCCTCCTCGAGCGCAAACGCCGCCTGGGACGGCGCCAGCGCCGCGCCGCCGCGCACGGCCGCCACGACGGCGCGGGCGCCGTTCTCCTTGAACAGGCGCTGCACGCCCTTGATCGTATAGCCCTCGCCGTAGAGCAGATGCTTGATCGCGCGCACGAGCTCGACATCGTCCGGCCGGTAGTAGCGCCGGCCGCCCGTTCGTTTCATCGGCTTGATCTGCGCGAACCGCGTCTCCCAGAAACGCAGGACGTGCTGGGGCAGACCGAGGTCGTCGGCGACCTCGCTGATCGTGCGAAAGGCGTCTGGGCTCTTGTCCATGCGGGGCTCTCGGGGCCGAAGCGAATCGACGGCCCCATTCTACCCTCTCGGACGCAAGCCTTCAGTCCTCGTCGACGCCGTCGACTTCCTGCCCGTTGATACGGGACTTCAGGACGTGGGACGCCTTGAAGACGATCACGCGCCGCGGCGAGATCGAAGCCTCGACGCCCGTCTTGGGATTTCGCCCGACGCGCTCGCCCTTGGCGCGCACGATGAACGAGCCGAACGACGAAAGCTTGACGGTTTCGCCGGCGGCGATGACGTCGGAAATTTCGCCGAGAACGGTCTCGACCATGGCGGCGGATTCGACGCGCGACAGACCGATCGCGCGGTAGACTGCATCGGCGAGGTCTGCTCGCGTCAGCGTACGTCCGGAAATATCGGATGGATTGGGGGTTTTGCCGTTCGCAACCATTGCTTGACTCAAAGAAATGAAAGAGACGGATAACCCAGCCGCCCTGGCCAGCGGTGAGCGCCTATGAAAATCAAGGCCTCGCCGTTCCGCGCCCCCGCGCAATCGGCGATATCCACCCGCAATTAAACGCGCCTGCCACGGAATCGCAAGCCAAATCCAGCCATTGACGGACAATGCCGCCGCTGGTCTCACCACTTTATTATGGCGGCGCCCCAGGTGAATCCGCCGCCCACCGCCTCGATCATGACGAGATGGCCGGGCTTGATGCGCCCGTCCCTCACAGCCACGTCGAGCGCCAGCGGAATCGAGGCGGCGGACGTATTGCCGTGCAGCGCCACCGTCTTGACGACTTTCTCCGGCGCGATGCCGAGTTTGTCGGCCGAGGCGTCGATGATCCGCGCATTGGCCTGATGCGGCACGAACCAGTCGAGCGTCTTGGCGTCGACGCCGGATTCGGCGAAGGAATCGAGCATGACGTCGGCGACCTGCCCGACGGCATGGCGAAACACATCCTTGCCGATCATTCGCAGATGGCCGACCGTGCCGGTGCTCGACGGGCCGCCGTCCACGTAGAGTTTTTCGCGGTGGCGGCCATCCGACCGCAGATGCGCGCAGAGCACGCCGCGCCCGTCTTCGCCTACGGGCTGCGCCTCCAGCACGAGCGCGCCCGCTCCGTCGCCGAACAGGACGCAGGTGGTCCTGTCCTCCCAGTCCAGCAGGCGCGAGAAGGTTTCCGCGCCGATCACCAGCGCGCGCTTGTGCGAGCCCGAGCGCAAAAACTTGTCCGCGGTGGAGACCGCGAACACGAAGCCCGAGCACACCGCCTGAAGGTCGAACGCGACGCCCTTCGTCACGCCGAGCGCCGCCT
The DNA here is from genome assembly GCA_047605445.1 of Rhodoblastus sp. GTDB lineage: Bacteria > Pseudomonadota > Alphaproteobacteria > Rhizobiales > Beijerinckiaceae > JAJXWB01. The sequence goes on from JASGFP010000091.1 coordinate 11,038, forward strand.
GGATCTGCGTGGCGGTCGACGGAAACGTGTAGTCCGGCGTCGAGGTCGCGCAGATGATGAGATCGATGCTGCCGGCCTCCACGCCCGCATTGGCGAGAGCGCGTTTCGCCGCCTCGATCCCGAGCATGGACGTCGTCTCGCCTTCCGCGGCGATATGGCGTTCGCGGATGCCGGTGCGCTGCACGATCCACTCGGAGGTCGTGTCGACCATTTTCTCGAGATCTTCGTTGGTCAGCGTCTTCGCCGGCAGATAGGCGCCGACCCCGAGCACGACCGAGCGCAGTTCTTTTCTGTCGTTGTCTTTAGCGCCGTCCGCCATGGGGGTGAATTATCCTCGGTTTGCGTCTTCGGCGGGGTGCGGCAGGGAAGCGCTCGCCTCGGCCTCGCTCGAAAGGGTGATGGTTTCGCGAATCTTGTCGAGCAGCTTGTGCTTCGTCATGTCGTAGCCGAGCTCGATCGCGCCAGCGAAGCCGACCGAATCCATGCTGCCGTGGCTCTTGATGATCACGCCGTCGAGGCCGAGGAACAGCCCGCCGTTGACGCGGCGCGGATCGATCTTTTCCTTCAGCGCCTGGAAAGCGCCGCGCGCCATCAGCGCGCCGAGCTTCGACAGCAGCGAGGAGCGGAACGCGTCGCGCATGTATTGCGCGATCTGCTTGGCGGTGCCCTCGGCCGTCTTCAACGCGATATTGCCGGTGAAGCCTTCGGTGACGACCACATCGACCGTGCCCTTGCCGAGATCGTCGCCCTCGACGAAGCCGCGATAGTCGATGGTCGGAATGGGGGACTCGCGCAGGCGACGTGAGGCGGCCTTCACTTCCTCAAGCCCCTTGACCTCTTCGGTTCCGACATTGAGCAGGCCGACCGTCGGCCGGTCGATGTCGAAAAAGATGCGCGCCATGGCCGAGCCCATGATCGCGAGGTCGAACAGGTGCTCGGCGTCCGCGCCGATCGTCGCGCCCACATCGAGCACGATGGATTCGCCGCGCAGCGTCGGCCAGATTGCCGCGAGCGCCGGGCGCTCGATGCCCGGCAGCATGTGCAGGCAGATTTTCGACATGGCCATGAGCGCGCCGGTGTTGCCGGCCGAAACGGCGGCGTCCGCCTCGCCCTTCTTCACCGCGTCGATGGCGAGCCACATCGAGGAGCCGCGCCTGCCCGCGCGCACCGCCTGGCTCGGCTTGTCGTCGCTCTTCACGACGACGTCGGTGTGGCGGATTTCCGAGACGGCCGCGAGTTTGGGATGCTGTTCGATCAGCGGACGGATCTGTTTCTCGTCGCCGAAGAACAGATAGGTCGTGTCGGGACGCCGATCGCGGGCGATAGCGGCGCCGGGCACCACCACGGAGGGACCGAAGTCGCCGCCCATGGCGTCGAGTGCGATCCGCACGCCCTTCGTCATCTGCGCTGAGGCTCCCTGGAACGCCCGGCGACGGTCTGCGGGCGGCGGACCATAGCGGCTGGCGCGGCTATGGCAACCGCTTTTTGCCCTCTTTCCCGCAAGGTCGAAACGCGATTTCCGCCCGCGCTCACCGCTCGCCGCCGGGCTCGGTCTTGCGGGCGGCGAGCCGCGCGAACGGCGAAACCGTCGCGCCCTGCGGTTGCGGCTCCGCGAAGGCGACGCCGGGCTTACGCGGATAGGGTTCGATGCCGAGTGTCAGAAATTCGCTGGCGAGCGCGCCGAGATCGACCTTGCCGTCGACAATCTCGTCGGGCGCGTCGAGGTCGTCCATTCCCTCCTCGTCCTCCTCGATTGGCGGGCGGGCCTCGCGGCGCCGGCGGCTCGTCCGTTCAGGATCTTCGCGGACTGGTTTCGCGCGGGCCGGCTCGAACTCCACATCGACTGGCTCGACGATCTCGCTCTCGAACGGCTCGAGACTGACGACGCACGTCTGCGTCACGCGCGCGCGCACTTCGCCCGTCACATGCAGCCGCTCGCGCCCTCGCGGGACGACGTGCAGCTTGGCCGTCGCGGACGCGAGCCCGTCGAGCCCGTTGAGCTTCGCCAGCGCCGCGCGCTGCGCCGCATCGGCCTCGATCGTGATGTCGGCGCCCTGCGGCGGGACTTCCGACACGGCGAGCGGCGACGACCAGACGGGCGCCTCGTGCGGATGCTCCGGCTTGCTCATGGCTTTTCCTCCGGCGCGGGAAAGGGAACCGGCCCGTTCTCGAAGGCCGCGAAGGGCGCCGCAGCCAATGCGGCCTCCGCCTTCAGCACATAGCGCGCGAGCGGCGCGGCGACGCCCCCTTCCGCGCTGGCGTAGACATTGCGCGCCAGCGCGACCGCGAGCGCGCTTTCGCCCTGCCCCAGCGCGGCCTCATAAGCCGTGCGGCGTCCGTTGTAGTCCGAAGCCAGCCTTGCGATGCGCTTGGGCACCGCGAGATCGCCGACGCCCATTTCGCGCAGCGCGCGGTCGAGCGCGGCGAACAGATGGTTCGACAGATCCTGCGCGAGGTCCGGAGCCGGCGCGGGCATGGCGGCCAGACGCCGGATCGCCAGAAAGGCGTGCAGCACGAGCATGTCGAACCGGCCCTCCAGCGTATCGGGGGCGGAATACGGCGGCAGAAAAAGCGCCGGCTGCCGCGCCGCGGCCATGATCTCGCCGTACAGACGCTCGGCGCTGGCGTCACGGGACTTTCGGGAAAAGAGCTTGAAGATCATGGCTCCGGACTCTGGGACCTGCCGCGGATCGCGCGCGGCGACCTTGCATTTGGCTGTTCCGGGGGTTAGGCATCGCCGGTCGCCGATGCAAGTCCGAAATTGGATATCGCGATGAAGATGCGGAGCGTGAGTATGGCCTTGGGGGATAAGCAGCGCTTTCTGACGCCGGCGCGTCTGGCTCTCGTCGCAGCGCTGGCCGTTCCGCTCGGCGCCTGTTCGACCGGCGTCCCCGGCCTCAGCTACGACGGCGTGGTGCAGCGCGGCTACCAGTCCGACCCCGCGACCATGAACCAGCTCAAGAACGGACTCTCCAAGGAGAAGACGCTCGCCTTGCTCGGCACGCCCTCGACGACCTCCACGGTCGGCGGCGACGCCTGGTATTACGTCAGCCAGACGGTTCAGCGCAAAGTCGCCTTCCTGCCGCAGGAGGTCACCGACCAGCGCGTGCTCGCTGTCTATTTCGGCAAGGGCGGCATCGTGCGCGTCGCCAATTACGGCCTTCAGGACGGCAAGCTGTTCGACTACGTCAGCCGCACCACCCCGACCGCCGGCGGCGACGAGAGCTTCGTGCAGAACATGATCAAGGGCCTCCTGAAGTTCTCGTAAGGGCTTCGCCGATGCCTTCGCGCGTCATCGCCGTCTCGCGCAAGCGCGGCCATCATTTTTCCAAGACGCCCGTGCTGTCGATCCGTCTCGTCGCCGGCCTCGGCGTCGAGGGCGACGGCCATTTCGGCGAGAAGGTCCAGCATCGCTCGCGCGCGTTGAAATTCCCGGACATGCCGAACCTGCGGCAGGTCCATCTCCTTCAGGCCGAATTCCTCGACGAACTTTCCGCCGGTTTCGGCCCGGTCGCCGCCGGCGATCTCGGCGAGAACGTGCTCGTGCGCGATCTCGATCTGCTCGCCCTGCCGCGCGGCGCGCGCCTGCGCCTTGGCGCGGTCGCCGTCGTCGAACTGACCGGCCTGCGCAACCCTTGCGTCCAGATCGACCGCTTCCGCCCCGGCATGATGGCCGCCTGCCTCGACCGGGACGCAAGCGGGACGCTGATCCGCAAAAGCGGTGTGATGGCGGTCGTTCGCGCAGGCGGCGACATCGCGGCGGGCGATGCGATAGCGGTCGAGACGCCGCCCGGTCCGTTTCAGGCGCTCGAGCCGGTCTGATCAGCCTCGACGCTCTCGCGTTGCGCGATCTTGTCCAGCGCGCATTCGAACCGCCAGACAAGCCCGGTCGGCAGGAACTGCGCATCGACGCGGCCTTCGAACATGGTGGCGACGAGCTTGCGGGTCACCACGCTGCCGAAGCCGGCTCGATGGGTCTTGTCAGGCGGCGCCCCGCCGCTCTCCCGCCATTCGAGCGCGAAAATTTCGGCGCCCGCCTCTCCCGCCACCGTCCATTGCGCCTCGACCTGGCCGGAGTCGGACGACAGCGCCCCGTATTTCACGGCGTTGGCCGCCAGTTCGTAGAACGTCATAGCCAGCATTTGCGAGGCCTCCGCGCTGACGATGACGGTGGGCCCTGACAAGGTCAGGCGTCTCGACGCATCGGTGAAAAAGCCCGTCTGCGACAGGATCAGACTGTCCAGCGTCGCGCCCTTCCATTCGTTGTCGACCACGACGTCGTGCGCTGCGGCGAGAGCGGCGACGCGCTCGATGAATCGCTGCTCGTAATTGGCGCTTCCCGCCGTCTGCCGCGCGATCGCCTGCACGACCGCCAGCAGGTTCTTGGCGCGATGGTTGACCTCGCGCATCAGCATGCGGTTGCGCTGTTCGGCGAGCTTGCGTTCGGTCACGTCGACGAAGACAGCGGCCAGACGGTATGGCGCGCCTTTCTCGTCGGCGATCGTGTTCAGCGTGATCTGCGCCCAGACGCGCGGGCGCGCGGCGCTCAGGATCCGGGCCTCGATCCCGAACGCGTCGATCTCGCCGCTGGCCATCTGCGCGAGGCCGCGTTCGAGCGCGGCGCGATGGGCGGAATGAACGCGTTCAGGCATCGTCGTCGCCAGCAGTTCGACGGAATTCGCGCCGGTCAATCGGCACAGCGCGTCGTTGACGCGAGCGAAATGAAATGTCGCGGGATCGATCTGCGCCTTGCCGAGCGAGGAATTGTTGAACATGGCGCGGAAGATCGCCTCGCTCTCGCGCAGCCGCTCCTCGAACTGGCGCTGTTCGGAAATGTCCGTATTGGTGCCGAACCACCGCACGATCGCGCCGGCCTCATCGCGGATCGGCATGGCGCGCGACAGGAACCAGCGGAACTCGCCGTTCGCCGCGCGTAGCGGAAATGTCTCTTCCCAGGGTTCGCCGGTCTCGAAGGATCGTCGGACGCTTTCGACGACGCGTTCGACATGGTCGACGTGATGGACCTTGGTCCACCCCCAGCCCTGCATCTGTTCGAAAGTCGTGCCGGTGTAGTCGAACCAGCGCTTGTTGTACCAGAAGACCGCGCCGCTCGAATCCGCCATCCAGGCAAGCTGTGAGATGTTGTTCGCGAGGGTCGCGAACATGTCCTCATGCGGGCCCGTCGCGGCGCCGGACGCAAATTCGATAGTGTCGGTCATGCCCTCTTCCCTTTGCCCACATAGCGCGATGGCGAGGCAGGGGAAAGCGAGCAGTGGCGGATGAATGTTTCCTTGCGCGCCAAGACCGGAATTGGTCCCTCGCGCGAGGGGCGAGCGCGCAAGCAAAAAGGGCGGGGTTTCCCCCGCCCTTCGAAACTTCAGGCCTTGCGCCCGTTCAGTGCGCCAGGATCGCCAGCAGCAGCAACGCCACGATGTTGGTGATCTTGATCGCCGGGTTCACGGCGGGACCAGCCGTGTCCTTGTAGGGGTCGCCGACGGTGTCGCCGGTCACCGACGCCTTGTGCGCGTCGCCGCCCTTCAGGTGCTTCACGCCGTCCTTGTCGATGAAGCCGTCCTCGAAGGACTTCTTGGCGTTGTCCCACGCGCCGCCGCCCGAGGTCATCGAGATGGCGACGAACAGGCCGTTGACGATCACGCCGAGCAGCATCGCGCCCAGAGCCGCGAAAGCCGAGGCCTTCGAGCCCGAGATCGCCAGCACGCCGAAGTACGCGACGAACGGGGCCAGAACCGGCAGCAGCGAGGGGATGATCATCTCCTTGATCGCGGCCTTGGTCAGCATGTCCACCGCGCGGCCGTAGTCCGGACGATCGGTGCCGGCCATGATGCCCGGCTTCTCCTTGAACTGCCGACGCACTTCCTCGACCACCGAGCCGGCCGCACGGCCGACCGCGGTCATCGCAATGCCGCCGAACAGATAAGGGATAAGGCCGCCGAAGATCAGGCCCGCCACGACGTAAGGGTTGGACAGGTCGAAGGTGACCGGTCCCATGTCCTTGAAGTACGGCGCGCCGGACTTGGCGAACGTGTCGAGGTCGTTCGTGTAGGCGGCGAACAGCACCAGCGCGCCGAGGCCCGCCGAACCGATCGCATAGCCCTTGGTGACCGCCTTGGTCGTGTTGCCGACGGCGTCGAGCGCGTCGGTCGACTGGCGGACTTCCTTCGGCAGGCCCGACATTTCGG
>JASGFP010000092.1:0-17091 GCA_047605445.1 Rhodoblastus sp.
TGTCGGTCGCCAATTCCAGCGTGAAGAAGGGCGAGACGCTGATCGACACGGCGATTACGCTCAACGCCATGCGGCCCGACATCATCGTCGTGCGCCATGCCTCCGCCGGCGCCGTTCACCTCCTGGCGCGCAAGGTCGATTGTTCCGTCGTCAACGCCGGCGACGGCGCGCACGAGCATCCCACGCAGGCGCTGCTGGACGCGCTGACCATTCGCCGCAACAAGGGCCGGATCGAAGGACTCACCGTCGCCATCTGCGGCGACATTCTCCATTCGCGGGTGGCGCGATCCAACATCATCCTTCTGTCGGCGCTGGGCGCGCGCGTGCGCGTGGTAGCGCCGTCCACGCTGTTGCCTGCGGGCGTCGACGGCATGGGCGTCGAAGTGTTCCGCGACATGCGCGCCGGGCTGAAGGACGCCGACATCGTGATGATGCTGCGCCTGCAGCGTGAGCGCATGAACGGCGCCTTCGTGCCCTCGGTGCGTGAATATTTCCGCTTCTTCGGCCTCGACGCCGACAAGCTGAAGTGTGCGAAGCCCGACGCGCTCGTCATGCACCCCGGCCCGATGAACCGCGGCGTCGAAATCGATTCCAGCATCGCCGACGGGCCGCAATCGCTGATCCGCGAGCAGGTGGAAATGGGCGTCGCCGTGCGCATGGCCGTGCTGGAAGCGCTCGCCCAGCACCTGCCGAACAATTATCTGCTGAACGGATGAGCGCGGCCGATACAGGAGGGCGCCTTGGTTCGCATCGCGCGCATGATCGGGTTCTTCTTCTCCGCGGTCGGTGTGGAGATCGCCAGCGGCGTCGGGCTCGCGGCGCTGCTCGTCGCCGCGCTGATCGGCTGGAAGCGAGCGGGTCTGCACTGGCTACTGGCGCCTGCGGTGGCCGGCGCGATCGTCGCGCAGGCGATGGCCGCCGGTGTCTCGACGAGCGGCAAGGTCGTCAACTCGCTTTCGAACGGCGTTTTCCAGCTGTTCATCTACGTCTTCATCTGTCTCGCCGGCTACGGCATCGGCGCGCTGGCGCGCCGGTTGCGATGAGCCGGCGTCGAATATCGGGCTGACGTTCATGTCGTTTCAGGCCTTTCAACCCATCGCCCTCGTCAATGCGCGGCTCGTCGATCCCGCCCGCGCAGGCGAGACGCGCGGCGGCCTTTTCGCGCGCGACGGCTTTATCGTGGCCGTCGGTGCGGATGTGACTGCGCAATCAATTCCAGCCGATGCGCGCGTGGTGGATTGCGCCGGCGACGTCGTCGCGCCGGGTCTCGTCGACATGCAGGCCTTCGTCGGCGAACCGGGCGCGGAAGCCCGCGAGACGATCGCCACCGCGACGGCGGCGGCGGCGATCGGCGGCGTGACGACCATCGTTGCGCGCGCCGACACGAATCCGCCGGTCGACGATCCCGCCGTGGTCGATTTCCTCAAGCGTCGCGCGCGCGACACCGGCAGCGTGCGCGTGCTTCCGATGGCGGCGCTGACGCGCGCCCGCGAAGGCAAGGAGATCGCCGAGTTCGGGTTGCTGCTCGAAGCCGGCGCGGTGGCCTTCGGCGACGCCGGCCATTCGCTGCGCAATGCGCAGGTGATGCGACGCGCTCTATCTTATGCGCGCGATTTCGACGCGCTGATCGTGCATTACGCCGAGGAGCGCGATCTCGCCGAAGGCGTGATGAACGAGGGCGAACTCGCCTCGCGCCTTGGTCTTTCCGGCGTGCCGGCGGAAGCGGAGGCCATCGTGCTCGAACGCGACATGCGTCTCGTGGCTTTGACCGGCGGGCGCTATCACGCCGCCAGCGTCACCTGCGAGCAATCGCTCGAGATCATTTCGCGCGCGAAGGCGGCTGGCCTGCCCGTCACCTGCGGCGTGTCGATCAACCATCTCACGCTCAACGAAAACGACATCGGCGACTACCGCACCTTTCTGAAGCTGCGCCCACCGCTCCGGCGCGAAGAAACGCGGCGCGCTCTGGTCGAGGCCGTGGCGAGCGGGCTGATCGACGTGATCGTCTCCGATCACGATCCGCAGGACGTCGAAACCAAGCGCCTGCCGTTCGCGGAGGCCGAGTTCGGCGCGGTCGGGCTGGAAACGATGCTGGCGGCGGGTCTTCGCCTCGTCCACGCGGGCGACATCGGCCTGCCGCAGCTCCTGCGCGCCATGTCCTCGCGGCCTGCGGAAATCCTCAAACTGCCGCAAGGCCGGCTTGCGGCCGGCGCGCCTGCGGATGTCATCCGATTCGACCCGGACGAGCCCTTCGTCGTCGATCCCGAAAAGCTGCATTCCAAGTGCGGCAACACGCCGTTCGACGAGGCGCGGATGCAGGGACGGGTGAAGATGACGCTGGTTGCCGGCGCCGTCGCCTACGAATAGGCTCCGGCTGCAATATAAAGTCGGGCGCGCATGAACCTCACGTTCCTCACCGAAATCGCCGGCGCCACGCTGCTGATCGCTCTTCTGTTCGGCTATCTCTGCGGCTCTATTCCGTTCGGCCTCGTTCTGACGAAGGCCTTCGGCACGGCGGATCTGCGCTCGATCGGCTCCGGCAATATCGGCGCGACCAACGTCCTGCGCACCGGCCGCAAGGATCTGGCGGCCGCGACCGTCGTGCTGGACGCGCTCAAGGGCACATTCCCCGTATTGATCGCCGCGAAATTCGGACCGAGCGTCGCGCTGGCGGCGGGTTTCGGCGCCTTTCTCGGCCATCTCTATCCGGTGTGGCTGAAGTTTCGCGGCGGCAAGGCCGTCGCGACATTTCTCGGCGTGACGCTTGGTTTCGACTGGCGCGCGGCTTTGGTGTTCGCGGTCGTTTGGCTGGCGGTTGCGTTTGCCTCGCGCTATTCCTCGCTTGCGGGACTTGTCGCCAGCCTGGCGACGGGACTTGCGTTCTATTTCCTCGGCGCCCCCGGGCCATTCGGCCTGAGCGTCCTCATGACGGTCCTGATCTTCTGGAAGCACCGTGAAAACATCCGTCGTCTGCGCATGGGGACGGAGAGCAAGATCGGCCAGAAGGGATGAGCCTGCGGCTGACCGACGCGCAGAGGCTCGACTGGCTGCAGTTGATCCGCTGCGACAATGTCGGGCCGCGCACCTTTCGCGCGCTGGTCAACAAGTTCGGCGGCGCGGGCGCGGCGCTGGAGGCTCTTCCCGATCTGCTGCGCAAGGCTAAGGGCGAACGCGCGATCCGGCTGTTTGCGCGCGACGAGGCGGAACGCGAGATCGTTGCGGCGGGCAGGGCCGGCGTGCGCTACATCGCGCTGGGCGAGGCCGATTATCCCGCGACGCTTCGCGCCATCGATTCCCCGCCGCCGCTGCTCGCCGTGCGGGGCAGGGCGGAAGCGCTGACACGGCCTGCCGTCGCCATCGTCGGTTCGCGCAATGCGTCCGCCGCCGGTCTCGCGATGGCGGAGCGGCTGGCGCGTGTGCTGGCGAAAGAGGGGATCGTCGTCGTCTCGGGGCTGGCGCGCGGTATCGACGCGGCGGCGCATCGCGCGAGCCTTGCGGGCGGCACGATCGCCGCGCTGGCCGGCGGGCAGGCGCGGCTCTATCCGGCCGAACACGGCGAACTGGCGCAGGCGATCTGCGAGAGCGGCGCCTTGATTTCCGAGATGCCGCACGAATGGGAGCCGCGCGGCCGCGATTTTCCGCGCCGCAATCGGCTCGTCTCGGGCCTTGCGCTGGCGACGGTGGTGGTGGAAGCGGCGCGCCGCTCCGGCTCGCTCATCACCGCGCGCTTTGCGGGCGAACAGGGGCGCGAGGTTTTCGCCGTGCCGGGTTCGCCGCTCGACCCGCGCGCCGAAGGCACGAACGATCTGCTGCGCTCCGGCGCGACGCTGTGCACGCGGGCGGAAGACGTTTTCGAGGTCATCCTGCCAATGATCGAGGGCGGCGCGCCGCGCGCCGATCTGTTCGGCGAGGAGGCAGGGCTCGCGCGCACCGAACCGCTGTGGGACGAGAGCGATCTGTTCGACGTCGGCGCGAACGCGGCGCCGCATACGCTGCCGGATCACGAGATGAACGAGGCGCGCGAGACTTTCGCGCACGCCCAGGCGCCGGTGTGCGACGCGGACGCCGCGCTCGACCGTGTGAGCGCGCTGCTCGGGCCATCGCCGATCGGCGTCGACGATCTCATGCGCGCAGCCGCATTGCCGGCGCAGGCTGTGCATACCGCGTTGCTGGAGCTGGAAATGGACGGCCGCCTTGCGCGCCACGGCGGCAACAGGGTGTCGCTCGCGGTGCGGGACGTGTGATCGAGGTTTGCGGCGCGTTTTTCAGCCGCGACGCGACCCCGGCGTCTGATGAAACTGCATCTCCGCTTCCACGCGCGCCATGTTGAGGAAATAGGTTAGCATCGGCATGTGCGCCGCGCCGGCCATGGCTGCGAGTTCGCCGGTTATTCCGGAGATGTAGCGCAGCATGTCCTCGCGCTCGCGTTCGCGCGGCGTCGGCAAGTCGGCGCTGCGTGGCGCGGCCACCTCGAGCTTTCGGCGACTCATGAAATTCCCCAAATCAATAACGCAACTATGAGTTGCTGACGCGATAATTGCAACTACAGAGAAGATGTGGCGATCAATTCGTCGAAAGGATTGCGCGCAGCCGGTCGAGCGCGCCCTGGAGAATGTAGGCGGCGGCCATTTTGTCGACGACTTCGGCGCGCTTGGCGCGCGACACATCCTGCGCGATCAGTTCGCGCGTGACGGCGGCGGTCGACAGACGCTCGTCCCAATAGACGAAGGGAATTTCCGTCTTGGGCGCGACCGCGCGCACAAAGGCTCGCGTCGCCTGGGACCGTGGGCCTTCCGTTCCGTCCATGTTGAGCGGCAGGCCGATGACGAAGACCGCGACCTCGAATCTCGCCGCGAGTTTCAGCATGGCCTCGACATCGAGCGTGAACTTGCGGCGCGCGAGGGTTTCGAGGGGCGAGGCGAGGCTGCGCTCCACGTCCGACAGGGCGAGGCCGATCGTCTTTGTGCCGAGGTCGATCCCCATCAGCCGGTCGAAGCGCTTCAGCCGCGCGGGCACGGCGGCGAGGTCGATCACGTTGGCTTCGGCTTTCGGCGGTCTGGGCGCGGCCTTGCCGGTGTCCTGCGTCATGCCTCGGCTGTCGCGCGTCTGCGCCACATAGTCAAATGCGGGGCTCGCGATGTGCGCGCGTCTCGTCGGGACCGGCTATGCTGGCGCAATGAATCACGCAACCGACACGGGCGCCCGTACGCGCTTCTGGACGATCGCCGGCCTCGCCTGCGCGCTCCTCGGACCGCTGGCGATGGCGACGGCGCCGATGCAGAAGCTCTACCTGCTGGCGGGCTCGGGCGCGGCTTCCGTTTTCGTGGCGCAATCGACCATGTGGCTGGTGCTCGCCGCGGCGCTCGCCTGTCACCTCCGGGGCGACCGGCTGCCGCTGTCGGCCGTCGGGCTCGTGCGGCCGCGCGTCGGCTCGATCCTTTTCGGGCTGGCGGTCGGGGCTTCCGTTTATATCGGCCTCTACGCCATCGCCTTCGTGCTGTGGAAAAACGGGCTGTTCGACGCCAAGACGCCGGCGACGCAGATTCTGCAATGGCCGCTTTGGCTGCGGCTGTTCATGCTGATAACGGCTGGCGTGGTGGAGGAGGCGCTCTATCGCGGCTTCGCCATCGAGCGCCTGACCGCATTGACGGGCCGGCGCTGGCTCGCCGCGCTGATCGCGCTCGCCGCCTTCGTCGCCGCGCATCTGCCCTTCTGGGGCATGGGCGCAATCGTCACGCCGCTTGTCGGCGGCGGGTTCTTCACGCTGGTCTATCTATGGCGGCGCGATCTCGTCGCCTGCATGGTGGCGCATCTGGCCGTCGATTCGGTCGGGCTTCTGATCGCGCCGGCGCTCGGCGTCACGGTTTCGAACTGACAGGACACGATGGGAACGACTCTTGCGCCCTACGAGAAGTCCGCCTTCTCGGCCTGCGGTTTCACTTACGATGTCTACAGGCGGGGGCAGGGCCCGGCTGTCGTCATCGTCCATGAAATTCCCGGCCTGCATCCGCTTGTGATCCGTTTTGCGGATCGCGTGGCCGAGGCGGGGATGAGCGTCTATCTACCGAGCCTGTTCGGCGAGCCGGAGCGGCCGGTTTCCTCGGGCTATGTGATGAAGTCGCTGGTCCAGACGATCTGCATGCGGCGGACGTTTTCGGTCTGGGCGACCGATCGCTCGAGCCCTGTAGTGGATTGGCTGCGCGCCCTGGCGCGAAAGGCGCACGCGGAATGCGGCGGTCCCGGCGTCGGCGCGCTCGGCATGTGCCTGACCGGCGGCTTCGCGCTGGCGATGATGACCGAGCCCGCCGTGATCGCGCCGGTGTTGTCGCAGCCTTCCGTTCCCTTCACGCTTACTGCGTCGCGGCGTCGCGCGATCGACGCATCGCCGGAGGAAATTTCCTGCGCGCGCGAGCGGTTCAAGACCGAGGGCCTGTCGATGATCGGCCTGCGCTTCAAGGGCGATCCGCATGTCGGCGACGCGCGTTTCGCACGCTACGCCCGCGAATTCGGCGAGGCCTTCGAGCGAATAGAGATCGACGACATGGCGACCAATCCGCAGGCGACGACCTATCCGCATTCCGTGCTTACCGTGCATCTGAACGATTCCGATCCCGACGGACCGACGAAACGGGCGGAAGCGCGGGTGATCGCCTTTTTCAAGGAACGGCTGCAGGCGGGCTGAGGCATGTTTGCGCTGCAAAAGCCGTAAATGCTATAGGGCGCCGGATCGTGATGTCGGATATATCCGACACCCGCGGTGTCGGAGATTTCCAGCACCGTCCCATAGAATTGTCGCGCGGGGCTCGCGTCCAGCCCGCGCCAGTCCGGAGCCCGCATGTCCGTCGATCAGGCCACCGTCCGCCGCATCGCGCATCTCGCGCGCGTCGCGGTCGAGGACAAGGAAGTCGAACATCTGCAAGGCGAGATCAACGCCATTCTCTCCTTCGTCGAAGCGCTCGGCGCGGTGAACGTCGATGGCGTCGAGCCGATGACCTCTGTGCTGCCGATGCACCTGCGCATGCGCCAGGATGAAGTGACGGACGGTTTCATCGCCGCCGACGTCGTCGCCAATGCGCCGGAGCGCGAGGACGATTTCTTCGTTGTGCCGAAGGTGGTGGAGTAAGTCATGAGCGACCTCACCCGCCTTTCCCTCGCCGCCGCGCGCGACGGCCTCAAGGCCAGGTCTTTCACCGCGACGGAACTCACGCAGGCGCATATCGACGCCGTTGCGAAAGCACGCGCGCTCAACGCCTATCTGAAAGAGACGCCGGAGCGCGCGCTCGCCGCCGCCGCCGAGAGCGATGCGCGCCTTGCGAAGGGCGAGGCGCGGCCGCTCGAAGGCCTGCCGCTCGGCATCAAGGATCTCTACTGCACTGAGGGCGTCGAGACGACGGCGGCGAGCCGCATTCTCGAAGGCTTCAAACCGCATTACGAATCCACCGTCACCAGCCAGCTCTGGCGCGATGGCGCGGTCATGCTCGGCAAGCTCAATCTCGATGAATTCGCCATGGGTTCGTCCAACGAGACGAGCGCTTATGGGCCCGTCGTGTCGCCGTGGCGGCGCAACGGGAGCGAAGCCAAGATCGTTCCCGGCGGTTCGTCGGGCGGGTCTGCCGCCGCCGTCGCCGCGCATCTTTGCCTTGGCGCCACCGCGACCGACACCGGCGGCTCGATCCGCCAGCCCGCCGCCTTCACCGGCACGGTCGGAATCAAGCCGACCTACGGTCGCTGCTCACGCTGGGGCATCGTCGCCTTCGCCTCCTCGCTCGATCAGGCCGGCCCGATCGCGCGCGACGTGCGCGACGCCGCCATCATGCTGCGCTCGATGGCGGGTTTCGATCCGAAAGATTCCACATCCGTCGATCGCCCCGTGCCCGATTACGAAGCGGCTGTCGGCGCATCCGTGAAAGGCAAGAAGATCGGCATTCCCAAAGAATACCGGCTCGACGGCATGTCCGCCGAAATCGACGCGCTTTGGATGAAGGGCGTCGAATGGCTGAAGGCTGCGGGCGCCGAGATCGTCGACATCTCGCTGCCGCACACGAGCCACGCGCTGCCGGCCTATTATATTGTCGCGCCGGCTGAGGCCTCGTCCAATCTCGCGCGCTACGACGGCGTGCGCTACGGCCTGCGCAAGCCCGGCAAGGATATCGTGGGCATGTACGAGAACACGCGCGCGGCGGGTTTCGGCGCGGAAGTGCGGCGGCGCATCATGATCGGGGCCTATGTGCTGTCGGCCGGTTATTACGACGCTTATTATGTACGCGCGCAGAAAATCCGCACGCTGATCCGGCAGGATTTCGAGGCGGCGTTCCATGCGGGCGTCGACGCGATCCTGACGCCCGCCACGCCCTCGACGGCCTTCGCCATCGGCGAGAAGGGTTCGGCCGATCCGGTCGAAATGTATCTCAACGACGTCTTCACGGTGACGGTGAACATGGCGGGCCTGCCGGGCATCGTCGTGCCAGGCGGTCTCGCGTCGGATGGCCTGCCGCTCGGCTTGCAGCTGATCGGCCGACCGTTCGAGGAGGAGACGCTGTTTTCGCTCGGCGCCGCGATCGAGAAGGCTGCGCCAAAAATAGAGCAACCCAAAGCCTGGTGGGCGTGATGGAATTCTCGAGAGCCGTGCTGGTCGCCTGCGCTGCGGTTCTCGGGTTTATCTTCTACGCCATCGCCGTCCTGTTCGTTCTGCTCGCCATCGCCAATTCCCTGCGCGGCAATGAAGCGGGCGCCGGGATGACGACGACGCTGGCGTTGGCTGTCGGCGCGTTTGCCGTCGGCGCCGTCAGCCGCCTCATCGCGCGCAAGCTCGCCTGAGCCTCTTGACCCATTGCGCAGGTCTCTCGTCCAGGAGCGCGTCGGCGCGTTCGAAGGCGCGGGCGGCGAGCCGCGCGCGGCGCGCAATGCTCGCCTTTTCCAGATGGCGGAGAGCGGCGCGATCCGTTTCGCCGACGCCTTGCTCCGCCACAAATCCGCGGAGATCATCGAGGTCGCTGATGTCGCCGAGATGCTTGCGCAGCCTGTCGGCTTCGCGGCTGGCGGCTTTCATGCCGGGCGCGAAACGCGCGAGGAAGTCGGCGTCGTATTCAAACTCGACAACCGCCGAGCGCCAGTGATGCAGGGCGGCGGCGTCGCCGCTCCGCGCCGCCTTGGCGCGCTTGCGCATGCGGCGATAAGTGGAAGCTGCGGCGCCGATGATCTCGTCGAGCCCGCCTCGCGTTTCGCACAGACGCCAGTCCCGGACGAGCGCCGCAATGTCCTCGCGCAGCGCAGCGACATCCGGCGCGGCGACATTCTCCGGCGCATCGCGCCTGACGAGGCGGTCGAGCATTTCGTGCGCGCCGCCGAGCTGCGATTTCAGACCGGCGAGCGTCGCCGCGCGCACCTCGGCCTCGCGCGCCTCGCCGAGCGCGCGGCGGGTCAAGTCGACCGTCCTGCGGGTGTTGGCGGCCAGAGCGGCGAGTTCCGGCGGGGCGAGCCGTGCGAGCGCCCGCGCGCGCTTGGCGGCGCGGCGCGCGAGATGCACGTCGCGCGCATTCACTGTATCTGCGGAGAGGCGCGCCTCCATCTCGCACAGGGCGGAAAGGATCGCCTGCCGCAGGGCGTCGCCGGCCGAATGGATAGGGTCTTCGCTCATTCATACAACGCGGGCGCGCCGCGCGGCGCCCGAGCCGAAAGGCGGGCATGACGCCGTCACAGTCAAGCCCGCGCAGCGATGGCCCGGTTAAGGCGCGGAATCCGCTGCGACTCCGGCAATCCGCGGAAATGCCTGGCAATGGCCGTGCCCGCCGCGGCGCCTGCGCGCGAAGGTGTCGCTTCCCGCCGAAAGGCGCTAAAAGACCGGCCAATCACCTCAGCCACGCAACGGGGACGCGATGAACGCGCAGGCCAAACCTTCCAAGCTGATCAAGGGCGCCACCGGCGACTGGGAAATCGTCGTCGGCATGGAAATCCACGCGCAGGTCACGTCGAAGTCCAAACTTTTCTCCGGCGCCTCGACCGAATTCGGCGGCGAGCCCAATTCGCACGTGTCGCTGGTGGACGCCGCGATGCCCGGCATGCTGCCGGTCATCAACGAGGAATGCGTGAAGCAGGCGGTGCGCACCGGCCTCGGCCTCAAGGCCGAGATCAACAAGCGCTCGATCTTCGACCGCAAGAACTATTTCTATCCCGACCTGCCGCAGGGCTATCAGATCTCGCAGTACAAGAACCCGATCGTGGGCGAGGGCGAGGTGATCGTCGACGTCTCGCCGACCGAGCAGATCAAGGTCGGCATCGAGCGGCTGCATCTGGAACAGGACGCCGGCAAGTCGCTGCACGACCAGTCGCCGGATTCGAGTTTCGTCGATCTCAACCGTTCGGGCGTCGCGCTGATGGAGATCGTGTCCCGACCGGATATCCGCAGCGCGGAGGAAGCGCGCGCCTATGTGACGAAGCTGCGGACCATCCTGCGCTATCTCGGCACCTGCGATGGCAACATGGAGCAGGGCTCGCTGCGCGCCGACGTGAACGTCTCCGTGCGCCGCCCGGGCGACGGCCTCGGCACGCGCTGCGAGATCAAGAACGTGAACTCGATCCGCTTCATCGGACAAGCCGTGGACGTCGAGGCGCGCCGCCAGATCGGCATTCTGGAAGACGGCGGTTCGATCGATCAGGAGACGCGCCTGTTCGATCCCGGCCGTGGCGAGACGCGCGCCATGCGCTCGAAGGAAGAAGCGCACGATTATCGCTACTTCCCCGATCCCGATCTCCTGCCGCTCGAATTCGACCAGGCGTTCGTCGACGAACTGGCCGGCGCGCTGCCGGAATTGCCCGATACGAAGCGCGCGCGCTTCATCGCCGACTACGGCCTGCCGCCCTATGACGCCGGCGTGCTCGTCGCCGACCGCGACGTCGCCGACTATTACGAGGCCTGCGTGACCGCGGGCGGCAAGACGCGCGACGCCAAGATCGTCGCCAATTGGGTGACGGGCGACATCGCCGCGCTGGCGAATGCGTCGGGCCTCAGCGTTGCGCAGACGCATGTGCCGCCCGCCCATGTCGCCGAACTCGTCGACCTCATCGGGGAGAACGTCATCTCCGGCAAAATCGCCAAGGACGTTCTCGCGCTGATGTTCGGCGAGGAGCGCGACGCGAGCCCGCGCGACATCGTGGAGCGTCGCGGCCTCAAGCAGGTGACCGATACAGGCGCGATCGAGAAGGCGATCGACGCGATCATCGCCGCCAATCCCGACAAGGTCGAACAGGCGAAGGCGAAGCCGACGATGCTCGGCTGGTTCGTCGGCCAGGTGATGAAGTCGACCGGCGGCAAGGCCAATCCGCAATCGGTGAACGAGCTGCTCAAGAGCAAACTCGGCATCTGACGACATCAGTCTTTGCGCGAATCGAGTCGCGACGATTCGACCGATTCGCGCGATTCGATCCTTCGACAGCGCATTTCGATGACGCGCGAAGGATAAAAAACGAGCTTCGCACAAAAATATTTTCGCCTCGGTTCCGACGCCGATCCGCGCACGCTCGTCGGAGCGGCGCGCGTATGCGCAAGCTCGTGTCGCATGCGCTTGCTGCGCTGCGGAGCGAACCTGCCGGCGAACGCGACACGAGCCGCGCGGGCACATTGGCGAGAGCGCGCGGGCGATGGGACACAGTATAGCGCGATCACGTTATGACCCTAGAAAATCATGAGAAAATCGAGCAATTGGCTTTCCGCCGCCCGAGCGTTGAACTTCACAAATCGCGACTATGCGAGGAGACAAAACTATGAGCGCGGACGATAGCGAAGCGCTTCGGAGCAACGCTGCGCACATCGTCTGTCGAACGCGCTTTCAGTGTGGAGAAGAGATGAGTCGAGACGAGTCTTCGCGTGTTTCGCATTCGCTTTGAACGTCGCTAGCGCGCTGTTTGCTTGCGTCTCGCGGCGCCGCCTCTTGCACGAGTAGTTAACCACGCTACGCTAATCAGGCCTCTTGCCGGCTCGCGATTTCATGCCGGCGAACTCGATAAGGGGACACAAGATGGCGAAAGCAACCACGAAGCGTAAGCCGGCCGCCAAGAAGGCCGCCAAAAAGGGTGCGCGTAAAACTACTGCGAAGAAGACCGTCAAGAAGGCGGTGAAGAAGGGCGCCAAGAAGGCCGCTTCGAAGAAGGTCGCCAAGAAGTCCGTCAAGAAGGCGGTCAAGAAGGGCGTCAAGAAGGCCGCCAAGAAAGGCGCCAAGAAGTCCGTCAAGAAGGCGGCCAAGAAAGGCGCCAAGAAGGCCGCCAAGAAAGGCGCGCGCAAGGCCGTCAAGAAAGCTGCTGCTCCGGCTCCGACCGAGTCGAACTGAAGCGAGCCGCAAAGAGCGTCCCTTTTGCGATCGGGCGCCAATGCCCGGTCGCACTTGGTTCGGCGTTCGCTTCGGTCGCGACACTTCCGCGATTGAAACTCATGTCCTCTCGATCGAACGGTCGGGAGGACATTTCATTTTGCAGGCCACGTTCGCCTCTCGTGCGCCGGGTCTTGCGCGACGGCCGAATGGCGCAGCGCGCGCTTGAATGTCGTCACGGTCTGCGCAGGCCGCATCAGGCGCGTCGAAGCCATCTC
The DNA here is from genome assembly GCA_047605445.1 of Rhodoblastus sp. Classification (GTDB taxonomy): domain Bacteria; phylum Pseudomonadota; class Alphaproteobacteria; order Rhizobiales; family Beijerinckiaceae; genus JAJXWB01. Next base: position 12,581 of record JASGFP010000092.1, read on the forward strand.
CCGAAGTCGCGCGACAGCGTCAGCGTGTGAGGCACTGTTTCGCGAAGTCGCGCCAGCGGATGTCGATGTCCTTGCCCGCCTTCTTCATCGCCGCCCATTCGTGACCGCATTCGCTCATGCGCGCCTTGCTCGCAGCGGGCAGCATGGGGGGATGATCGAGATCGAGCGGTTCGTCCACAGCGCTTGGGGATGAACTCTGCGGGGCGGGCGTCGTCGTCTGGGGCTGGCCGAGCAGGGCAGGGCGCGGAGGCGGCAGAGGCGGCGGGCCCACGCCTTGCGCGCCAGCGCCAGGCGCTGTCAGCGCCGAAGCGAACGCGAGGGGCGCGGAGACGCAGATCGCCGCCAGAGGTCGCAACATTCCCAACCGATTCGTTCCCCGCATCCGCGCGCCGATGGCGCGTGCGGACCAGTCTCTATTGCCATTGATTCCCGACGCGTCGCAATCGCGCGGCGGCGCCGGGCGCCGTCGGACGTCCAACGCACGTTGCGGCATCGGGTTCGTCGCGCCCCTGTATCGTCGGCGAGAGGGGCCTGCGCGCGCCCGCGCGCGATTCCGATTGAGACCAGAAATACAATATATTTGCGAGTTTCGAAGTATATTTTCTATCGCTCTGCAGCGAATACATGGATCGATCTCGTGCCGGGGCCGCCGGTCCGGCTCTGGCGGACCTCCGCGCGGGAGCCGCTGATGTCGCGGTCCAGGACGCATGGCTCGCCTTACGACCGGATGCGGCATGGCGAGCCGGCAATCGCGTGGACGGTTCCTCATGAGGGATGTTGAAGCAGGGAGCCGCGGACGACGCGTCCGGGAGTGGACATATCGGCGATTCAGGGAAAGCGGGCGCGGCTGGCGGAGACGGTGGGATTCGAACCCACGATAGGGTTTCCCCTATAACGATTTAGCAAACCGTCGCCTTCAGCCTCTCGGCCACGTCTCCGTCGCTGCGGCGAAACGCCCGCCGCGCCCGCGTGATATGCCCCGCCGGCGCCGGAATGGCAAGCGTCCACGGGACGTCTGCGCTCCCGTGTCGTCGAACGCGCGGGGAATAGCGTCTGCCCAACAGGAAGGCGCCGGTGGCGACAGACCTTTCCGGACTTCGGCGCAACCGGGGTCGCAACGCAGGATCCCCGCGGCAGGAGCCAAAGTGTGGCCAAATTCGCACTCTTCGCGCAGATAAGCGGTTAACGAACTGTTTCCCGACGGCTTTTCGATCTGTTGTGCAGTGCAATCAAACTGTGGCGTGAATGCAACGCATTGGCAGATACGGCTTTTGTTGGCCTGATTTGGTTTCAAGCATGGCGAAAAGAGGCGTATGAACATTCTGCGAGCAGGGCCCGTTCCACCCCGCTCACAAGGATGTGCAGAAAAGCCCGCCAGGCTTTCCCGCCCATCCCCTGAGAAGTGGAGCCGGGGCCCAGCGTTCCGTTCGTAAGAAGAAAAGTTGCAACCGCCCGACTGGGCTTCTTTCTATCTGGAGGTAACACATGAAGGTCGCCAAGAGCCTTCTCCTCGGTACCGCCGCGGTCCTCGCGACCGTCGCTGGCGCCCAGGCTGCTGACCTGCCGACGCGCAAGGCTGCGCCGGTGCAGTACGTGAAGATTTGCGACGCCTACGGCGCCGGCTTCTTCTACATCCCGGGCACGGACACCTGCCTGCGCGTCGGCGGCCTCGTGCTGGCCGATCTCTCGGTCTCCAACGCTCCGAGCCGCCAGACCTTTGGCGGCGCGACGACCGTTGCGGGCACGCTCGCCGGCACCGTCGTTCCCGGCTCGATCATCCCCGGCGCGTCGCGTGACGCGGTGTCGTGGGGCGCTCTCGGCCGCGTCGAACTCGACGCGCGTACGCAGTCGCCGTGGGGCACGGTCCGTTCGTTCGTCCGCGTCGACTCGTACTTCGGTTCGGGCGCGGTCGCGAACACCGGCGCGCTGTCGAACACGGTGCTCGGCAACCCGGCTCTCGGCACGCAGGCCGCTCGTGAATCGACCGTCCTGAACAAGGGCTTCATCCAGTTCGCCGGCTTCACCATGGGCCGCATCCAGTCGATGTTCGACTTCTACGCGGACGCGGCGACCTACTCGGGTCTGCGCGGCTCGAACCAGACCGTCAACGGCCTGGCCTACACCGCGACGTTCGGCGGCGGCTTCTCGGCCACCCTGTCGATCGAAGACGAAGTCTCGCATCGCGGCCGCGGCTCGTTTGCCTCCGTCGTGACGGCGGGCGGCGTGATCCCGCCGAACACCGTGCAGTTCCTCGGCACCCGCATGCCTGACATCGTTGCGAACCTCCGCGTCGATCAGCCCTGGGGTTCCGCCCAGCTGTCGGGCGCGCTGCATCGCGTCGGCGTCGGCCTGTACAACGGCTTCGCCACCGGCGTCATCCCGGGCGTCGCGAACCTCGGCCTGCTCAACAAGTCCGACTCGCTCGGCTTCGCTGTCCAGGGCGGTGTGAAGTTCAACCTGCCGATGCTCGCCCCCGGCGACAATCTGTGGTTGCAGGCGACCTACGCCAAGGGCGCGGTCGGCTACACCAACGGCTCGAACTTCGCCTTCGTGAACGGCGTCTACTCGTCGACGAACTACGGCGTCGGCATCGCGCGCGTCTCCTCCGGCAACGGCTGGCAGGAAGGCGTGACCGACGGCGACTGCGTGTTCACCTACTCGGGCTCGTGCGACAAGTCGACGTCCTTCGCGGTGGTCGGCGCCTTCACCCACTACTGGACCCCGTCGGTCAAGTCGTGGTTGGCCGCGACCTACTACCAGGTCAAGTACTCCGACGCCGCTCTGAACCCGGTCCCGGGCGCGATCGCGTTCGGCACGGGCTCGTTCGTCGCCGGCGTGACGAACTACAAGGAGTTCGACGTGGCCGCCGGCCTCGCGTGGAACCCGATCCGTGGCTTCGAAATCGGCACCGAGTTCACCTGGATGCACGGCATTGCCAGCCGTCCGGTGGGCCTGGGCTCCGATGCGGCCCTCATCGCCTCTGGCTTCCCGGCCTTCAAGTCGCAGTCGGACCTGTTCCGCGGCCGTCTGCGCATGATCCGCGCCTTCTGATTTCCCTGGAGCGCGCCTGGCGCGCTCCAGATTTCAGAAACAGGATCTCAAACGCTTCAAACCCCGGCGCGCAAGCGCCGGGGTTTTTCGTTTCGTCGCTGCGGCCGCTTGCGCAGGGGACCGAAAGCCGCCGGGCGACGGCGCCGGCTGCGTTTGACCGAGGCCCCGACTTTATCCACGTCCGATTCGCCGCTTTCGCCGCGCCGACCCCGTGCGGCGCATGGACAAGCGCACCCACGAAGATATGCTCGCCTTCGACTGCGCGCAGCGTGACGGGCCATGTGCGACTTTGCGCGCCAGTCTCCTGTTTTTGCGCGGCTTAGCCGTTCTCATATCGCCGGGTTTCAGCATGTGTCGTCCTCACAGATGGTTGTCGGGTCTCATCCCGCTGGTGCTGCTTTTCATCGTCGCCATCGTCCTGAAACCGCATGAAATCCGGGAAGACCTGACTGAACGCGCCGCCGCCGCGGTCGCGACGGCCGGACTTTCCAGAAACGCCGTGTCTGTCGCCGGCCGCGATGTGACGCTGCGCGGCATGGCGTTTTCCGCTGACGACCAGAATCGGGCGGTCGCGGTCGCCGACGCCGTCGACGGCGTCCGGCTCGTGACCAACGGCGTCGAGATTCCCGCCGAAGCGAAGCCGTTTGCCTTCGCCGCCGCGCGCGACGGCGACGCGATTGTGTTGACGGGCTCCGTTCCCGATCCCGAATCGCGCGCGAAGATCGTCGCCGCCGCCAGAACCGTGGCCCCCAAGGTCGAGGACAGGCTCGCCTACGCGCGCGGCGCGAAGCCGGGGTTTGCCGATTGGGCCGTCGCGGCGATCACGCCGCTCGCCTGGCTCAGCAAGGGCGCATCGGGCATCGTCGACGGCGCGCTGACGACATCCGGCGCCGCCCGAGACATGGCGGGCTACAATTCCGCGGTCGGCGCATTGAAGACATTGCCGAACGGGCTGACGCTCGCGAAGAACGACATCGCCGCCCCGGCGATTTCGCCTTACGTCTGGTCCGCCGCCAGCGACGGCAAGAGCGTGACGCTGGAAGGCCACGTTCCCTCCGAAGCCGCGCGTAGCGAGATCCTCGCCGCCGCGCGCGACGCGCTGCCTGGCCGCGCCATCGCCGACCGCATGCAACTCGGCGCCGGCGCGGCGGGCGGCTTCCTCGCCTGGACCAAGGCGGGTCTTGCAGCGCTCGGCGATCTCGCAGCGGGCAAGGCCAGTCTCAGCGACGGCAAGCTGACGATCGCCGGCGACGCCCTCGATACGAAGCGCTACGACGCCGCGCTCGCGGCGCTGAAGCAATTGCCGCCGGGCCTTGCGCTCGCGCAGGCCGACATCAATCCGCCTGTCGTCGCGCCCTATGCATGGTCGGCGAATTTCGACGGCACGACGATCACGCTCGAAGGATTTGTTCCGTCGGAGGAGGCGCGTGCGCAAATCGTCGCCGCGGCGAAGGCGGCCG
>JASGFP010000093.1:0-16753 GCA_047605445.1 Rhodoblastus sp.
CGCGCTGCGCCGGCGCCGTCGCCCGCGACGTGGCCGCCGCCATCGGCGGCGTCTGCCTCTGCGCGCAGCTCGCGAGCGATATCGCGCACGTCAGGATGATCGGAATTGACCTTGGCCTGCGCATCCGCGATCTCCGCTGTGTCGAGCGCCGTTTCGTCCTCGGCCGCCGTCGCGCCCACGTCGCGCTGGTCGGCCTCGGCCTGCTGCTGCTGCCGCACGCCGAGCCAGCCGAACAGGGCCTTGAGCGCGTCGCCGACCGCGCTCAGTGCGCCGAGGATCGCGGCGAGCGCGCTCACGCGCCCGTCTTGGGCGCAATCGTCTTCGAGGCGCGCACGCGGCCCCAGATGGCGATGACGCCGCCGCCGAGCGCGGCGACCGAAGAGACGAGCGTCACGACCTGCGCGATCGAATCGGACAGCGCCGCCTGGTCGGCCGGCGTGATCGTGTAGCCGAAGATGCCGGCGACGCCGGCGAGGGCGGCGACGCCGGCGCCCCAGATGGTGGCGGAGGCGTAAAAAGGCTTCTGGTCTTCCATCGTATGTTCCTACCGGGTGATATGCTTGACCGCCCACATGACGGCCTCTTCGATTTTCGTCGCGGCGATCGACAGTTCGCGGCTTGCGCCACGCGACTGGATGAGCCGCAAGAAATCCGCGCCCTCGTCCTTGATCGCCTGCATCGCAGCCTTTTCCTCGTCGGTGAGGACGCGGTATTGATGGCGCAGCGTGTTGTTGACGGTGCGATCGTCGGACGCGCTATCGACCTGCATCGCTACCTCCGGAAAATCGGGGCGAGCTCGTAGCCGCCGAGGCCGTTGCGCGCGCAGCCGCCGCCCGTGAGTGCGAGGACGATCAGCGACACGGCCGGCACGCCGAGCCACCATCTGAGGCGCGTGCGGTCGTCCGGGCTCACGCGACCTTCCTCGTCTTGCCGGCCGCCTTGACCTTGCTCGCGACGACCGGCTTGGCGGCTGGCTTCGCAGCAGCCTTGACCGGTGCATCGGCCCGGCCGAGCACGCGCGATTTGAAGGCTGCCATCGGGAAAGCCGGACCCGGATCGGTCTTGCGATGCGGGGCGATGTCGTCGTGGCCGAGGACGTCCTTGAACTTGTAGGCCGCGTTGAGCGCCATCGCGACGGCGATCGCGGCCCGCATCTGCTCCTCGGGATAGGCCGCCCAAGGCTGCACGCCACCGCCGTTCTTGTGCTCGGCGAGGATGACATTCGCCGGGTCGACGGGCTTGTGCTCCAGGCGGGTGGCGAAGCCGCCGGCGCCCGTGCGCTGCAGCAGGCCGGGATTGGCAAGCTCGATGCCGATGGTAAAAGCGTTGCAGCCCGAGCGACCTTTCCAGGAAGAGACGCCGGCGTGCCAGCCGACGAAATTGCAGGGCAGCAGCTGCGTCACGGCGCCGTCGGGCCCGATGACGAAATGCGCCGAGACCTTCGCTGCGGGCGAGGTCAGCGTGTTGATGGCGCCGGCCGCGCTCAGCGCGCCGGTGTAGTGCATGATCAGGAAATCGATCCCGCGCATGACGCCGCCATGGTTCGGTGAAGGGCGCTGGGCGACAGGACGGCCATCCTGGTGAAGGATGTGATTGACGACCTCGAACATGCTCATTCTCCGCGAGAGGCGAGACGGAAGGCCTTGCGGCCGTAGGCGGTGCAGCGCGGGCGGGCGTAGACGCCGCGCTCGTAGGTCGAGAGCGCGCCGCAGGAGAGGCCGTGGGTGGAGATGACCAGGCGCAGGTAACGCATCCCGGCCTCGATGCCGGTCGCGCAATCGTGCAGGTTTCCGTGAACGCCGACGGACCGCGCCGTGGCGGGCAGAACCTGCATGGCGCCCCGGGCGCCGGAATGCGAGGTCGCATGGCAGCGGCCGCCGCTCTCGATCTTCATGATGGCGCGGGCGACGCGATAGGGCACGCCGTTGCGGGCGGCCGAGGCTGCGAGCAGCGAAGCGAGGGGCGCGGCGGTCGCGCCGCGTGCATGGGCGATCCTGCGGACCGGCGTGGCGCGGGAGACCACCCGGGCCTCGTATTCGCGCACGAAAAACACGGCGGCGCTCTCGTCGGCCTTCGCTTGGGCGAACGAGGCGACCAGCGCGAGAAAACAGATGACGGCGAGAAGGACGTTGACGACGACCGCGCGGGTCAAAATCGAGAGGGTCACATGGCGCTCCGGGTCGAGACCCGCCTCCGAGAAGGCGTTGATCGATGACCCGAACCTAGAAAGAGCGCTGTCCCGAATTGCCGGCCCGCAGGCGGGCCGCGGCGCCGCCACGCAGGGCGCATGTTGCACGAAGGCCGGCTGCTAGAAAAGGCGCCCCTGCCGCTGGTCCGGCGTCGCGGCCCGCACGCTGTCGACGAAGGTGCGCGAGACGCCGAGCGCGATGACGATCTGGTCCGTCGATATCGCCTCGGCGAGCATCTCGCGGACGCGCTCGCGCTGGATCGCGTAGTGCGCCTTCGGCCCCAGCGGCAGCTTGATGTAGGAGCCGCCGTCGCGCACGCGGAAATGCGCGCAGAGCTTGTCGGCCGCCTCGCGGCCGATGAGATCGACCAGCCAGTGCCCGTCCGGCGCGCGACCTGGAATGTGGACGCGCGCGCCGCCCTTCGCCCGCACGAGCGCCATCGCGGCCTCGACGCCCGCGGCGTCGGCGATCTCGTTCAGCAGGGGCGGGAAATGCGCGCGCGATATCGTCATTCCGGCCGCCCGCGCGACCGATGAACGACCGGCGCGCCGGTGTCGGCGAACGTGGTCACGACGCGATTGTCGACGACGATGTAGATCAGCCCGTCGGCCTTGATCGTGTAATCGCCGCCGCCGATGTTCGTCGCGGCCTTCTTGGCGCGTTCGAGCGAACGCGACAGCATGAGGCGCACCGCCTCGACGTCGAGCCCGCCCGCGCGCTCGAAGAAGCGCAGCAGGGCGTGGTCGGAAATGATCGGGCCGCGGCTCATGCAAACTCCATCGCTTGTTGCGCCTTGCCGGCTTTCTTGATGGTCGACGGCGGGATGAAGCCGGGGACGCAGCGCGCGGCGAGCTTCTCGTCGCCCGGCCGCGTCAGCATGGCCGCGCAGCCCGGCGGGATGAGGCGCACGGGAATTTCCACGCGGTTGCGCGCGGACGGCCAGTCGCCGTTGCGGTCGCGACGCCAGACCCACCATGCGTGCAGCGTCGCGCCCTTGGTGGCGGCGTCGAGCCCGCCCTCGACCATCGAAAGGCGCTCGGTGAAGGCGGCGGCGAACGAGGGCGGCGTGCGCTGGAACAGCTGCGCATAGCGCTCGATTCCTTCGAGCCATTGGATGCGGAGCAAGATGGCGACGCCGTGGCGCGCGACGCTCAGGGCCGGCTCGACGAACTGATGCGCCGGGCCGAACGGCGGGTTCATGATCACCCAATCGACCGACTTCGCCCGCTCGCGCGCCACGGCCGGATCGAGGAAGTCGCAGCTCTCGACGCCGACGATCGTCTCCGCGTCGCCGCCGCCGGCGAGCGGATAGTTGTAGACGTCCGTCGCGATCACGGCCTCGCGCGCGAATTCGGCGAGCGGCTCGCTCATATGGCCGAGCCCGGCCGTCGGCTCCCATATTGTCCCGAAGGTCTGCTCGTCGGGCAGGACGTGGACGACCAATGCGCGCGTCGCCCATGGCTGCGTCGGATAGAGTTCGAGCTTGTGCCAGGGCTCGCCGTCGAAATCGCGCTTCTTCCTCAGCGCGCGCACCGCAGTCTGCGTCATCCTTCGTCTCCCTCGATTTTCGCGCGCAGCGCCGGCGGCAGTTCGTCGGCGTGGGCGGCCAGCGCCTTCAGCGCGCGGGCGATGGCTTTCGCGGCCGGCAGGCGCGAGCGGCGCATCTGCAGGGCGGCGATCGGCTGTTTCGAGCGGCCGCTGGCGATGGCGGATTCGAGCTGGTCGAGCGCGTCGCGGCGCTCGTGGAAGAACAGGCCGGCCTCGTCGGCCAGTTGCTCGAGCGTCCTGCGCGGATCTCCGGGCGATCGTCGCGGCGCTCGAGGCGGCGCGCGGCGCGGTCGAGTTCGTGCCAGGCGGCGTAGGCCTTCTTGTAGGCGGCCTCGGCGATCGAGGCCGACAGGTGCAGGCCCTTGGCGCGCAGGAAGAGACGGTCGAAATCGGGCGTGTTCATCGCCGCGCGGGCGGCGCGCTGCGCGGCGATCGATTCCGTCATCGCGCCGTCGTAGAGACCCTTGACGTAGTCGAGCGCGCGCTTCTGCTGGTCGGCGCGGGCGCGCGCCTGGTCCGCCGCGGAATTCCACGGGCGGATGTAGCGCGGGCCGTCCTCGTCGACCGTCGGCATGGTCAGGCCTCCCGCTCGCTGAAATTGTTCGACGTCAGGGCGAGATCGGCTTTCCCGAGCCATTGGATGAATGCACGGCGCAGCGCCTGCTTGGCGGCGCTCATGCTCACGCACTCGCCGCTGCCCTTGACTGTATGGCGGGCTCTGAAGCCGGAGACTTGCCAAGCGTAACGACCATCGGTGGTTCGCTTGACCACGAAGCCGATGATGATTTCACCGGACCAAAGGGTCCAGCCTTCGGGATCCTGATCTTTGGTCCAGCGCATCACCGCCCCCACATGCGTTCGAAGTGCGCCCCGAAGCGTCCGACGAGGCCCGCGTCGTCTGTGATGAGCAGATCGTTGTCCTGCTGCTTGAGGCCGGAGGCCGACAGGTTCGCTGCGCCCATGCGCAGCAGCGCGCCGTCGACGACATAGGATTTCAGGTGCATCCATGCCGAGCGCGGATTGCGCTTCGTCTCGACGCCCGGCGTCGCCAGCAGTTTTTCGCGCGCCGCCGCGGCGTATCCGCCGCCGTGCTCCTGGTTGGGTTCGAGAAAGAGGCGCACCTTCACGCCGCGCCCCGCGGCGCGGCCGATCGCGTCGATGACCGCGACGTCGGTCAGCACATAGGCCGCCATGTCGATCGACGATTTCGCGCCGTCGATCAGCGCGACGTCGACCTTTTCGAGGTTCTCTTCCGGTGCGTAATGGATCTCCAGCCGGGCGGCGGCGGCGGGGCTGGCGAGGGCGAGCGCGAGGGCGAATGCGAGGGTTCTCTTCATGGCGTTACCTTTCAGATCGGTTGCCACGGCCGGTCGCCGTCAGGCAGCTGCTTCGCGCCGTTCATTTCGCGGACTTCGTTGACGGTCGGCGGAGTCCAGTCGACGATGCGCATCGAGACGCACATATCGGCAAGCCACTCTTCGCCACGGCTTTCTTCGTCGACGCATTCGAGCGTCTTGCCGTCCGGCCTCTTCAAGATGATTTTCGGCTGGCCGTGCTCGTCGTCTTCGAGCGTCTCGAAAACGCTGCCGATCGCCGTTTCCATGACACTGTGGCCAAGGCAATTTCCGCCGATCTCGACATAGGCCGTGACGTAGTAGTCCCAAGCCTTGAAGACGATTTCGACCTTCTGCTTACCCCATCGGATGTTGGGGCTGTAGTGCGCGATGATGTCTTTCACGCTGCTTTCCTTTTCCGTGCGCCGCCCTGGTCGCGGCGGATCATCCGGCCGATGACCGCCGACAGACGGTCGCATGTCGCGTCGTCATAGCCGGCGAGCCGGGCGCCGAAGCCTTCGAGCGCGCCGAGCTTTTCCGGATCGAAGGTCGGCAGGCGCCGCTGCATGATCGCCGCCTGCGCCGCGATCACCGCCCGCTTGCGGGCGAGCGTGTTGACCGACGACGGCCAGGCGACGCCGGCCTCGCGCGCGATCCACGCCTTCAGGCCCTCGATCGCCTTCGCGGCGTCCTTCGCATCGTGGAGAAAGCGCGTGTGCGAGAGGCCGGTCTGGCGCTCGACGAAGGCGAGCAGCGCGCGATCGTCGCGGTTCTCGACCACGCCGAGGTTCCACGCCGCGATCCACAGCGCCTGAAGGGCGCGGCCGAAATGGCCCGACACGCGCGCGGCCTTGCCCGTCCCCTTGCCCTTGGCGCGGAAACCGGCGGCGGGCGCCATTTTCGCGAGTTCGGCGATGAGCCGGGCCGCCTGCCCGTCGGTGAGCTCTTTGCAGCTCGCCACGCCGTAGACCTCGCGCAGGTGGGCGCGATAGTCGGCCTCCGAGAAGCCGGGGATCTGACGGCGCATCGTGTGGATGGCCGCGATCTGCGCGGGCGCGGTCATGGCTGCTCCTTTCGCGCATCGGCGGCGTGAGCATGCAGCAGCGCGTCGATTTCCTGCTCGAAACTGACGTCGCGCGAAAGCACGAGCCAGAATGCGAAGAGGCCGAACACCACGGCGACCGAAAAGCCGAGCCATGTCGGCCAGAGCACGGCGAGGCCGCCGGCGGCGGCGGCGAAGCCGAGCGCGGAGAGAAGGGCGAAGGGCTCGCGCATCAGAACACCCCCAGCGTTCGGGTTTCGGCGTCGAGCGCCTGCGAGAGCTCGGCCTTGGTGAGCCAGGCCCAGTCCCTCGCGTCGGCCGCGAGCGCGGCGGCCTCCTGCGTCAGACCCAGCGTGCGCAGGGCTTCGAGCGGCTGACGGTGCAAGAGGTCGAGCCGCACGCCGAAATCGAGGCGGTCGGTGGCGACGGCGCGGCGCACGCGCAGTTTCGATGAGCGCATGAACAGGCGGCAGACGAGATCGCCGTTCTGCATGTGGAGCGCGATGGACATCAGTTCGCCCTCTGCTCGATGTAGACCAGCGCTTCAAAGAGGCTTTCAAGAAGCGCAATCGCGACGTTGCCGCTCGGTCGCCGATCGACGTCGAAGCCCTCGTCGAAGGGCGAGGCTAAGACGAGCGGGAATTCGCGGTGCAGGCGTTTGCCGTGGATCGGCGAATTGTAGTCGGGCGCGATGCAGGCGTCGTCGCTGACGCTGCATGTGCCGCACTTCCACCACCAGCCGGGAAGCGCTTTCTCGATGAGCTGAACCGCGTCGTCGACAAGAGCGGTGTAGCGCCACGGAAACTGCCCGGTCGAGAGCCCGTGCGCGAGATACACCTCGGGCATGAGCGCCTGCGCGATGTCGCGGTCGAGCACCTCGTTGGGGCCTGAGGCGGCTTTCAGATTGTCGAGAATTTGTTGGTAGACGGTCGCCATCACTTGCCTCCCTCGATCTGCAACTCCACGGGCGCGACGGTGAATTGCTCGCCCGCGCTGCCGATGATTATGCCGGGAATGTCATCGGCCATCGGCGACGAGCGGAGCGCATCCTTGTCCAGCTCCTTCTTGGTCCGGACGAACCGCTCGGCATATTCGGGATGATCTTCCTGCGCCTCGCACCAGGCGATCACGTCCTCGGCCTTCACGCCCGTCTTCATGCGCACGCTGGGCGGCAGGTGGCGCCATTCGACCTTGCCGGTTCCGAACTGGTGAAACTTCACCTTGCCGCCGTCGGTCAGCTTGTCCCGGTTGGCGTCGCAGTAGATGCGCAGGCCCTCGGTCAGCGCCTTGCTGTCGGCGATGTAGCCGGCCGCGGCCTCTTCCGAGGCCTGTTTGATCTTGGCGATCTGGTCGTTCATGTCGTGCTCGATGCGCGCGACCATGCGCTCGGCGATGCCGATGCGACCGATGAAAGCGGTCGCTTCGTCGGCGTTCTGCGGCACCGCGAGATTGGCGGCGCGGGTCTTCGACTTAGGCTGCTTGGCCATGTTCAACATCCTTTGAAGGGGTCTTTTTGAGCCCCGCGATCTCGGCGCGGAGCAAGGTGATTTCGTCGTCGATCGCCAGAAACGCCGCGCCGATCGTGGCGAGGTCGGCGGTTCCGACCGCCATGGCTTCGCGCGGGCTATGCACGAGGCGCTCGGCGATCGTGCGCGGGTCGCTGTCGAGCGGCAGCGGATAGAGCGTGCGCGCCGCTACGCCGGCCTCGACGACGCATTCGAGCTCGACATCCTGATAGCGCGCGGCGAAGTCGCGATCGGCGTCGAACCGCGCGCCGGCGTTCCACACCGCCTGCCGCACGAAGGCGGCGTCGCGGCCGAGCTTCATGCCGACCGCGAGATCGCCGGCGCCAGCGAGGATGGCGAGCCGGCAGAAGGCCAGCCGCGCATCCCGCGCCTTAGGATCGGCGCACCGCGAGCGCATGTCGCAGGGACGCGTCCCGAAGGCGCGCGCCGTGCGCGTGAACAGGTGTTCGAGGGTGACTTCGGCGGTCATGCGCAATCCTCCGGCGTGTCGAACGTGGGCGCGTCGTCGAAGCGCGACTTCGGCGCGTCGCGCGTGGCGGCCGCGATGAAATCGAGCGCCGCCTCAACCGGGACGTCGCCTGCGCGCGCAGCGTGGCCGAAGACAGAGCGCGGCGTGATCGGGAACAACGCGACCCTGCCGGCCTCCACGCCGGCCAGGACGGCTCTTTCGGTCGCATCGCGGGTGTCCTGGGCGGCGCGCATGCGCACGATCCGCTCCTTGGTGCGCGCCATCGACGCGGTGAAGGCGTCCGTCGCCAGCGTCTCCTGCGCGAGATCGGCGACGACGTGGTCGAGACCGCGCACGCCCGTCGCGCCGATCGCTCCGATGCGCTCTTCGAGATTGCGCGCCTCGGTGACGAAATCGGCGAAGAGCGCGTCGTAGGCGACCATCGCCTCCGGCGCGATCGCGACGCCGGTCGCGGAATAACGGCCGAACCAGGCGCGGAATTCAGCGATGCGCTCCGAGAGAAGATCAGGCGACATCGGCGACCTCCTGCATTTTGCCGTCGCTCGAAATATCGGCGACGGAGGCGACGCCGAAGGCCTGTCCGAGGCGCGAATGCGCGCATCCGGCACGACACGCGCGATAGAGCTTCGCCCGTGTCGACGATGTCGCCGCGAACTTGCGTCCCTGTTCCGCGATGCAGCGATCCTTGGTGATCTCGTCGAGCACCGGGCATTGCACGATCTCGCCCATGAGAGCTCCGCGCACCTTGGCTTCGACCTTGCCGAGGTCGCCCTTGTATTTGGCGGCGAGCACGGACGAGACGACGGCGCCGGAATAGCCGATGCGGCGCGCCACCACGACGCCGCTGCGCGCGTCGCATTCCTCGGCGAGCACGTCGACCCAGTCGGGCAGCGCGTCGCCCCAGCTCCTCCGCGCTTTGTCGCGCGCGGTAACGTTAACGGGATTGCGCATGGGAAACCTCGGCCTGTCCGACGATCGCGGACCTGTTGGCGTCGAAGACGACGGTGGCGTTGAAGACCTTCGGGGCGAGCGGGCCGGTGTCGGCGGATTTCTTCAGCCGCCAGACGCCGGCCTTGGCGCCGACGCCGCGGCCGTTTCCGCCACGCTTGTAGGGCTCGACCACGATCAGCACGCCGGCGCGGGTGAGGCGCCGCACGTATTCCTCGGCCGTTCGCAGCTTGACCGGGCATTCCTCGGTCGCCGCGCTGGCGGCGAGCTCGGGCAGGCGAAACGTCTGCAGCGTGCGCATCGCCGTCCAGAGCTGCTGCTGGATGCGGCCGCGCGACCCTTGATAGTCGGGCCGGCGCTGCACCGGCGCCTTCGTCGCCTTGATGGCGACCGCGTAGATCTTCGCGGGCAAGCCGATCGACGACTTGCGCGCGCCGACCGCCCCGATAGCGCCGGCCTCAACCATCGCGTAGACCCAGTTCTTGACGGTCGAATAGGCGACGCCGTTCGTGCAGCCCGCGAGCTGCTCCAGCGTGAAACCCTTGGCGCCGAACTCGCGCGCGATTTTCCAGTAGTGTTCGGGGCTGCGCGGCAGCGCGACGGGGACCGTGAACGGCCGGTTCATGCGGCCCTCCCTTTGCGGTCGGGCACGACAGTGGCGACGCGCTCATCGAGCAGCGACAGGCGGCCGCGCGTCTTCGGCGCTTCGCCCGCATAGCTCGGGCCGGTGTAGCTCGACCTGTCGAGCGCGCGCACGCCGGCTGCGCGCGCCCAGCCGTGCATGTCGACGAGCGACACGACGATGCGCCGCGCGCGGCCTTCCGCCTTGATGCGGACGTCATCGAGCAGCGCGTCGTCGATCGCGATGGCGCCGAGGAAAATATCGGCGAGCTTGCGGGCGTCGGCGAAGTCGCAGGGCTGCGCCGGATACCAAGCGAGCACGCGATTGTGCACGCGCTCGTAGCGCGCCAGTTTTGCGGGGAGCATTTCCTCGCCGACCAGCAGCACCGGCACCTGCGAGCCTTCGGCGATCTCGCGCACGATCTCGATCAGGCCCTTGTCGACGAGCTTGTCGGCCTCGTCGATGATGAGCGGCCGGTCGGGCTGATCGCCGAGCAGCATGATCGCCTGCTCGACCATGTCGGCGGCCGAGCCCTTGGGGTCCGGCGCGCCGCATTCGCGCAGGATCGCGCGCATCAGCGAGCGGCGGTTCCAGCTCTCGCCGACCTCGACGCGCACGGCGCCGGTCTTGTTCTGCACGTAGATGGTCGCGAAAGATTTGCCGAGGCCGGAATGCCCGTTCATCACGCCGAGATTCGGCAGATGCGGGCTGCGGCCCTGCAGCTTGCGCACGAGCTCCATCGCGCCCATGACGTTCTTCAACGCCGCGAGCGTGGAGGCCGGTTTGACGGTTTGCGTCTGGTCTGACATTCTGACGTCCTTCAATGTTCTTTGATCTTCATGACGGTCGCTCGCTGCAACGAGCGGCCGTTTTGTTTTCCCGCCGGCTGACGCAACGCGCCGGCGGGGTTACGCATGACGCCGCCCGAAACATCGGCGGCGGTTTCGTGAAGCCGCCACGCGCTACCTGAGCGCGGCCTCGCCGAAATCCTCGTAGGCGTCGTGCAACGCCTGATATTCCGCAGTCGTCTGATAGCCGCCGAGCCACATCGCATCGTCGGTGGCGAGCGCGAGACCGGCCGCGAGATCGCGTTCCAGCGCGAGCGCGCGACGAAACCGCTGCTGCTTCGTTTCGGGCAGGCGATGGACGGCGGGCGCCGCGATCGGCGCGACCTTTTCGGCGGGCGCGACGACATGGTCGGCGACAGCCTCGCCCGCGGCCTGCAGCGCCGGCGTCGTGTGCGTCTCGGCTGCGCGCGGGAACGCGACCAGCTTGCCCGCAGCTTCGGCCTCGCGGCGCGCAATCGCTTCGGCGAGGGCGGCCTTGTCGCGCTTGACCTCGCGCATCGCGGCCTTGATTTCGGCCGCGCTCTCCGCGACCAGACGGCGGTTGATCGCCTTGGCTTCGGCGACCGCTTTCTGCGGATCGACGCCAGCGAGCTCGGGACAGATTCCCTCGCCCAGGAATTCGGCGCCGTCCTCGGAGAACAGCCAGATGCGGCCGAGGTCGGCGGGGTCCATGCGCACGAGACAGCGCGTCTCGGGGAGCACCGAAGGCGTGAGGTAATGGGCGTTCTCGACGCGCACGCCGCGTTTGGTGACGATGCGCAGGCCGTCGCCGCCTGCGATCGGCGCGAGCAGCATGTCGAGCGCGCGAATGTCGTCGATGCGGCGCAACTTGCCCGGCCACGCGGCGGCGACGGCGGCGGGCGTGGCGCCCTTCAGGCCGGCGTGCGGCGCATGCGCGTAGCGAATTTCCGCCCAGTGGTCGCAACGCGCCTGAAACGCCTGCGCGTCCATCTCGACGCAAAAAACATGGTCGGCGCTCTCGCCGAGGCGGCTCGCGAAGGCCTTGCGCTCCTCGATCACCTTGCGATCGGCGACGGAATGGCCGATGAAGCCCGGCAGATCGGCCGCGCAATCGCGCTGGAAGGTGCCGATGACGCGCTCCACATGCGCCTTCGCCTTCGGCGTGAAGGGCGGCGACACTTCGATCTCGATGCCGAGCGCCGCGAACAGGCCGACCGTGCGTTTGGCGCGGAAATCCGAGCCATTGTCGGTCTTGATCCGCTCTGGCACGCCCCACGCGAGCAGCGCCTTACGGATGAGCAGCGCGACGGCGTCGGCGCGCGGCGTTTTGGTGACGAGAATGATCGTGCGGCGCGAAAACCGGTCGATGCAGGCGTAGATCGAATGGCGGCCTGTCGTGAGCAGCACGTCGGCTGGCGAGGCGTCGATCTGCCATTGCTCGTTGAGGCGCTCGACGGCGTTGGAATTGGCGCCGGAGAGCTCGTATTTGCTTTTGAAGGCGTCGGGATTGGTGATCGCGGTGAGCGCGATTTTTTCGTCCGTTTTAAGCCGCTTCAAAACGTGCTGGACGGTGCGGACGGGCGGCGTCAGGCCGGGAAATCTCGCGCCGAGATTGTCGGCGACGCGCTTCGCCGTGATGTGCGGCTGGTAGGCGATGAGGCCGAGCACGAAGGCGCGCACTTCAGGCGCATCGAGCGCGCCCGTGCCGCGCCGGGCGGCGCCGCGATCGACGCCGAGCTTCGCCGCACCCTGTCTGGCGGCCGCGCGCCAGCGGGCGAGCGTGCGCGGCGAGAGTTCGCGCACCGCCTGCCTGATCCACGGCTCCATTTCGATCGCGCTGCGATTGTATTGGACCGAGAACAGGCGATCGGCGGTGTTGCGGGTAAGCGCGGCGTCGCGCGCGAAACGGTCGGCGGCGGCGATGAGGGCGAGTTTCGCGTCGCGCGTCTCGATGGCCGGCATGGTGAGCTGCTCGGCGGCGGGTTCGGCGGCGGCGCGGGCGGCGTCCTCGTGGCCAAGCGCGACGGCGCCTACCGTGCGCGCCGTGTAGAGCGCCAGCGCCGCCTGCGGCAGCAGGGAAATGTGATATTCCAGCCCGCCGCCGCGCGCCTTGCGCTGGCGAACGAGATTGGTTTGCGACAGCCAGCCCTCGCGCTCCGCGAATTCGTTCCAGCCGCGCTGCGTCGCGGGCAGGCCCGGCAGCGCGAGCGCGGCGAATTCGGCGGTAGAGAGCCAGTCGCGCATCAGCGGGCCTCGAACTTTCCGTCGATCAACGGCTTGGCGTTTTCGGCCGGCGGAACCACGACATCGCCGCTGTGCGAGACGATGATGATCGTCTGCGTCGGCGAGCGAACGAGATGCGCGGTCACATATTCGATCGCCTTTTCGCCATCAGGGATGCGGGTCGAATCCTGCCATCGAGCCCCACGAATGATCGCGCTGGCGGCGTCGATGCGTTCGACGTCGTCGATCTCGAAACAAAGAGCGAGCATGGCCATCAGCGGACGCCTCGCAGCCCGGCGACGATCTGCTCTTCGAGCTGGTCGCAGAGGCGCTGGTATTTCGCCTCCATCGCCTCCTTGTTCTCGGCAAACGACGTCGCGCACTTCTGACGCGCGTAGATGACCGCCGCGCGCACGTCGGCCCATTCCGCCGATGTCAGGGAGACGCGGATTTTCCGCTCGCGACGCTTGCGCATCACGCCCTCCACATGCGGGAGAGGACGCGGTGGGCGACGGCCGAGAGGACGAAGGCCAGCGCGACGATCACGACGGGCGGCGGCGACCTTGGCGACGAAGACGGCGGCGACGAGCATCACGCGGCGCCCTTCTTCTGCAGGGCCGCGCCGATCTCCTTCAGAAATCCGGCGCGCGTCGTCTTGTCCGCGCGCTCCCAACTCTCCAGCAGCGTCGCCAGCAGGCGCGCTTGCGGATCGTTCACCGCCGGCCTGTCGAGCCCAATGGCGACACGCGCCTCGGCGACGGTTTTAGCTTCGCCCGCGCCGATCAGCTTGGCGGCCTTGCGCTGCTTTTCCGCCGGCATGTCGCAGAGCGCCAGCAGCGCCTGCTGGTTGCGCTCGATCTTCGTGCCGCGCAGCGCCTCGATCGTCGTCGGTTCGAGCTTTTCGGCGATCTGCAGGGAGAGCTGCACCGCGCGCTCGGAAAGGCCGACCTTGTCGGCGACATCGACGGTGAAACGGGGCGAAAACCCAAGTCGCAAACTTTGCGACTTGCTCGCCTCTTCGAGTTTGTCGGCCTTGCGATTGCCGCCGTGCCCCCTCGCATTGTTGATTTGTTCGTAGATCGCCCGCCGTTCGGCGAGGAAGAGCGCGCGATCGAGCGCGTTGAGTTCGCGACGGACGAGGTTCTCGTCGATTTCGGAAAGCTCCGCCGCCAGATCGTCCATCTCTTCGACGACGACATGCTTGCCGACCACGAGATCGGTCCAGCCGAGCAGGCCTATGCCAGCGTGGCGGTGACCGCCGTGCACGAGGCGATAGCCGCCGTCGCGCGGTGTGACCTTAATGGGCTGTTCGAGCCCCTCGCCGACCACGCCGCCGCCCTTTTCCTCGATCGAGGCGGCGATCCATGTGGCGTGGTCGGGATCGATGGGCCGCTTGCGGTTGGATGCGTCGATAGAGGCGTAGGAAATCGTCTGCGGCATGGATCACGCGGCTTTGGAAGGGCTGGGAACGCGGGGATTCGACTCTCGAACGCGAGTCGTGGTTCTTTCGGCGCGAGGCGCGCGGATGGGCGCGCCGGTCACGTCGAACCATTGAGGCCAGATTTCGTGGAGAGGCTTGCCGATCGTCTGAGCGATCAGCCGCTGCGCGCGGGGATGCTGTTTGTGCAGCGCCGCCCGCAGCGTCGATTCGCCGAAGCCGCCGGAAAGCCCGAGCTGGCGCAGGCTGGTGCCGGCCTTCTTCACCGCGGCGACGATGTCGGCGGGGTGCATGCCGGGTATTGGGGCTCGGGATCGGCTCACGCGAAATATCATCCAGAACAATCATCGTTGGCTGATATTTCGTGGACTGATTTGCGCAGGTCGTCAATACGGATTTTCAACCATGGTTGCTAATCCGCGCGAAAATCCGCACGAAGATGTGGATACGACGCTCAAAACCCGCCTGAGGGCGGTGCTCGGCTCGCGTCAGCAGCAGCTTGAGATCGCAGCCAGGACGGGTCTTTCGCCCTCCACGCTCAAGGATTGGGGCTCCGGCCGCTCGATCCCGCCGGCGGACAAGCTGGAGGTGCTCGCGCGGGCCACCGGCCACGATCCTGCATGGTTCTTCAGCGACAGCGGCCTGCTGGCTCGGCCAGGCGCTTCGGGCGCGCTGCTGGTTCCCGTCATGGACGTGCGCGCCTCGGCCGGTCCAGGCGCTATCGCCGATGTCGTGCGCGCGGTCGACGAGATCGAAATGCCGCGCTCGTTCCTGCGCAAGATCGGCGGCGAAGGCGCGCGGCTCGAATGCCTGCGCTCGGCCGGGTCGAGCATGGCGCCGACGATCGAGGACGGCGCGCTGCTGATCCTCGATCGCAACCGCAAGCCGCCGTCCTATAAGCCCGCGCCGCGCAAAGGCCGTCGATCGCCGCAAAAGCAGGACGACGTCTATGTGTTCTACCAGGGCGCCGACGTGCGCCTGAAGCGGTTGCGAAACCTGACAGACGGCTTCATGGCCGTCATTTCCGACAACATGGCCGAGTATCCGATCGAGATTTTCCGCCCCGGTCTCGACGGGCCTTTCGAGGTCATGGGCGCGGTCGTATGGTGGGACAATCGGTTGTAGGAGGGCGACATGAGGCGGGGTGCGCTGCTTATCGCAGCTTGGGTTTCCTCCCTGATGATCCAGCCTGCGCGCGCGGACGAATGCGATGCCCTCACGGCCAAGATCGGCGCCGCGACCGGCGCGACGATTGAGTTTCGCTCGGGGGCCGACGTGCATTTCGACCAGCCCGATTATCGCATGGCGCTCTTCTGCGATGCGCGCCCGCAGAAAATTCGCGTCACGATCGACAATCCGGCGCCCGCTGCCGAGTTTTTCGCGTCGCTCGGGCTCGCAGGCGCCGCTTTGACGGGGGCGGACCCTTTCAAGATCGGACGAGCGGCCGTCGCCTGCTACAAGGCCGGCCTCACTGTTCCGAACCGGGGCGCTGAAGTCCTCAATCGCGAGTTCACCGTATCCTGCGACGATCGCAGCAACGGATTCCAGGCATTTATCTACAAGGAGCCACGGCCTGAGCGCCCCGAAGGCTCGTGCGTGTCCGAAACGGGCGGCCGATGCACGCCGATCGTTGATTGACGGCCGCTAAAATCGCTTCAAAACGACCTTTGAGACCTGATTTTCACTTCCAGCTTTGGCTTCCTGCCACCGAGGGGCCAGATGCCCCTTGCCCCTAGCGCTGCTAGGGGCGCGCGCTGATGTCGCCAAATTAGCGGGACCGCCGTTAATTTCCATCTTTCGCGCCGGCACGCCTGCTAACCGACTGTTTTTTCGTCCGCGCGCTCCCGGCGCCAGGCGCGCCGACTGCCAAGTGATCTTGCGCAGCGCTTCTTTCCATGCGATCTTCTCAATCGTCGCCGACGCCCGCTTCTTCTAGGGCTCCGCCCGGATCGTCCCGGCAAATCCCACCTAATCCCGCCACTGCCAAGTGATCTTGCGCATCACATGTGAGACTCAGGTCTGCCCCGGCTTGAGCCGGTAGAATATGTGCTTGCCGATCACGTCCATTTTCGTCAGGCGGCGCGCCCAGCGCGGGCGGACGTAATTGGCGTGATAGTGCGTGGAAGCGCCGACGTCCGCGATCCACGTCTTGCCGTCGAGCACGTCCTCGGCGATGCGCGTCGCCGTGCCCCAGGACTCCTGATCGGTGACGCGCAGCGACTTGCCCTCGCAGGCGAAGGAGAACTGGCAGGCCTTGTAGCGCTGGCGGTTCTGGAAGACGACGCCGCAGATCGAATTCGGATAAAGGCCCGAGCCGACGCGATTGAGGATGACCTGCGCGACGGCGGCCTGGCCGTCTTCCGGTTCGCTGCGCGATTCGAAATAGATCGCGGTAGCGAGGCATTTCTTTTCGGATTCGAGCTTGTCGCGGCCGACGAGCGCTGCGTAGTCCGGCCGGCCGACCGGCGCGCGCGACACGACCGACGTATTGGCCTTGGGCGCGACGCCCGGGCGCGGCGCGCCGGGCAGGGCGACCACCTCGATCGGCGTGGAATCGACGGGCGCCGGCGTTGTCGACGCGAGAGCCAGCGCGCGCGGCGTGACG